>NZ_CEEDHK010000011.1:0-235036 GCF_979254655.1 Pseudomonas sp. AC229
CTTGGCTCAGCAATCGCAAAAAACTCTCAAATTAACGAGTGTTACTTGTGATGCTGATAATCTGGTGACTATCAGTCTTACCTCACAAGCACCCACACGAATTGCTTGATTCAGTTGTTAAAGAACAGTTGGTTAAGCCTTTCGTCTCAACCGAGGCGCGCATTCTACAGCAGCCTCTTATTCCGTCAAGCGATTTCGAAAATTTCTTTTCAAACTCAACCGCTTGCGCTTCAGATCAACTTCAGTCTCTCGTCAGCGGGAGGCGAATTCTACAGCGTTTCAAACCGCTGTCAACCACCTCATTTACCGCCTTTCGATCAACTTACTCGACCGACCAACAAGACCGAACCTCAACCTTGTCAGCCCGGCGCATTCTACGCAGATCGCTCTGCTTTGCAACCCTCAATTTCTACCTAACCTATTGATTAGAAATAACTTTTAGGAGCCTTCCGCGCCGGAAGAGGTGCGCATTATAAGCACCCAGGAAAAGCCGTCAAGGCATTATTTGACCTTTTACTCAGCTTTCAGCGTAACGCGAGCAAAAGCCTTTTTGCCGGCCTGACAAACATGCGTTGCGCCGACCTTATATATAAAGGTGCGATCAACAACTTCGCCATCAATGCGCACACTGCCGGCATTCAGCAGATCACGGGCGCCTGCTGCGTTCTTCACCAGCCCCGCCTTATTAAGGAGGGAAGCGATCGGCAGATCTTCGCCCGAGACAACCTCAACCTCAGGCAAGTCATCTGGCAGCTCGCCCTCTTTCATTCGGTTGCCAGCAGAGCGGTGCGCGTTGGCAGCCGCCTCCTCGCCATGGAAGCGCGCGACGATTTCCTCGGCCAGTTTGATTTTGACGTCACGCGGATTCGCGCCCGCAACAACCTCAGCCTTGAACGTTTCAATTTCTTCCATTGAGCGGAAGCTGAGCAGCTCGAAGTACCGCCACATCAGCGAGTCCGGGATCGAAACCAGCTTGTTGTACATAACCCCCGGCGCTTCCTGGATGCCGACGTAGTTGCCCAGCGATTTGGACATCTTCTTCACGCCATCCAACCCTTCCAGCAACGGCATGGTCAGGATGGTTTGCGCTTCTTGCCCATAAGCACGTTGCAGCTCGCGCCCCATCAGCAAGTTGAATTTCTGATCGGTGCCGCCGAGCTCAACGTCCGCCTTCAACGCAACCGAGTCGTAACCCTGGACCAGCGGATAAAGAAACTCGTGAATCGCAATCGGCTGATTTGCGGTGTAACGCTTACTGAAGTCATCACGCTCAAGCATCCGCGCCACGGTGTATTGCGAAGCAAGGCGGATGAAGTCGGCCGGGGTCAACTGATCCAT
The DNA here is from genome assembly GCF_979254655.1 of Pseudomonas sp. AC229. Lineage (NCBI taxonomy): Bacteria > Pseudomonadati > Pseudomonadota > Gammaproteobacteria > Pseudomonadales > Pseudomonadaceae > Pseudomonas > Pseudomonas sp. AC229. The sequence continues at coordinate 1,339 of NZ_CEEDHK010000011.1, forward strand.
CCAGGTGGAGTTTAACGCCACCTCGGTTTTTGCCGGATCAAGAATCTTGAAGACCTGAGCCTTGTAGGTTTCAGCGTTATCCAGCACTTGCTCACGGGTGAGCGGTGGACGAGTGGCGCTCTTGCCGCTGGGGTCACCAATCATGCCGGTGAAGTCGCCAATGAGGAACACAACCTGATGCCCCAACTCTTGAAACTGGCGCAGCTTATTAATAAGCACGGTATGGCCAAGGTGCAGGTCCGGCGCGGTCGGGTCGAAACCAGCCTTAATGCGCAGCGGCTGACCGCGCTTCAGTTTCTCGACCAACTCAGCCTCGACCAACACCTCTTCTGCACCGCGCTTGATCAGCGCCAGCTGCTCTTCAACCGACTTCATACCCGCCCCGCTACCACCTGATTTTCGAAGGGAACCAACCATACAAGATCACCAACTAATTACAAGTTTGTGCCTGCCGCTTATTCCTACGCTAAAACCCAGAAAACCGTAGGCTTGCCTCGGGGTGATTTTGGTTATATTTTATACAGTTATTTCATATTCATGATTTTCTTCATCTCTTCTTTTCATCTTTTCAAAGTCAAAATCACCTTATGACCTCTATTTCTAAAGCGCCTCCGCCGTATCCAAAAAGTCATCTGCTTGCGGCCAGCGGCATTGCCGCCCTTCTAAGCCTTGCATTGCTGGTGTTTCCCTCTCGAGAAGTTGAAGCAAAAAAAACCACGCTTAATCTCGACCTCAACGCTAGTGAACAGCTTGAAACCAATCCAAGCGAACAGCAGCCACGCCTGCCAGGCGAGACGTCGGCGTCGCCTTTTGCTCAAGTTGACCCACAGAACTCCGAGACACAACAAGCCGAGCAGCCTGCAGAAAGGCAGCAAGCTCCAGTTGCAGTGGCCGCGCCGGTAGATCCCTACACCAAGCTCATCACCGTGGCGAACGGGGACACCCTATCGACCGTTTTCCAGAAGGCTGGCCTGACACCCGCTCACCTCCACGAAGCGCTGAGCAGCAGCAACGACGCCAAGCGTTTCGGCCAGCTAAAGATCGGCCAGGTGCTTGAGGTCAAGCTCACCCAAGACGGCGGCTTGCAGCACCTGCAAAGCAAACTCAGCGACCTGGAAACGATCACGCTGGCAAAAACCGACAAAGGCTTTGAGTTCAAACGCGAGCTGACCAAGCCCACTATCCGCACCGCCTACGCGCATGGCGTCATCGACAGCTCTCTTTTCGTATCGGCCAAGCGCGCCGGCCTGTCGCATAACATGACGATGGATTTGGCGAACGTGTTCGGCTACGACATCGATTTCGCGCAAGACCTTCGTGAAGGCGACGAATTCGAAGTGATCTACGAGCAGAAGGTGGTGAATGACAAGAAGGTCGGCGACGGCAACATCCTCGCCGCTCGCTTCGTAAACCGTGGCAAACCTTTCACCGCGGTCCGTTACACCAGCAAACAAGGCTCCACCAGCTACTACACAGCTGACGGCAACAGTATGCGCAAGGCGTTTATCCGCACGCCGGTGGACTTCGCCCGCATCAGCTCGCGTTTTTCGATGGGTCGGTTCCATCCGATTCTGAACAAGATTCGCGCCCACAAAGGCGTGGATTACGCCGCTCCGAGAGGCACGCCCATCAAAGCAGCCGGCGACGGTCGCGTGCAGCTGGCGGGCCGCCGTGGTGGTTACGGCAACACCATCATCATTCAGCACAACAAAACTTACACCACGCTGTACGGCCATATGCAGGGCTTCGCCAAAGGCATCAAAACCGGCAGCATGGTCAAGCAAGGGCAAGTAATCGGCTATATCGGCACCACCGGCCTGTCGACCGGCCCGCACCTACACTATGAATTTCAGGTCAATGGCCAGCACGTCGACCCACTGAGCCAGAAGCTGGCCATGGCAGACCCGATTTCCGGCCCAGATAAAGCGCGCTTCATGCAAATGAGCAAACCGCTGATGGCGCAGATGGATCAAGAAAAGGCCACCATGCTGGCCTTGAACAAGCGTTAAGCCGTGCCGCGCTATATAGGAGTGATGTCCGGAACCAGCCTCGATGGGCTGGACATCGCTCTGATCGACCAAAGCGACACCACTACCCTTCTCGCCACTCGCTACCTGCCCATGCCGGACAACCTGCGTGCCGACTTGCTAACGCTTTGCAGCGCCGGCCCGGACGAGTTGGCCCGAAGCGCAGTCGCCGAAAACCAGTGGGCGCATCTCGCAGCTGACGGCATCCACGCGATGCTTAACGAACAGCAACTCACACCAAACGATATCCGCGCCATCGGCAGCCACGGCCAAACGGTTCGGCATGAACCCGCGCGCGGCTTCACCATTCAGATCGGCAACCCGGCACTTCTCACCGAGCTGACCGGCATCACCGTCGTCGCCGATTTCCGCCGGCGCGACGTCGCCGCCGGCGGCCAAGGCGCGCCTTTGGTTCCCGCGTTCCACGATGCGCTGTTCAGCGACGGGCTCAGCCGTCAGGCCATCCTCAACGTCGGCGGCTTCAGCAACCTCAGCCTGCTTGATCCGCAGCAGCCGGTGCACGGCTTCGACTCTGGCCCTGGAAACGTGCTGATGGACGCCTGGATTAGTCGTCACCAGGGCGTAAGTTACGACCGCAATGGCGATTGGGCAGCAAGCGGCACGGTGTCTGACGCGCTACTCGGTGCGCTCTTGAGCGACCCGTTCTTCACGACCAAAGGCCCAAAGAGCACCGGGCGTGAGCTATTCAACCTGCCGTGGCTGGACCAACACCTGAGCGAGCGCCCAACCATCAGCCCGGCGGATGTGCAGGCCACGCTGCTAGAGATGACGGCACAGAGCATCGTCGGCGCGCTGACCAATGTCCAGCAGAATACGGAACGGCTTCTGGTCTGCGGCGGAGGGGCCCGCAACCTTACGTTGATGAAACGCCTCGGCGAATTGCTGCCGGGCTGCAGCGTGCAGAGCACGGATGAGCACGGCGTGCCAGCCGACTGGGTAGAGGCCATGGCATTCGCCTGGCTTGCCCATTGCTGCCTGGAAAACACTCCCAGCAATCGCCCAAGCGTCACCGGAGCCAAAGGCCTGCGGGTGCTAGGCGCCATTTACCCGGCCTAATTGCAGAAACGAAAACGCCGCGCAATCGCGCGGCGTCGTTGTAGCAACCATTACTCAGATCGAGAAGGAAGATCCGCAGCCGCACGTGGTCGTTGCGTTCGGGTTCTTGATCACGAAACGCGAACCTTCCAGGCCTTCCTGATAATCAACTTCCGCACCTGCCAGGTACTGGAAGCTCATCGGATCGACCACCAGGCTTACGCCTTCGCGCTCAACGATGGTGTCGTCATCGGCAACTTCTTCATCGAAGGTGAAGCCGTATTGGAAGCCGGAGCAACCGCCACCGGTGACGAACACACGCAATTTCAGACGTGGATTGCCTTCCTCATCGACCAGGTTTTTGACCTTGTTCGCCGCGCCGTGCGTGAATTGCAGCGGAGTGGGGGTGAAGGATTCGACGCTCATGCTGTCTTTCTCCCGGCCAGTGGCCGACGTGTTACTTGGGGACGCGAGCATTATCCGCTTCCCCTACCAAAATGGTCAACTATTGAACGGCGACCGCCAGCTGCATGCCGCTCGGTCGCTTGGTCTATTACGGCAGCAACGCAGCGTGGGACAGGCCCAAACGCTCGTCCAGCCCAAACAGAATGTTCATGTTCTGTACGGCCTGGCCCGACGCGCCTTTGACCAGGTTGTCGATCACCGACAGCACCACCACCAAGTCACCACCTTGTGGGCGGTGCACTGCGATACGGCAGACGTTAGCACCGCGTACGCTGCGCGTTTCCGGGTGGCTACCGGCCGGCATCACATCCACAAACGGCTCGTTGGCGTACCGCTTTTCAAACAATTCCTGCAGATTGACGGACTTATCCGTCACCGTGGCGTACAGCGTGGAGTGGATGCCGCGAATCATCGGCGTCAGGTGCGGCACGAAGGTCAGGCCCACTTCACCGCCCGCAGCGCGCCGCAGGCCTTGGCTGATTTCCGGCAGATGGCGATGACCTTTTACCGAATACGCCATCATGCTTTCGCCGGCTTCGCAGAATAGCGAGCCCACTTTCGCGCCGCGTCCGGCACCGCTAACACCGGATTTGCAGTCAGCGATCAAGCGGCTGTTATCGGCCAAACCGGCTTCCAGCAAGGGAAGAAAACCCAGCTGTGTGGCGGTCGGGTAGCAGCCGGGCACTGCGATCAGGCGAGCTGTTTTGATTTGCTCACGGTTCACTTCCGGTAGCCCGTACACCGCTTCGCCCAACAGATCCGGCGCGCCGTGGGGCTGGCCGTACCACTTGGCCCACTCCTCGGCATCTTGCAAACGGAAGTCAGCCGACAGGTCGATCACCTTGGTGCCTGCCGCCAGCAATTCGCCGGCCAGGGCATGGGCGACGCCGTGCGGGGTGGCGAAGAACACCACATCGCACGCACCCAGGGTGGCGGGGTCCGGAACGGTAAAGCTGAGGTTGTCGTAATGACCGCGCAGGTTCGGGTACATCTCATCGACGCGGGTGCCCGCTTCCGAGCGCGAGGTGATGACCACCACCTCAGCCTGTGGATGCTGTGCCAACAGGCGCAACAACTCGACCCCGGTGTAGCCTGTGCCGCCGACGATACCGACCTTGACCATCACGAACCCCCTGTAAAACTGAATGCCCACTGCGCAACAGCGCTGCAGTCCTCCCCGAGTCGGGGAAAGCTGCCGATGATACGGCTGCATCCGTCAACGGCCAACCGCCTTGGTGACGTATGACCGGGATAACCTGTTTAATACGGCCAATTCAGGCGCTCAACCGCCGCTTCCTTCCTCCGCTCAGGAAACCCCGAATGCTCTACCTTTGGGTCAAGGCCTTTCACATCATCGCCATGGTTTGTTGGTTCGCCGGGCTGTTCTACCTTCCCCGCCTGTTCGTCTATCACGCCATGAGCGAAGACAACGTCAGCAAAGAACGCTTCTGCGTGATGGAGCGCAAGCTTTATCGCGGCATCATGACGCCCTCCATGCTCGCCACCGTTGGCCTTGGCATTTGGCTGCTGTGGCTCAATCCCAGCCTGCTCAGCCAAGGCTGGATGCACGCCAAGCTGACCCTGGTGGTGGCGCTGATCGGCTATCACCATCTGTGCGGCGCCATGCGCAAACGCTTCGCTGCCGGGCAGCAAAGCCGCAGCCACGTGTTTTATCGGTGGTTTAACGAAGCGCCGGTGCTGGCCTTGCTGGCTATCGTCATTCTGGTGGTCGTGCGTCCGTTCTAACTGCCTCCGTTGTAACTGCCACCGCTGCTGCCGCAGCACCCATGCGACCGATTTGGAGAACGCCCATGTCTTTGCCCGCCCTGCTCGAACAACGCCTACGTTTACCGGTAGTTGCTGCACCAATGTTTCTGGTCTCCAACCCGCAACTGGTATTGGCGTGCTGTAACAACGGCATCGTTGGCAGCTTCCCCGCGCTGAATCAACGCGAGAGCAGCGGTTTCAAAGCCTGGCTGGACGAGATTAACGCAGGCTTGAGCAGCGACGCCGCGCCTTACGCCGTCAACCTCATCGTGCACAACACCAACCCGCGCCTGCAGGCCGATCTGGCCATCTGCGTGGAGCAGCGCGTGCCCATCGTCATCACCAGCCTCGGTGCAGTAAAAGAAGTGGTCGACGCGGTGCACAGCTACGGCGGTCTGGTATTCCACGACGTCACCACCCGCCGCCATGCCGAGAAAGCCGCCGAGGCCGGCGTCGATGGTCTGATTGCCGTCGCGGCTGGCGCCGGCGGTCATGCCGGAACGTGGAGTCCCTTTGCCCTGGTCGCAGAAATTCGCCAGTTCTTCGACAAAACCGTGCTGCTGGCCGGCTGCCTCAACCACGGCCATGAAATTCTGGCCGCGCAAATGCTCGGGGCCGACCTCGCTTACCTCGGCACCCGCATGATCGCCGTTAAGGAAAACGACGCGCCGCAGGCCTACAAAGACATGATCCTCGGCGCCAAAGCTGCCGACATCGTGCACACGCCCGCTGTCTCTGGCGTGCCCGCCAGCTTTATGCGCCAGAGCCTGGAGCAAGGCGGCTTTGACCTGGCCAAGCTGCAAGACAAGGGCGCGGTGAACTACGGCGAAAAGCTCAAACCCATCAACGACGAAGCCAAAGCCTGGAAAACCGTGTGGTCGGCCGGCCAAGGCGTGGGCGACATCAACGACCTGCCCAGCGTCGCTGAGCTGATTCAGCGCCTGGACAGCGAATACCGCGCCGCCCAGCAACGCACCGTGCAACTGGGTCAGCGCTGGCCGCGATGAACCGTCGCCACCTGCTGGGCCTGGGCGCACTGGGCCTGCTGGGGGCCTGGGCCGCGCGTCCAGGCGACAACGGCCGCCCTTACGACGACTACTTCGCCACGCTCAACCGCCTGCTGAAACAGGACGGCGGCGGCGTGCCGCAGTTGGTGGTCGACATGCAACGCCTGGACGCCAACGCCGAGTTGCTGGCCCAGCGGCTAGGCCCGGCGCTGCCATTGCGTCTGGTCGCCAAGTCACTGGCCAGCGATGGCTTGCTCGGCTATCTCGCGCAAAAACTCGCCACGCGGCGCTTTATGGTCTTCCACCAGCCGCAGCTCAATGGCCTGGCTCGGTTGTTTGCTGATGCCGACTTGCTCGTCGGCAAGCCACTGCCGGTGAGTGCGGCATTGAGCTTATATCAGCAACCGGACGCCGCCTCGTCCTTCGAGCCGACGCGCCAAGTCACCTGGCTCATCGACACGCCGCAGCGTCTGCAGCAATACGCCGACCTGGCTGCGGCCCTCAAGCAACCACTGCAAGTCGCTTTGGAAATCGACATCGGCCTGGCGCGCGGCGGCTTCTCGACCCCGCAGGCACTAGGCGAGGCGCTCGCTAGGCTGCGCACCCATCATGCTGACTTACGCCTACGCGGCCTAATGGGCTATGACGCCCACGTCGCGCACTCGCCGCCGTGGGTCGGCCGCGACCGCGCGTTCGCCGACAGCAATGCCCGCTACCGCGCCTTTCTCGCCGCCGCGCAAACCTTCACCGACCTCTGGCCCGCTCAGCCCTTGCTCAATGGCGGCGGCAGCCTGACGTACGCGCTGCACGCGCGCGGCGATACGCCGCTGAACGAGGTGGCCGTCGGTTCGGCCTTGCTGAAACCCAGCGAGTTCGACACCGACTTGCTCAGCGGTCACACGCCCGCCCTGTGGATCGCCACCCCGGTGCTCAAAGCGCAGGCCGGCGAATTGCCCTATTTGAGCGGTATGCAAACTGCGCTGCAGACCTGGGACCGCAACCGCCAACAGGCCTACTACTTATACGGCGGTCGCTGGCCGGCCGAACCGGTCGCCCCCGCCGGGCTGAGCTACGACAGTTTGTTCGGTCGCAGCGCCAACCAAGAGCGGGTGAACGGCTCGCGGGCCACAGACCTGCACGTCGACGACTGGGTGTTCCTGCGTCCGCAACTCAGCGAAGGCCTCATGGACGACTTCAGCGCCCTGCGTCTGCTGCGCAATAACCGCTTCGTGGGGCGCTGGTTGCCAGAAAACATGGGCTGAAGCGTGATGCGCATCACGCGCGCGCTTGTCTGAACCTCACTCGGGCCAGTACGCTGTGCCCACTTCATCTCTAGTGCTGACAGGGACGTACGAATGACCGATCCACGCTTCAAAATCGTGTTCACCGGCGAACTGATGCCGGCGGCGGCATTGGATGCCGTCAAAGACAACCTGGCCCGCCTGTTCAAGAGCGACCGCGACAAAATTGACGCGCTATTCACCGGCAACCCGGTGGCGCTCAAACGCGACCTCACCGAAGCCGAAGCGGACAAATACGTCACGGCGCTGCAGAACGCAGGCGCCAAGGTTTACAAAGAGGCTGACCTGGCTTCCAGCCTCAGCCTGGTGGAAACCGACGACCACCGCACCACGCCTGCCGAGCCCACCGAAGAAACCACGCGCATGACCTGCCCCAAGTGTGGCCATGAGCAAGCCAAGGCCATCGAGTGCAGCGCGTGCGGCATCGTGATCGACAAATACGTTGCCCGTCAGACCCAACTGGCCGAAACCGCTCCCGTTGTGCCAGCGCCGAGCGTGGGCGCAGCAGCCGTTGCCACCGCGTCGCCTTACGCCACGCCGCAGGCTCAGGTGGGCGAAACCCTGCCGGAGTATTGCGAGCTGAACCTGTTCGGCATCGAAGGGCGAATCGGCCGCGTGCGCTATCTGGGCTGGAGCATGGGCCTGACCTTGCTGGCTCTGCCGGTGCTCGGCCTCGTCTTCGCCGGCGCCATGATGATCTCGCAAGTGCTCGCCATCGGCCTGATGGTGATCGGCTGGATCGCCTTGATGGTGGTCAGCGTCGGTTTCGGCGCCAAACGCTTGCACGACCTGGGCTGGTCCGCCTGGTTGCTCTTGCTGCTGCTGGTCCCGATTGTCGGCAGCGTTTTCCCGTTGCTCATGCTTATTTTGCCGGGCACGCCTGGCGCCAACCGCTACGGCTCCCCGCCTCCGCCTAACAGCAAAGGCGTGGTGGTTATGGCGTGGTCAATGCTGATACTGCCAGTGGTGATCGGCATCCTGGCCGCGATTGCCATTCCGCAGTACCAGAGCTATATCCAGGGCACTGAGGATTCCAGCTACGCGCAGCCTTACTCCGACGAAGACAGCGAAGAAAGCGCCGAGCCGTCTGCCGATTACGCCGAACCTGCCGAGCCGGTCGAAGTACCGGTCGAGCCAGCCGAAGACGCTGAGTCTGGCGAAGAGTAAGCACGCACCGTTGCACATCCCACTCGCCGCGCGGAGAACGTTATGCCCCGTTATGCATTGGTAACCGGGGCCTCCAGCGGCATCGGTCTGGCCTTGGCGGAAGCCCTGGCCAGACGCGGTCGGAACCTGATTCTGGTGGCCCGCCAGCGCGACGTACTTGAAAGCGTCGCCTGTGAGTTCACTCAGCGCTTCGGCGTCGAGGTGCTGTTTCGCACCTGCAACCTCGCCCACCCCACCCAACTCACCGGCCTGATCCTTGAACTGGAACAGGGCGAGCTGCCTATCGACCTTTTGGTCAACAACGCCGGCCTCGGCACATCAGGCCCATTCCTGGACAGCGATTGGGGCCGCGAACAGCAGCAGCTAGAAGTTAACGTGCTGGCCCTCACCCGCCTCAGCCACGCCCTCGGCAACAGCATGGCCGCGCTAGGCGGTGGGCAAATTCTGAACGTGGCGTCGATCGCCGCATTTCAGCCTGGCCCCTGGATGAGCAGTTACTACGCCAGCAAGGCGTTCGTGCTGCACTTTTCCGAAGGCCTGCGTGAGGAAATGAAAGGACGCGGCATTAAGGTATCGGTGCTCTGCCCCGGCCCCACGCGCACCGCGTTTTTTCGCGACGCCAACATGGAGGTCAGCAAGCTGGCGAACAGCAAGTTGATGATGAGCCCAGAGGAATTGGCGCTCTACACCGTGCGGGCGCTGGAGAAAAACCGCGCGTTGATCATTCCCGGCTGGCGCAACCGACTGATCGCCAGAAGCTCACGATTCGCCCCGCGCTGGCTGGTGCGCAAGCTGGCCGGCGTGGTCAACAAGCGCTTCAGTCGCCAGCCTTAACCCGCTGAAACCGTACGCCCCGACGCCCACGCGCGAAGCGCCGCCAGGTCTTCGGCCATCACCACCGACAACGGCGCCGTGCTGCTGATGTTACGCAGCAGCAAAGCCTGGTCGACCGCCTGTTGCTGTGCCTGGCCGGCGTACAGCGCACTGACCACCACTTGCTCGATTTCCGCGCCAGTAAACCCGTCGCTCACGGTCGCCAGTTGCGGCAAGTCGAAGGCGTTAGGGTCCAGCTCGCGACGCAGCAGGTGGATGCGGAAAATGTCGGCACGGGTCTCCGCGTCGGGCAGGTCGACGAAAAATAGCTCGTCGAAACGTCCCTTGCGCACCAACTCTGGCGGCAGGCGGTCGATGGCATTGGCGGTCGCGACCATAAACACAGGCGCTTTGCGTTCGGCCATCCAGGTCAGCAAGGTGCCGAGCACGCGTTGGCTGACGCCGCCGTCCTGATCACCGCTAGCCAGGCCTTTCTCCACTTCATCCATCCACAGCACGCATGGCGCCATCTGCTCGGCCAGGCGCAGCGCTTCGCGCAGGTTGCGCTCGGTTTCCCCGAAGAATTTGTTGTACAGGCAGGCGAAGTCCAAACGCAGCAACGGCAACCCCCACAGCCCGGCAACCGCTTTGGCCGCCAGGCTTTTACCGCCGCCTTGTACCCCGACCAGCAGCATGCCCTTGGGCAAATCGGCGGCCTTGCCGGCGAGAAAAATGTCCTGCCGCTCAGCCAACCAGCGCTTGAGATTGAGCAAGCCGCCGACTTCGGCGAAGCGCGCGGTGTCGTGCTCGAAACTGAGTACGCCTTCGAGGTCGAGCAGTTTGAATTTGGTTTTGTTCAGCTCTGGCAGGTCTTCCTGAGTGATCGCGCCGTCATTGCAGATAACCCCGCGCGCCAGCACCCGCGCTTCGGCGTGACTCATGCCGCGAAGGTTTTTCACCACCTGCTGCAACGTGCGGTTATCAGTACGCACGCGGGCACCACGGTTGCGCTCGCTCCAGCGGCCCGCCTCCTCGCGCACGATGGCCAGCAACTCGTCTTCCGATGGCAACGCCAGGCTGAAGCGCGCTGCGTAGCGCTGAACTTCCGGTGGCAACTTCAAGGCGTGAGACACCAACACCACCGTGGGTTTGTGCGCGCCCTCGGCCATGGCAATTTCTTTAAGCAGCCGCACCAACTTGGGGTTGTCCTCCATAAAGGGATGCAGGTCGCACAGCACGTAAAGATTGGGCATGGGGTCGTGCTTGATCAGGCGCAGGGCCGCTTCCGGCTCGAAGCTCGGCGCGTCACCCTGCGGGTCGCCGCCAAAGCCAAGCTTCTGCATGCCCTCGGTGACCGCCCAGGTGAACAAGCCCAGCCCGCGTTTCACCGCCAGGCTGGTGAGGGTTTCCATCACACGCTGCTCGTCCCAGGACTCGATCACCACCAGCTTCACCTTGGAATCAAGCACCAGCCCCAAGTCATGGATATCGTTCTTCACACCTGCTCCCTATCGTTGCCCGCCGCACGCGCACTCGCGGTGCCGCACCGGCCTGGTTAAACTCCGGCTTCCTATCGCCAGCTGGAGACCTGTCCGTGGACTGTCTGTTCTGCAAGATCGTCGCCGGGGACATTCCCGCGCGCAAGCTCTATGAAGACGACCATGTTGTCGCGTTTCACGATATTGGCCCGCAAGCGCCCGTGCATTTTCTGGTGATTCCGAAAAAACACATCGCCACGCTCAATCACCTCACCGAAGACGACAGCGCCCTGACCGGCCATATGCTGTTCACCGCCCAGCGCCTGGCCAAAGAACAGGGCTGCGAGCAAGGCTTTCGCGTGGTGATGAACTGCAACGAAGATGGCGGGCAAACCGTCTTCCACATCCACATGCATGTGTTGGGCAAACGCCAACTGGCCTGGCCGCCGGGCTGATGCGCCGTTTCCTATTTGGGCTGGCGGCGCTGGTCGCCGGTCACGCTCATGCCGTTGAAGCGTTTCACGACATCCTTGCCAACAACGAACCCGGGCCAGAGCTGGTTGTGGTGCCGGCGGGCCAATTCGTATTCGGCGACAGCAGTGGGCGCGGCAACTACAACGAGCACCCTGCGCAGTCGATCACCATTGATAAACCCTTCGCCATCGGCCGCTTCGAGCTGACCTTCGCCGATTGGCAGCGCTACGCCAGCGCGACCGGCAAAGCGCTGCCAGACAACGAGGGGTGGGGCTTGTCTGACCAGCGGCCGGTGATTCACGTGTCCTGGTTTGATGTGCAGAGTTACCTGCAATGGCTGTCGAAAAGCACCGGACACCGCTATCGCTTGCCCACCGAAGCCGAATGGGAATACGCGGCCCGAGGTGGCAGCAGCACGTTTTACTGGTGGGGCGAGCAGCTCGACAGCCCGGAAGACCAACCGCGCGCCCATTGCCGGGGCTGCGGTTCGCCGCGTTCTGAGCAATACAAAACCAGCCAGGTCGGCCAGTTCGCGCCCAACGCCTTCGGCCTGTACGACACGGCCGGCAATGTGTGGGAATGGACGGCCTCGCGGTTTGTCACACCTTTTGATGGCAGCGAGCAACAGGTTGCCGGGCCGCTGGACCAAAGCCCCCGCGTGGTCCGTGGCGGCGCGTGGAACAGCGGGCCCACGTATCTGCGCAGTAGCTTCCGTGACCTGAAGCAGCCGGGCACCGACGACTATGCTCTAGGTTTCCGCGTGCTCCGCGAACTGCCCTAAGTAAGACGGCGCGCCTTGCCAGCCGCCCGTCTAGCAGAGGAATTGGAGTAAACTGCCCGCAGACTTTTCCGGAGGTAATCCTATGACTACCGAACGCCACTACTCCCCCGTCGACCGCCTGTTGCTGCAAGCCGACGCCGCGCTGCGCACGTTGCTGCCGTTTAGCGGCCATCCGTATCGCCCCTCGCCCGGCCTGAACCAGCCGGACACCGAGCTGAGCCGCGACGACACCCGCCACGTTGCCGGCCTGATGCGCGTCAACCACACCGGCGAGGTATGCGCCCAGGCGCTGTACCAGGGCCAGGCGCTGACCGCCAAGTTGCCCCATGTACGCAAAGCCATGGAGCACGCCGCCGAAGAAGAGATCGACCATCTCGCCTGGTGCGAACAACGCATCCGCGAACTCGGCAGCCACACCAGCATTCTCAATCCGGTGTTCTACGGTTTGTCGTTTGGTGTTGGCGCGGTTGCCGGCTTGATCAGCGACAAAGTCAGCCTCGGCTTTGTCGCCGCCACTGAAGATCAGGTGTGCAAGCATCTGGACGAGCACCTGACGCAGATTCCCGCCGAAGACGAAAAGTCGCGGGCGATTCTGGAGCAAATGCTCACCGACGAAGCGCAGCATTCGGCCAGCGCCCTGGATGCCGGTGGCTTCCGGTTTCCGGCGCCGGTGAAGTTCGGGATGAGCGTGTTGTCGAAGGTGATGACCAAAAGTACGTATCGGATCTAATTTCCTGCAGCATAAAAAAGGCCGTTCACTGAACGGCCTTTTCTTTTGTCTGTTTTTGACCTTTCGATCTCAGCGACTCATGCAAATCCAGAACGAGCGAACTAGAACGGGGCAAGGCCAAGACGGCCCGGGCAAAAACGTTTTTTGAAGCGCAGTGGGCTGTAGCCCATGAGCAGTCAAAAAACGTTTTTAACGCAGCCCCGCCGACGCGCAGCCGTTCGCTTAGCCCACCATGTTCCTGGCGTAGAAGATCTCTAGCATCTCGTGCTTGACCCGCTTGGTAACCGTCTCGCGCTGTTCGGCCGACAGGTTCTGCGTGGCGTCGCCAAACAGGTAGTTATCCAGCTCGAACTCTTTGAGCAGCATCTTGGTGTGGAACAGGTTCTCTTGGTACACGTTCACGTCGGTCATTTGATAGGCCGCTTGCGTGTCGTCCGAGAGGTAGTTCTGGATCGAGTTGATCTCGTGGTCGATGAAGTGCTTCTTGCCCTGCACGTCGCGGGTAAAGCCGCGGACGCGGTAGTCGACGGTGACGATGTCGGAGTCGAACTGGTGAATCAGGTAATTGAGCGCCTTGAGCGGTGAAATTACGCCGCAGGTCGACACGTCGATGTCCACACGGAACGTCGCGATGCCATCTACCGGATGAATTTCCGGGTAGGTGTGCACGGTAATGTGGCTTTTATCCAAGTGCGCAAGGATGGTATCGGGCAGCGGGCCGGGGGATTCCTCGATCTGGCTGTCAGTCGGGGTAACCGGTTGCTCGGAGATCAGAATGGTCACGCTCGCGCCTTGCGGATCGTAATCCTGGCGGGCGATGTTGAGGATATTGGCACCAATAATGTCGACAACATCCGTGAGAATCTGCGTCAGCCGCGCTGCGTCGTACTCGGTATTGATGTACTGAACGTAGGCCTGCTGGTCTTCCGGCGTTTCCGCGTAGCAGATGTCATAAATGTTGAAGCTCAAGGTCTTCGTCAGGTTATTGAACCCGTGGAGCTTGAGTTTGCTTTTCACCGTTAGGAACTCTCTTTTTAACGATGCGGCGTGGCCGCGTGATCGAGCATGCCCGTCAGTTGTGAACGACACAGCTGCGTAGGACGGTTAACACCTCTTCGCTTTGGCGATTTTGGGTATGGGTGCGCGGCGCCGTTTCCAATAGACGACGCCCCGGAAAAAGGGGCGCCATTATGCAGAGGTCGGTTACCGGCTGCCAGCACCGTGTGACCCGCGCAATGCGGACCAGTGTGCGCTGGTTGTGTGAACGCTCGGTGTCGCGTTTCAGCCCAGTTCGATGATTTCGTAGTCGTGGGTAATTTCCACGCCACCGCGGCTGAGCATGATCGAGGCCGAGCAGTATTTTTCAGCGGAGAGTTCAACCGCGCGCTTGACCTGCGCTTCCTTCAAACCGCGGCCCTTCACCACAAAGTGCACGTGAATTTTGGTGAACACTTTGGGCTCTTCGCTCGCGCGTTCGGCTTCAAGAAACGCCTCGCAGCTTTCAACCGGTTGTCGGGATTTCTTCAGGATGCTGACGACGTCGTAGTTGGTGCAGCCGCCTAAGCCGATGAGCACCATCTCCATGGGACGCACGCCCAGGTTGCGTCCGCCGCTCTCGGGCGGGCCGTCCATGACAACAACATGGCCGCTGCCAGACTCACCGAGGAAAAGAGCTTCGCCAGCCCACTGAATCCGCGCTTTCATTGCCACGCCTCCGCTGTTAAAAGGGACGGGAGCTTATCACAAGCTCATAGACCAACTAGTTCAAGCCAGAAACGCTGATAGATAGCTGCCACTGTTAGCCACGTCTCAAAACCGATCAACGGCCATGAGTGTCTGTTAAGCTGGCGACAATTTACTGGCACACTTGCTCGAATAACTTATAAAAAAATTGCTGCTAGACAAAGGGTTGCATCTTATTTTTCTTCGGGGCTAGGGCATGGTAGCTATAACTCTCACACCAAAAATCAAGAACATCGACAAACTGCTCGCGCATTGTCATCGCCGTCGTTACACCGCCAAAAGCACCATCATCTACGCAGGCGATCGCGGCGAGACGTTGTTCTTTATTGTTAAAGGCTCGGTCACCATTCTTATCGAGGATGATGACGGTCGCGAAATGATCATCGCCTATCTCAACTCGGGCGACTTCTTCGGCGAAATGGGCCTGTTTGAAAAAGACGGCATCGAGAAAGAACGCAGCGCTTGGGTGCGAGCGAAAACCGAATGCGAAGTGGCTGAACTGAGCTACGCCAAATTCCGCGAACTGACCCAGCAAGACCCAGACATCCTCTACGCCCTCGGCAGCCAAATGGCTGAGCGTCTGCGCAACACCACCCGCAAAGTGGGCGACCTGGCGTTTCTTGACGTCACTGGCCGCGTTGCACGCACGTTGCTGGACCTGTGCAAACAGCCTGACGCCATGACTCACCCCGACGGTATGCAGATTAAAATCACCCGTCAGGAAATCGGTCGCATCGTCGGTTGCTCGCGGGAAATGGTCGGACGTGTCCTCAAGGCGCTTGAAGAACAAGGCCTGGTCAACGTCAAAGGTAAAACCATGGTGGTGTTCGGCACCCGCTAAGCCCATAAGGCTCGGATAAAAAAACGGACAATAAAAAGGCCAGCTGCGAGCTGGCCTTTTTATTGTCCGGTTTTTATGTCTGTGGGAGCGGCTTTAGCTGCGATGCTTTTGACTTCAACCGCATCGCGGCTAAAGCCGCACGCACAAAAGCACCCAATCAATCGATGCTGACCGGCCCCTTACGCTCCGGGAAGAACAAACGCTGCAATTCCTGGCCCGGATTGGCCGCGCGCATAAACGCCTCGCCTACCAGGAAGCCGTACACGTTGCTGATTTCCATCAGCTCCACGTCGGCGCGATTCAGAATGCCGCTCTCGGTTACCACCATGCGGTCACGCGGAATGCGCGGCAGCAGATCCAGCGTGGTTTCCAGGCTAACTTCGAAGGTGTGCAGGTTGCGGTTGTTGATACCCACCAGTGGCGTATCGAGCACCTTCAGCGCGCGGTCGAGTTCTTCGCTGTCGTGCACTTCCACCAGAATGTCGAGGTTGACCGACTTGGCTACCGCCGCCAGCTCGGCCATGCGCACATCATCCAGCGCCGAGACGATCAGCAGGATGCAATCCGCCCCCAGCGCGCGCGCTTCGACAATCTGATATGGGTCGATCATGAAATCTTTGCGAATCACCGGCAGGCCACAGGCCGCGCGGGCTTGCTGCAGGTAATGATCGGCGCCCTGGAAGAAGTCGATATCGGTGAGCACCGACAAGCACGCCGCGCCGCCCGCTTCGTAACTCTGGGCGATGGCCACCGGGTCGAAGTCTTCGCGCAGCACGCCTTTGCTCGGCGACGCTTTTTTGATTTCGGCAATTACGCCGGGTTCTTTGCGCTTGGTTGCATCCAGCAAGGCCGCCGCGAAACCGCGCGGCGCATCGGCGGTCCGGGCTTGCTCCTCTAGCTCGGCAAGGCTCACCACGGCACGGCGCGCGGCGACTTCTTCAACTTTACGGGCCAGGATTTTTTCCAGGACGGTAGGCACACTCACGCTTGATTCTCCTGGCGGAACACCGCCGTAAAGGACGCCAACTCTTCCATTTTTTCCCGCGCCAAACCGGTGTGCAGCGCGTCGTGGGCCAACTGCACCCCTTCATGCAGGCTAGTCGCTAAATCGGCGGCATACAGGGCCGCGCCGGCATTGAGCACAATCAAGTCGCCGGCTTTCCTGCCTGCCTCGGTTTTACGGCGCCCCAGGGCATCGCGGATCAGCTCCAGCGACGCCGCCGGGCTGGCGACTTCCAGCCCCATCAGCGTTTGGCTGGTAATGCCGAAATCTTCCGGACGTACATCGTATTCGCTGATCTGACCGTCTTTGAGTTCGGCCACATGGGTGGGCGCGGCCAGGCTGAATTCGTCCAGCCCATCACGCGAATGCACCACCAGAATGTGCTCACTGCCCAGACGCTTGAGCACCTCGGCGAGCGGACGGCACAGTTCCTGACTGAACACACCGACCACCTGATGCTTCACGCCGGCCGGATTGGTCAGAGGGCCGAGCATGTTGAACAAGGTACGCAGCCCCATTTCACGGCGCGGGCCGGCGGCGTATTTCATCGCCTTGTGGTGCACCTGCGCGAACATGAAGCCAACGCCAACGCTGTCGATGCAGCGCGCCACTTGCACGGGCGTCAGTTCCAGATAAATGCCCGCCGCTTCGAGCAGGTCAGCGCTGCCGCTTTTACCCGATACCGCGCGGTTGCCATGCTTGGCCACCTTGCCGCCGGCCGCTGCAACGACGAACGCCGCGGCCGTGGAGACGTTGAAAATGTTGGCGCCATCGCCGCCGGTGCCGACTACGTCAACCACATGCTTAAGCGTCGGCAATTCAACGTGCGCCGCCAGCTCGCGCATGACCGCGACGGCGCCAACGATCTCGTCGATGGTTTCGCTCTTCATGCGCATGCCCATCAGGAAGGCACCGATCTGCGCGTCGGTGCATTGCCCGGTCATGATTTCACGCATGACGTCCTGCATTTCCTCAGTAGTCAGGTCGAGCTGAGCGACCACACGGTTGAGGGCTTCTTTGATGTTCATGCGCGCACGCCCCCGCTTTGTTTGAGGAAGTTGGCAAACAGCTCGTGGCCCTGCTCCGACAGAATCGACTCTGGGTGGAACTGCACGCCTTCGATATTCAGGGTTTTGTGACGCAGGCCCATGATTTCGTCCACCGAGCCGTCCTCGTGTTGAGTCCAGGCCGTCACTTCCAGGCAGTCGGGCAAGGTGTCCAGCTTGACCACCAGCGAGTGGTAACGGGTGACGGTCAGTGGGTTGTTCAGGCCTTCGAAGACGCCGGTGTTGTTGTGGTACACCGCGCTGGTTTTGCCGTGCATCACCTGGCGGGCGCGCACCACGTCGCCGCCGAACGCCTGACCGATGCTTTGGTGGCCCAGGCACACACCGAGAATCGGCAGCTTGCCGCCGAAGTCCTCGATGGCTTCGATGGAAATACCGGCTTCGCTCGGCGTGCACGGGCCGGGCGATACCACGATGCGTTCGGGTTGCAACGCTTCGACTTCAGCCACGCTGAGCTCATCGTTGCGCACCACTTTCACGTCCGCGCCCAACTCGCCCAGGTACTGCACGACGTTGTAGGTAAAGGAGTCGTAGTTGTCGATCATTAACAGCATGGCAAGTGCTCCTTAGGCGTCGGTGGTGGTGGTGGACGAAGTGGGGACGGTCTGTTCAGCCAGGGCGACCGCGCGGAACATGGCGCGGCGCTTGTTCAGGGTTTCTTCCCACTCCAGCGCCGGCACCGAATCGGCGACGATGCCGCCGCCGGCTTGCACGTGCAGCTCACCGTCTTTGATCACGGCGGTGCGAATGGCAATGGCGGTGTCCATGTTGCCGTTCCAGGCCAGGTAACCCACCGCGCCGCCATACACGCCGCGCTTGACCGGCTCCAGTTCGTCGATGATTTCCATGGCACGAATTTTCGGCGCACCGGACAACGTACCCGCTGGCAGAATCGCCCGCAGCGCATCCATGGCAGTCAGCCCGCTCTTCAACTGGCCGGTGACGTTGGAGACGATGTGCATCACATTGGAATAGCGCTCGATCACCATTTTTTCGGTGAGTTTTACCGTGCCGATTTCGGAAACCCGACCGGTGTCGTTACGTCCCAGGTCGATCAGCATCAAGTGCTCGGCAATTTCCTTGGCATCGGCCAGCAAGTCTTCTTCCAGCGCGCGGTCGGCCTCTTCGGTGGCGCCGCGCGGACGCGTGCCGGCGATGGGGCGCACGGTGATCAGGTTGTCTTCAACGCGCACCAGCACTTCCGGCGAACTGCCGACGACATGGAAATCGCCGAAGTTGAAGAAATACATGTAGGGCGTCGGGTTGAAGCAGCGCAGCGCCCGGTACAGGTCGATGGGCGCGGCTTTGAAGTCGATGGACATACGCTGAGACGGCACCACCTGCATGCAGTCGCCCGCCAGGATGTATTCCTTGATGGTGTCGACCGAGCGCTCGTAATCCTCGCGGGTAAAGCTGGAGCGGAAATTCGGCTCGATGCCCGACTCTTTGGTGAAGTCCAGACCACGACGCGGGGTGATCGGCTGGCGCAGTTTTTCCAGCAGTTCTTCGAGACGCGCCAGGCCGTTTTCGTAGGCATCGGTTTGCGCTGGGTCGGCCAGCACAATCGCGTGCATCTTGCCGGCCAGGTTGTCGAACACAACCACGGCGTCGGAGACCATCAGCAGAATGTCCGGCACGCCAATCGGGTCCGGGTTCGGACAAGCGCCCAGGCGTTTTTCCACATAGCGCACGCAGTCGTAACCGAAGTAACCGACGAGGCCGCCGTTGAAGCGCGGCAGGCCAGCGATGGTCGGCACGTTGTAGCGGGCTTTGAAGGTTTCGACGAAGGCCAGCGGGTCTTCGCTTTCCAGGCTTTCGATTTCGACGCCGTCGTGGGTCACGCTGATGTGATGGCCATGCACTCGCAGCACCGTGCGGCACGGCAGGCCGATGATCGAGTAACGCCCCCACTTCTCGCCGCCCTGTACGGACTCGAGCAAATAGGAGTTGGGCTGGTCGGCCAGCTTGAGGTAGATCGACAGCGGTGTGTCGAAGTCGGCCAGGGTTTCACAGGCAAGGGGAATGCGGTTGTAGCCGTCAGCGGCCAGGCGCAGGAATTCTTCGCGGATCATGTAAACAGCCTCATGGCTTGAGGGTAAAAACCTGGCCGGGATGGCGAGCCGCTCGGGCTATCGGCAGTTACTCACTGCGCGCCCTGTTGGGGTACTCGCATCCGTCTTGCTCAGGTTTAGGGTCGTAATGGCAAACACGCAGGCCTTGCGGCCAGGCTCGGATCAGGCGCGCCAACGCCAGCGGGCCAGGGCCTTGAGGATTTTCATCCCGGATTTGACGAACCAGTGTTTGCGGGTGACCACCACGATGGCATCTCTTTGGCGGGGGGATTTGACGGCGTCGGGCAACATTATCTCAGCGGCCGATTCGGCGCAATCGGGCAGCAGTTCGCGCAGATCGTCGATCACCAGTGCCGGTTCTTCCTCGGCAATCGGGCGGCCGTGGTTGTAGCCATAACTCAGCGCCACACACACCACGCCGGCGGCTTTGGCGGCGTGCACATCGCTACGCGAGTCGCCAACAAACACCGCTTCGCCCGGCGACACTTCGGCCATTTGCATGACCACATTCAGCGCAGCCGGATCGGGCTTTTGCTGAGGCAGCGTGTCGCCGCCAATGATCCAGCGGAAGTAACGGCCGATGCGCATTTCATCCAGCAGCGGACCGACAAAGCGCTCCGGTTTGTTGGTGATCAGCGCCATCTCGATGCCTTGGCTTTTCAACCATTTCAGCGTTTCGCGCACGCCTGGGTAGAGCTTGGACAGCGAGTGGTTGTCGGCGTACAGCTCCATGAAAATCGCCAACGCCTGCTCGGTCTCTTCATCGCTCACCGCTGTGTGGTCGATGTTGCCGGCCAGGGCGCGACGCACCAGCACACGCACGCCGTTGCCGACCCAGGTACGAACCTGCTCGGCGCCCGCTGTCGGGCGGTTGAGCTGAATAAGCATGTGGTCAACGGCGGCGGCAAGGTCGGGCACCGAGTCGATCAGGGTGCCGTCCAGGTCGAACATCACCAGGCGCGGCAAGCGCCCGCCGAGCACCTGCGCAAAGCCACTCATGGGCGCGCGAGCGCCAGTTCGGCGCGCATCTGGGCGATGACGGCCGCGTAGTCCGGTGTGTTGAAAATGGCCGAACCGGCTACAAAGGTGTCGGCACCTGCCGCCGCGATTTCGCGAATGTTCTGAACATTCACGCCGCCGTCGATTTCCAGACGAATGTCGCGGCCAGAGGCTTCGATCAGGGCACGGGCTTCGCGCAGTTTGTCCAGCGTGCCGGGGATGAACTTCTGCCCGCCAAAGCCTGGGTTCACGCTCATGAGCAGGATCATGTCGACCTTGTCCATCACGTACTTGAGGCTGTCCAGCGAGGTGGCAGGGTTGAACACCAGGCCCGCCTTGCAGCCGCCCGCCTTGATCAACTGCAACGAGCGGTCGATGTGCTGACTGGCTTCGGGGTGGAAGGTGATGTACGTGGCGCCGGCTTCGATAAAGTCGCCAATGATGCGATCAACCGGCGAGACCATCAGGTGCACGTCGATGGGTGCAGTAACGCCGTACTTGCGCAGCGCCGAGCAGACCATCGGGCCGATGGTGAGGTTGGGCACGTAGTGGTTGTCCATGACATCGAAGTGCACGATGTCGGCGCCAGCGGCTAGAACGTTGTCCACTTCCTCACCCAGGCGGGCGAAGTCGGCGGAGAGAATGGATGGGGCAATAGCGAAAGGTTGCATGGCGCACCTCGGACAAAAATCGTGGCGCATTGTACCCGAGGATTTCTGGATTTCGCCTGCTGAGTATCAGGCGGCACGCTGCTGCTTTGGTAGCACTTGCTGGCCGCGCCTTGCGTCAGCCCTGCCATTCTGGATTCCGAATCGTCGGACCGCCGCCTTCGCGGGAATGACAGTAGTGTTTGCAAAATCCTCCGTCATTCCCGCGAAGGCGGGAATCCAGAGTCTCAAGCCGGACGAATAGAGCCGACCCTTCCTACTCACTAGCCGAGGTCCGCAACTTCTCACTCCGCCCCCGCAACCACTCCAACGTCAGCAACAACACAATCGAGAAACCAATCAGCAACGTCGCCGCCGCCGCAATGGTGGGGCTGAGGTTTTCGCGGATGCCGCTGAACATCTGCCGAGGCAAGGTCGCCTGGCCAGGCCCGGCGAGGAACAGCGTCACCACCACTTCATCAAACGAGGTGGCAAAGGCGAACAACGCACCGGAGATCACGCCCGGCGCAATCAGCGGCAAGGTCACGCGACGAAACGCGGTAATCGGCGACGCACCGAGGCTGGCCGCCGCACGCACCAGGTTGTAGTTGAAACCCTGCAAGGTGGCCGACACGGTGATGATCACGAACGGCACACCCAACACCGCGTGCACCACGATCAGCGACAGGTAGCTGTTGCCCAAGCCCAGCGGCGCGAAGAACAAATAACTGGCCACGCCGACAATCACCACCGGCACCACCATCGGCGAAATCACCAGGCTCATCACCAGCGCCTTGCCGCGAAACTCGCCACGGGTCAGGCCGATGGCAGCGAGGGTGCCGAACACCATGGCCAGCACGGTGGCGGCCGGCGCTACGATCAGGCTGTTTTTCAGCGAGCGCATCCAGTCGGCCGAGGCGAAGAAGTCCTGGTACCAGTGCAGCGAGAACCCTTGCAGCGGGTACACCAGAAAGCTGCCGGAGTTAAACGACAACGGCACGATCACCAGCACCGGCAGAATCAGAAACAACAACACCAGCGCACACAGACCACGCAGCGTGTAGTACCAAACGCGCTCAATCGGCGACATATAAGGGCTTTGCATCAGAGGTTCTCCTAATCAGCTCAAGCGCAGGCGACTTGCGCCCACCAGCCAGCTGTACACCACGTAAAGGGCCAGGGTTGCGAACAGCAGCAGGCCGCCGAGCGCCGTGGCCATGCCCCAGTTGATGCTGGTGTTGGTGTAGAAGGCCACAAAGTAGCTGACCATCTGATCGCTCGGGCTGCCCAGCAGCGCCGGGGTGATGTAGTAGCCAATGGCGAGAATGAACACCAGCAGGCAACCGGCGCCGACACCGGCCAGGGTTTGCGGGAAGTACACGCGCCAGAAGCTGGCGAAGGGGTGGCAGCCGAGGGAAATTGCCGCACGCATGTAGGTGGGCGAAATGCCCTTCATCACGCTGTAGATCGGCAAAATCATAAACGGCAGCATGATGTGCACCATGGCGATGTACACACCGGAGCGGTTGAACACCAACTCCAGCGGCTTATCGATAATGCCAACCGCCATCAGCGCGCTGTTGATCAACCCGCCCGATTGCAGCAGCACGATCCACGCGGCGACGCGCACCAGAATCGAGGTCCAGAACGGCAGCAGCACCAGAATCATCAACAGGTTGCTCTGGCGCGACGGCAGGTTGGCCAACAGATACGCCAGCGGATACGCCAACACCAGGCAGATGGCGGTGATCACCAGGCCCATCCAGAAGGTGCGGGCGAAAATATCCAGGTAAATGGCTTGGTCCGGCGTTGCCGGTGCCACTTCGCCGACGTCGTCGATGCGGTGATCGACGGCCGCCAACAAGTAGTAAGGCGTGACGCTCGAGGTATTGCGGCGAATCACCTGCCAATAAGCCGGATCGCCCCAGCGCTCATCCAACCCTTCCAGCGCTTCTTTATAAGAGGCCGGCGCTTCGGCGAACGGCAGCGCGCGGGCAGTTTTCATCAGCAGGCTGCGGTAGCCGGCCGATTCCATATTCAGGCGCTTGGACAAATCGCCCAAGACTTGGTTTTTGCGGGCTTCGCCCAGATCTTCGCTGATGGCCTTGTACACCGGCTCAGCCGGCAAGCCTTTGCCATCCCACTCGGCCACCGCCACCACGGTGCGCGGCAAGCCATTGACCACTTCCGGGTTGGCGACGCTTTTGTAGAGCAGCGCAATGATCGGCACCAGAAACACCAGGAGCAGAAACAGCACCAGCGGCGCGATCAGTGCCTGCGCCTTGAGGCGATTGACCCGCTCGGCACGCGCGAGGCGTTGCTTTAAGGTGGTTTCAGGAATGGCGACGGCCATATGGGCTACTCCAGAGAAATGAAACTACTGCGCTCGGCTATGCGGCGTTAAAAACAGACTCGCAATGCTCATTGGCTACAGCCAACTCCGCTTACTCGCCTGTTTTTGCCTTGCCTATCCTTCGCTCGCTACGTTTCGCGAGCATCGCTTAAGCGTCACCTGCATAAATGCAGGCGGCGTGCTTGCTAATACCCAGCAGATTACTTGGCAGCCCACGAGTTGAAGCGCTGCTCCAACTGCTCGCCGTTGTCGGCCCAGAAGGTCACGTCGATCTGCACTTGATCGGCGATGTTTTCCGGTGTGGTCGGCATGTCTTTCAGGATGCCCTTGTCCAGCAGGGCAACGGCTTTGGAGTTGGCCGGGCCGTAGGCGATGTTTTCCGAGTAGATTTTTTGCTGCTCAGGCTGAACCGAGTAGGCGATGAATTTCTTCGCTTCTTCGACGTTCTTCGAACCCTTCGGAATGGCCCAGGCATCGAAGTCGTAGATGCCGCCGGTCCATACCACTTTCAGGTTGCTTTCTTTCTGCACGGCGGCGATGCGACCGTTGTAGGCCGAGCTCATTACCACGTCACCGGAGGCGAGGTATTGCGGCGGTTGCGCGCCAGCTTCCCACCACTGAATGTTCGGCTTCAGCTCGTCGAGCTTTTTGAACGCGCGGTTCTGGCCGTCTTTGCTGGCCAGCACTTTGTAGACGTCTTTCGGCGCAACGCCGTCGGCCATCAGGGCGAATTCCAGGGTGTACTTCGCGCCTTTACGCAGGCCACGTTTGCCGGGGAATTTTGTCGTGTCCCAGAAATCGGCCCAGCTGGTAGGCGCGGTTTTCAGTTTGTCGGCGTTGTAGGCCAGCACGGTGGACCATACGAAGAAGCCCACGCCGCAGCTTTGGATGGCGCCCGGCACGTAGTCGGCTTTGTTGCCGAACAGCGCAGGGTCGAGGGTTTCGAACATGTCTTCGTCGCAGCCGCGCGACAGTTCCGGCGACTCCACTTCTACCAGGTCCCAGGACACGCTGTTGGTGTCGACCATGGCTTTGACCTTGGCCATTTCGCCGTTGTACTCACCGGCCACGATCTTGCCTTTGCCGGCCGCTTCCCACGGCTCATAGAACGCTTTGACCTGCGCGGCCTTGTTCGCTCCCCCGAACGAGATCACGGTCAGATCGGCCGCCATGGCCTGGCTGGCAACGGCCAGACCGAGTGCCACGCTGACGAGTTTCAGTGCTTGTTTCATTGTTGTTTTCTCCACAGTGCTGGGTTGAATAACGCGTTAACAAACTGCGAACTTCAAAGCGGTCAGGCTGTTTCCAATAGCGGATCCAACGCCCTGACGTGCTCCACCTGCCAACCGAGCGGAACCACGTCGCCCACCGCCAGCGCCGGATCGAGATCGGCGATGGGTTGCTTGACGTAGAAGTCGGCCTTGCCACACACCTCCAGGCGCACACGCACGTGGTCGCCCAGGTAGATAAATTCGGCCACGCGGCCGGAGAATCGGTTGCTGCACACGTCGCTGGCGCTATTGATCAGCACGCGCTCGGGGCGCACCGACAAGGTCACCGGCTCGCCCGGCTGACCCACATTGACCGCCAGTGCATTGACCTTCTCGCCACGTGCCAGCTCGACCACGCACCGGTCACCGTCGCGGCTGACCAGGCGGCCGTTGAGGCGGTTGTTCTCGCCGATGAAGTTGGCGACGAAGGTGTTCTTCGGCTCTTCGTAGAGCTCACGCGGCGGCGCGATCTGCTGGATTTCGCCCTGGTGAAATACAGCCACGCGGTCGGACATGGTCAGCGCTTCGCCTTGGTCGTGGGTCACGTACACCACGGTGACGCCCAGGCGCTGGTGCAGGTGTTTGATCTCCATCTGCATGTGTTCGCGCAGCTGTTTATCCAGCGCGCCCAGCGGTTCATCCATCAGCACCAGTTGCGGCTCGAACACCAGCGCGCGAGCCAATGCCACCCGCTGCTGCTGGCCGCCGGACAATTGACCGGGATAGCGATTGCGGAACGTGTCGAGTTGCACCATCGACAACGCACGCTTCACGCGCTCGCTGACGTCGGTCTTGTTCATGCCACGCACGGTCAATGGAAAGGCCAGGTTTTCCGCCACGGTCATGTGCGGGAACAAGGCGTAGTTCTGGAACACCATGCCGATGTCGCGCTTGTGCGGCGGCACGTTATTGATGGCGCGGCCGGCCAGAAGAATTTCGCCACTGGTGGGCGTTTCAAAGCCGGCAAGCATCATCAGGCTGGTGGTTTTGCCCGAGCCGGACGGCCCCAGCAGGGTGAGAAATTCGCCTTTGCGAATGTCCAGGTTGAGGTCTTTGACGATGAGGTTTTCGCCGTCGTAGCTTTTCTGAACGCCACGAAAGCTGACCAGCACATCGTTCACTTGCGACTCGCCCATGACCCCACCTTTTTTGATTTTGTACGTCGTGCCTTAAGGCTAGAGAAGCCTGGCGCGCGCGCAAATCGGCGGCTATGAGAGATTGCTATAAGCGCAGCGGAAGTCTGAGGGTAAGGATTGCCCTACCCCCTTGGCGCGTTTGAGCATTGCCAAACGTGCACGCCAGGAGCCAGAGCGGCGGCGCGGTTTGCTGAGGTCGCAAACAGGTAAACCGTGCGCAAACGCGGCCTACCCCACCCGTTCCAATTCGGCGCGCAGCACGTGCAGGTGGTCGTCCAGCACATCGCGCAGCACCTCCAGGGCAATGTCGCCGCGCTGCGCGGCCAGGCTCTGACGCGCCAAACCGTGCAAGCCGAAGTTTGCCGCGCTGCCCTGCAAACGGTGCAGCAATGCACTGCGCCGCGCCTGCACCGCCTCACTGCTCGGCGCGGTTAATAACTCCTGCACGCCTTCACGCACTTCCTCCAGCGAGGCCAGGAACGAGGGCAGCAAACGGTCGAACAAATTGGCGCCCAGCCACTGGCGCAACTGCTCGAAGCGCGGCGCGGCCAGGGCGCGCTCGTCACCACTGGCAAGGTCCGCGGCCGACGGCGCGAACATGTCTTCACCGCTCAGCAGTGCCTGTAAATGCCGACGTTGCAGCGGCTTGGCCAGCACGCCATCGAGCCCGGCCTGCAGGCAAGCCTGGCGGTCGAGGTCGGTGGCGTTGGCGGTGAGCGCCACCATCAGCGGGCCAACGTCGCCTTGTTGCTGGCGGATCATGCGGCTGGCTTCCAGCCCGTCCATGTCGGGCAAGCGCATGTCCATCAAAACCAAGTCGTAGTCATGTTCCTGGCAACTGGCGATGGCGCCTTCGCCGTCGACGGCGGTGTCGACCAAACAGCCCCAGCTGAGCAGCAGTTCGCGGGTCACTTCGCGGCTGACCGGCACGTCTTCCACCAGCAGCACGTACAGGCCGTCCAACGGCACTTCCAGGTTCAGCTCGGGCTGATGCCGCAACAACGGCGGCCACGGCAACGCCAGGCGGAAACACGAGCCGACGCCCACGCTGCTCTGCAGGCTGATTTCGCCCCCGAGTAATTGCACCAGCCGGCGCACGATGTACAAACCCAACCCCACGCCCGGCTGGTGGCTGTGCTGGTCAAGCCGGGTGAAGGCGGCGAACACCTGTGACTGCAAGTCATCGGGAATCCCCATGCCGGTGTCGGTGACCACCAGAATGAAACCTTCACCCTGCGCATCGGCCTGAACCCGCACATTGATGCCACCCTGCTGGGTGAACTTGATCGCGTTACCGAGCAGGTTGTAGAGCACTTGCCGCACGCCCACGGGGCTGCCTTCCACCCAGCAGCGCTCGCCCAGGTCCATGTGCAAACTGAGCGTCAGCTGCTTGGCCCCGGCTTGCAGGCGCATCACCTCTACACACTCACGCACCAGCGCGGCCAGGTCGAACGGCACGCGCAGCGGCAATTTCGCGGTTTCGCTGCGGGCCAGCGCCAGCAGGCCGTCGAGCACATCGGTGAGGTTGCGCGAGGCGTTCTGCACCGTGTCGAGCCGTCGGCGCATCGCCGCCTGCAGTTCATGCTGATCGAGCAGCAGGGAAATGTGTCCCTGAATCGCCACCAGCGGCGTGCGCAGTTCGTGGCTCAGCGTGGCGAGCAGTTCTTCGTTCTGCCGCGCCTCGCGCACGGCCTGGTCGCGCGCCTGTTCCAAGGCGAGCTGCGCGCACACCTCGCGGTCGATGTCTTCAATCACGCCAATCCAGTAACGCGGCCGCTGCGCACGGTCGAGAATGCAGCGCCCGCGCAGCGACACCCACAGCCAGTCGCCGTTGCTGTGGGCCAGGCGCAAGGTGCATTGCAGCTCGCCTTTACCGCGCCTCGCGCGCAGCACTTCGGTCATCAGCCGACTGCGTTCCTGCGGATGACTCAGGCTGAGCAAGTTCGGTGGGGCAATGGCTTCGCGGTGATAACCGAGCATGCTCCAGCAGCGTTCCGTGCCCTCCAACTGGCGCTTGTGCACATCGAATTTCCAATGGCCAATGTCGCCGCCCTGCACGCCGAGTTCGGCCAGGCGCTGGCTGGTGACATCTTCAAAGGTCGACACCCAGCCGCCATCCGCCAGCGAGCGTCGGCGCACATCGATAATCAGCCGATTGGCCAGTGGCAAGTCTTCCCGGGCGCGCAGCTCCTGGCCGATGGCGGGCAATAACAACGCGCACTCGCACGGGTCCAGCGCCAGCTCGGCTTGCCCCAGGCGCTCCAGTAATTGCTCGCGGGTAGTGACCTCGGCCGACATACCGAACAGCCGTCGAAAGCGCTGATTGATCGCCAGAATGGTGCCCTGCCCGTCTACCGACAGCAGCGCGGCGTCCATGTGTTCGAGCGTGCGGTCGAGCAGATCGCGGTTCTGCCGCAGCACCGCGGTGCGCTGTTCCACGCGCTGTTCCAACGACGTGTTCAGGCGCTGCAAGTGGTCCGACAGTTCCACGTTGTGCCGCAGCGCAGCGAGCATGCGCTGCCCCAGCACCACGCCGTGGGACAACAGCAAACCGAGCACGCCCAGGGGAAATACGCTAACCGTCACCAGGCCTTCGGTGTACAGCAGCACGTCGTTACACACCGCCGCCGTGACCACCAACATGCCGAGCAAAATGCTCTGCGCGCCATCGCGATGACGCAGCACGGCGTGAATGATGTTGCTGAGAAAATAGATACACGAGCCCACCACCAACACCGCCGCCAACTCGCGCGTGCCGGTGAACAGCGCGGGCGGCGTGAGCAGAATCAGCAGCGTGATCACCACCGCAATCGCCAACAACGCGCGCGCCACAATCAGGCTCGATTCCTCAGGAAACAGCCGGCGCAGCAGCAGCGCATATATCGCCGGGTAGAGAATCTGGCAGATGTACTTGATGTGATAGATCAGGCTGGTGGGCAACTCGAGGCTGTCCATCAGGCTGCTGTTGGCCGCTGCGCTCATCGCCGCCAAACCGAGCATCAAACTGAACGGGCCGCTGAGCATTTGCTGGCTGTTCCAACTGCCCAGCAGCAACAGATAGAACGCCATCAGAATGCAGCCGCCCAGCGTGAACAACTGCACGCCTTGGCCGATGGCGGCGCGGTGTTCGAGGTAATTTCGCGCGCCCACCAGAATCGGCATGTCGA
Source organism: Pseudomonas sp. AC229 (assembly GCF_979254655.1). Classification (NCBI taxonomy): domain Bacteria; kingdom Pseudomonadati; phylum Pseudomonadota; class Gammaproteobacteria; order Pseudomonadales; family Pseudomonadaceae; genus Pseudomonas; species Pseudomonas sp. AC229. The sequence continues at coordinate 30,704 of NZ_CEEDHK010000011.1, forward strand.
TGCCGCCTTCGCGATGGAAATGGTTCGACACCTCGATGCGCACCAACACACTGTCGGCCCCGATGGGCAGAGGAATGAGCAACGGGCGGATGCGCGCCTGCTCGACATCAGCCTCACCGACACGGCCGGCGGTGGCCACCAGCTGACCGTCCACCCAAACGCGCCCGGCGGACTTCAATGCATCGATATACAACGCCAGCGGCTCGTTGGAGACCGGCAGCAACAGCTGCGTGCTGAACTCCACCCGGCCGAACCCAACCTCGCCCCACCAGGTCGGCGTGCCGTTGTGCCAGGTAAACGGCAACGTCACCCGCTGCGGCGCATGGGCACCGTCGCGCCAGGTCAGCAGCCATTGGCCATTCATAATGCGCATCGGCTCGGCGTCCGGCGACCAGGCGCGCAAATCCACCGACCCTGGATACCCGGCCCACGCAGAGGCAGAACACGCCAGCAACAGCGACAACAGCAGCAGACGAAGAGCAGCCACGGAGGCCTCGCAGCGTGGGGGATGTAGAGGGAATGCACGCTACGCAAAAGCGTGGGGGGTTTCAAATTGGCAATAGATCAAAGGCCCCTCTCCCCAGCCCTCTCCCGCAAGCGGGCGAGGGGGCCGACCGAGTTGGCATACGCTCTGGCGATCACATCTGTAACCGGAGAAACTCGGTCGCCGCCCTGCGTCACCCCTCGCCCGCTTGCGGGAGAGGGGCTGGGGGAGAGGGGCCTTTGATCTTGCCCGCAACGCTGCCTAGCTACCCCGCTGCTGCAACCACGTCAAAAACCCTTCCTCACTCAATGGCTGGCTGAAAAAGAAGCCCTGCCCCAACGCGCAATCGAGCCCACGCAGGCTCTCGTACTGCGCGGCACTTTCGATGCCTTCGGCTACGCATTCCAGCCCAAGGTTGCGGGCGATCATCAGGATGGTTTCGACCAGCATCATTCCGCTGGCATCGTCGGGCAGGTCGTTGACGAAGCTGCGGTCCACTTTCAGTCGGTCCAGCGGCAGGCGCTTGAGGTAGGTGAGCGAGGAATAACCCGTGCCGAAGTCGTCGATGGCGAAGCGCACGCCGAGCGCTTTCAGCGCCTGCATGGCGGCGATGCACTGGTCGACGTCTTCGAGCAGCACGCCTTCGGTAATTTCCAACTCCAGCACACTGGCGGGCAGGTCGTAGCGGTTCAGGCAGTCGGCCACCCGCTGCACCACGTCGAACTGGCGCAGTTCGTGGGGACTGAGGTTGACGGCCAGCACCAGCTCCGGCAAACGCCAGTGCCAACGCGCGAGCGCGGCGCAGGCTTCATCGAGTACCCAGGCGCCGATGTCCAGAATCAGCCCGGTTTCTTCGGCCAGGGGAATGAACTGCGCGGGCGGAATTTCGCCACGTTCCGGATGCGTCCAACGCAACAGGACTTCAGCGCCCACCACCTTGCCGGTTTTCAGGTCCAGCTGCGGTTGGAAGGCCAGGTGCAGTTGGTCGCGGGCAATCGCCTGGCGCAGTTCGCCTTGCAATTGCAGACGTTGGTCGATAGCGGCCTGCATGGCCGGGGCGAAGAAGTGCAGCGCGTTGCGCCCGCCGCGCTTGGCGCGGTACATGGCGGTGTCGGCCTGTTTCAGCACATCGGCCGCGCCCTGGTCGCCCACGGGGTGAAGGGCAATGCCAATGCTGGCGCTGATGGACAGTTCGTGGCCGTCGATGTGGTAGCTGCCGAGCAAGCTTTGCAGCAACTTTTCGCCGACGTCGGCGGCGTGTTCGCCGGCAATTTCCGGGTTGTCGCCAATGCTTTCCAGCAGCACCACGAACTCGTCGCCGCCCAGGCGCGCCAGGGTGTCTTCGGCGCGCAGGCAGCCGGCCAGGCGCGTGGTGACTTCGCGCAACAAGGCGTCGCCAACCGGATGGCCGAGGCTGTCGTTCACGGTTTTGAAGTGGTCGAGGTCGATAAACAGCAGCGCGCCAAACGAGCTGTCGCGAATTTCGCGGGTCATGGCGTGTTGCAAACGGTCGAGCAGCAAGCGGCGGTTGGGCAAGCCGGTCAATTCGTCGCTGTAGGCCAGGCGCTCGATTTCCCGCTGGTAGCGCTGGCGCTCGGAAATATCGGTGACGCTGGCGCGAATCAATTTCTGCTCGCCGGGCATGCGCACCAAGCGCACCTCGCACGGCAACTGGCGCCCGGCGCTGTCGCGGTGCAACCACTCGAATACCGGCGCCGCGCCTTCCAGCGCTGCTGTGGTGTAGCCATTGCCCGCTTGTACCGACAAGCGCCCATCGGCCTGGCGGGCCGGGCTCAGTTCCACGGGACGACGACCAATCAACTCGTTGCGGCTGAGTTTGAACAGGCGCTCGGCGTTTTCGTTTACATCAACCAGGCCGCCGTCTTCGGTGAACAGCAAGATGGCTTCCGGCGCGTGTTCCACCAGCGTGCGATAGCGTGCTTCGGCTTCGTAGCGGGCGGTGATGTCTTCGATCAGCGCCAGGCACGCTTCCAGTTGCCCCTGCGGATCGCGCACTGCGCGCAGGCTCAGGCGCGTGTAAATGACGCTGCCGTCTTCGCGCAGGAAGCGTTTTTCCAGTTCGTAGTCGTCGCGCTCGCCCAGGGCCACGCTTTCAAACAGCGGTTGCTCGATCAGCAAATCGTCGGCGTGGGTGATTTGCGCCCAGCCGCAGTTGCGCAGGTAATCGCGCCCGCGCCCGAGTATCTGGCAAAGCTTGCTGTTGACCTCCAGCCACATGCCTTGCGGGCTGATCATGGCCATGCCGATCAGCGGCGCTTCGAAGAACAGGCGCAGCCATTCGTCCCGTTCGCGCAGCTGTTGCTCGGTGAGCTTGCGGGCGGAGATGTCCTGAATCGCGCCATAGATGCGGATCACCTGGCCTTCGTCCATTTCCGCCAGGCCCATCACGCGCAGAAACCGCGAGTTTCCTTTGGCGGTTATCAGCCGCACTTCCACATCGAACGGTCGGCCATCACTGAGGGTGTCGGTGACAGTCCGCCGCGCAATGGCCTGGCCTTCTTTATCGAGGTAGCTGATGGCCTGCTCGAAGTTCGGCGTGGCGCCGGTGGGGTCGAGTTCGTAGAGACGAAAGCAGCCTTCGCTCCAGAACATGTCCAGACCCGGCACTTCGAGCACCCAGCCGCCGATATCGGCGATGGCTTCGGTCTGCGACAGCAGATGGGTTTGGCGCAGCAGTTCTTCGCGGCGTGCGGACACTTCGCTGGCCAGGCGCTCGCGGGATGTCACGTCGTTTTGCAGGGCGATGTAATGGCTGATGCCTTGATCGTCGCGTAACGGTGACAGGGTGATTTCGTTCCAGAACGGCGTGCCGTTTTTGCGGTAGTTGCGCAGGATCACCTGCGTGGCCTCGCCGCGTTGCAGGGCAGCGCGCATGCGGTGCAGATCGGCCTGGTTGCGGTCGGTGCCTTGCAGGAATCGGCAGTTTCGGCCTTGCGCTTCGCTACTGCTGTAGCCGGTGATGCGCTCGAACATCGGGTTGCAGTAGATCAGTGGCAGGTCGGGCTGGCGCGCGTCGGCAATGGTGATGCCCAGCGGGCTGGCTTCCAGCGCCAGGTTGGCCAGGGCCAGTTGCTGTTGCATGTGGGCGCTGCGGCTGAGGGCCAGGCGCAGATCGCTGAGGCTGCGGCCGATCAACAAGGTGGCGACCGTCAGCAGCAGCACGCTGAGGTGCAATTCGGTGAGCGGCGCGTTCAACAGGGCGGCGGGACTGGGGCGCTCTTGCAGCAGCGGCAGGGCGAGCACCACCAAGCTGCTCATGATGGCGCCGCACAAAGCGCCGGGATAACCCCAGAGCATGGCCAGGCTGAGCATCACCACGCCGAGCAACGGCAGTTGCAGGGGAGCCGGCAAGATGTCGAGCAGAAACGGCAAGCCGAACATCAAACTCACCAGCAGCCACCAGGGCGGCGAACGGCGCAGCGGTTCAGCCAGCAGCTCCACGCGGTGATCGCTGCCCGTGCCGAACGGCGCCACCCAGCCGAGCCGGCGCAAGTACAGCGTGAGGTAACTGAGCATGGGCGTGACGATAACCAGCGTGCTGAAGCTGTCGGCCAGCCACATGTTCAGGCTGTCCATCGCCCAGTCGGTTTTCGGCGCGTGGAAGCAGACAAACAAGGCGGCCTGTTTGAGCAGCGCCAGCAGTGACACCGGCACCAGAACGCCCAACAGCAGATAGCGAATCACATGACTAAGGTCGGGCAAGGCGAAATCGAAGGGGCGCCGGTTTAGCAACCACCAGCCGGAAGCGACGGCGATAACCTCGGGTAAGCCAAACACCGGCCCCCATTGCCACGCCACACCCCACAACGGCGCGCTGGCGGCGGAGTTGATGTAGACGGCCAGCAACACCCGCGGCCCCCACCAATAGGTGAACACCAGACCGAGCGCAAACGGCAGGTACCACAGCGCGAGACCCGGTGTGAATTGGGTAGACAGCGAACACCACGTCGCCAGGTGCAACAGTGGCAATGGCAGCCACCAGGTCCACTTCGGGGGATGATTGAAAACAGCCGGCATGCGGACCTCGGGACAAGACGCTGCCATAGCATAGAACAGCGCCACGAAAGGCGTGGTGCTGTTTTGCCAGTACCGATAAGTCCGATGGTTGCGACTATGCAAACCGTGTCGGGTCGCCGAGGTTTGCAGGGTTCGCCAGCAAGCTGGCTCCTACAAGGCGGCCCGTGTCGGTGTTACACCGCGTCGCGCGGCAGCAGCAGGCCCAAGGGCAAGCACACCCGCGCTTCCAGCCCGCCACCCGAGCGGTTGCGCAGTTCTACGCTGCCGCCGTGCTGGGCGGCGATGCGTTTGACGATGGCCAGGCCCAGGCCGGTGCCTTTGCCGCCACGGGCGCGGTCGCCTCGGATGAAGGGGTTGAAGATGTCGCCCAGTTCGGCCGGATCAATGCCGTTGCCCCGGTCGAGCACGCTGAGCACCACGTACGGCGCGCTGCTATCGCCCGACACATACGCCGCCACTTCCACCGCATTGCCGCCATGGTGCAGGGCATTTTCGATCAGGTTGTTGAGCAGACGCTTCATCGACACCCGACGCAACGGGAACGGCGGCACGGGTTCCAGGCACAGGCGCACGTTTTCCTTGTCGTGGTTGAACGGCGCTACGGCGTCCGCGACCAGGTCGGCCAGGTCCACTTCTTCCAGGCGCTCGTCGCGACCGTCGCGAATAAAGGCCAGGAATTGGTCGAGGATGGCGTCCATGTCTTCGATGTCGCGCACCATGTCTTCGACCAGCTCGGTGTCGCTGTTGAGCAACTCCAGGCCCAAACGCAAGCGCGTCAGCGGCGTACGCAAATCGTGGGAAACCCCAGCCAGCATCAACTCACGCTCGCGGGCGGCTTGCTCCAAGCCGTCGGCCATCTGGTTGAAAGCGCTGTACACCTCGGTCATTTCGCTGGGCGTGTCGCTGATCGGCAAGCGTACGCTGCGGCCCTGGCCCAACTGGCGCGTCGCCGATACCAAGCGCTGCAGCGGTTGGTTGAGTTGACGCACGAAAATCCACGCCGCCGCCGTCGACAACACGCCGATGGCAAGAAACCAGCCCAGCACGCCCCAGATTTTCTGCCCGCGCAGCGGATGCGGATACAGCGGCACTTCCACCCACCCATCGCCCAACGCCGGCGCCCGCACCCACAGCGCCGACGGCTGGTGAATGCGCAGCCGCACTTCGGTGTCTGGCCCCAACTCCATGCGCATTTGCCGCTGGAAGATGCCGGTGTACGGCCAATGCTGCTCGCCCGGCGGCTCTTCAGCGTCGGAGGTCCAGCGCAGGCCGGCGGCTTTTTCGATAACGGCGCGCTTGTCTTCCTCGGTCGCCCAATAGGCGCGCAGCGTCAGCGCGGCGCCGTGGCTGTACTGGCGGTCCACCAGCACATCCTCGTTCATCATCAGATAAACCAGGGTCAGCGCTTTGGAAAACAGCACCACCACCAGCACCAACCACAGGGTGCGGGCGAAGAAGCTTTGGGGGAACCAGACGGGGGTTTTCATGGGGGGACTGCGGGTTCCGGGTTGAACGTTGGAATAAACCCTCTACACCGTCATTCCCGCGCAGGCGGGAATCCAGAATTGTGAGGAGGAGTACCGTTGTCGCCTCTTTCACCGCACCTGGATTCCGCACCGGCGGATCGCCGCCTGCGCGGGAATGACGGGGGGATTTAATTAGGATGCAGCGTTACTTATTACCATCCGGCACAAACACATAACCCACGCCCCACACGGTCTGGATATACCGTGGCTTGGACGGGTCCGGCTCGATCAACCGGCGCAGGCGGGAAATTTGTACGTCGATGGAACGCTCCAGCGCATCCCACTCGCGGCCACGGGCCAGGTTCATCAGCTTGTCGCGGGTCAGCGGCTCGCGGGCGTGTTGCACCAGCGCCTTGAGAACGGCGAACTCGCCGGTGGTGAGCATGTGCACTTCTTCGCCGCGTTTGAGCTCGCGGGTGGCGAGGAACAGTTCGTAGTCGCCGAAGGTCACGGTTTCGTCTTCGCTACCCGGCGCGCCCGGAACGGAAACGGTCTGGCGGCGCAGCACGGCTTTGATGCGTGCGAGCAATTCGCGAGGGTTGAAGGGTTTGGCCAGGTAGTCGTCGGCGCCCTGTTCGAGGCCTTGAATACGGCTGCTTTCATCGCCTTTGGCGGTGAGCATGATGATCGGCATCTGGTTGTTGGCTTCGCGCAAACGTTTGCAGGCCGAAAGGCCGTCTTCGCCGGGAAGCATCAGGTCCAGTACCAACAGTTGGAAGAGTTCGCGCGAGAGCAGACGGTCCATCTGCTCCACATTTTCCACCGCCCGAACGCGGTAGCCTTGCTCTTCCAGGAAACGTTCCAACAGGCGTCGCAGACCGGGATCGTCATCGACGATCAGGATTTTTTCGCCTTCCAGCGGGGCCGTATTGCTCATAGGTGCTCCTTCAAATCGTCGCGCATTATGGCGCAGAGACCGCGCAGCAGTTGCGCACCATTCGTTAGCAGATTTTTCCCGGTTGCAACAAAAGGGCCTGGGTATAATGCCGGCCCTTCACGTTTTCATGTCAGCTCGTCTTATTAAAGTGGGTCTTTTATTAATGGATAGCATCAACAACCGTATCGCCCAGGAACTGGGCGTTCGCCCGCAGCAAGTCGCCGCTGCAGTCGCTTTGCTGGATGAAGGTTCCACGGTTCCCTTTATCGCCCGTTACCGTAAAGAAGTCACCGGCAGCCTGGATGACACCCAACTGCGTAACCTCGAAGAGCGCCTGCGCTACCTGCGCGAACTCGACGACCGCCGCGCCAGCATCCTGGCCAGCATTGAAGAACAAGGCAAGCTCACCCCGGAGCTGACCCGCGAAATCAACCTCGCCGACACCAAGACCCGCCTCGAAGACCTGTACCTGCCCTATAAGCAGAAGCGCCGCACCAAGGGCCAGATCGCCCTGGAAGCCGGCATCGGCGAGTTGGCCGATGGCCTGTTCAACGACCCAACCCTTACACCAGAAACCGAAGCCGCTCGTTTTGTCGACGCAGAGAAAGGCTTCGCCGATGTAAAAGCCGTGCTCGAAGGCGCCAAGTACATCCTCATGGAGCGCTTCGCCGAAGACGCCAAGCTGCTCGACAAACTGCGCAGTTTCCTCAAGCACGAGGCCATCCTCAGCGCCCGCGTCGTCGCCGGCAAAGAGGAAGAAGGCGCCAAATTTCGCGATTACTTCGAACACGACGAACCGCTGAAAAGCATGCCCTCGCACCGCGCGCTGGCGATTTTCCGTGGCCGCAACGAAGGCGTTTTGAGCTCCGCGCTGAAAGTCGGCGACGAGACGCCCGGCGCCTTGCACCCATGCGAAGGCATGATTGGCGAGCACTTCGGCATTCGTAACGAAAACCGCGCCGCCGACAAATGGCTGGGCGAAGTGGTGCGCTGGACTTGGAAGGTCAAGCTCTACACGCACCTTGAAACCGACCTGCTCGGCGAGCTGCGCGACGGCGCCGAAACCGAGGCGATCAACGTTTTCGCCCACAACCTGCACGACCTGCTGTTGGCCGCACCGGCCGGCCCGCGCGCCACCTTGGGCCTGGACCCGGGCCTGCGCACCGGCTGCAAAATTGCCGTGGTCGATGCCACCGGCAAGCTGCTGGAATACGCCACCGTGTACCCCCACGTGCCGCAAAAGCAGTGGGACCAGACCTTGGCCATCCTCGGCGCGCTGTGCATCAAACACCGCGTCGACCTGATCTCCATCGGCAACGGCACCGCCAGCCGCGAGAGCGACAAACTGGCCGCCGAACTGATCAAAAAACTGCCCGAGCTGAAAATGACCAAAATCATGGTCAGCGAAGCGGGCGCCTCGGTGTATTCCGCTTCTGAACTGGCTGCAAAAGAATTCCCGGATCTGGACGTCTCGATTCGCGGCGCCGTGTCGATTGCCCGTCGCCTGCAAGACCCGCTGGCCGAGCTGGTGAAAATCGATCCGAAATCCATCGGCGTAGGCCAGTACCAGCACGACGTGTCGCAACTGAAACTGGCGCGCAGCCTGGACGCCGTGGTCGAAGACTGCGTGAACGCCGTGGGCGTGGACGTAAACACTGCCTCGGTGCCGCTGCTGGCGCGTATCTCCGGCCTCAACACCACGCTGGCGCAAAACATCGTTAACCACCGTGATGCCCACGGCGCGTTCAAAACCCGCGATGCGCTGAAAAAGGTGCCGCGCCTGGGCGACAAAACCTTCGAGCAAGCGGCCGGCTTCCTTCGCGTGATGAACGGCGACAATCCGCTGGACGCCTCGGCGGTGCACCCGGAAACCTACCCGCTGGTGGAGCGCATTGCTGCGGACACCGGCCGCGACCTGCGCTCGCTGATTGGCGACGCCAGCTTCCTCAAGCGCCTTGACCCGAAGAAATTCACGGACGAAACCTTTGGTCTGGTGACCGTCAGCGACATTCTCGCCGAGCTGGAGAAGCCCGGCCGCGACCCGCGTCCCGAGTTCAAAACCGCTGAATTCCAGGACGGCGTTGAAACCCTGCAAGACCTGCAACTGGGCATGATCCTCGAAGGCGTGGTGACCAACGTCACCAACTTCGGCGCGTTCGTGGACATCGGCGTGCACCAAGACGGCCTGGTGCACATCTCGGCGCTGTCGGAGAAATTCGTCAAAGACCCGCGCGAAGCGGTGAAAGCTGGCGACGTGGTGAAGGTCAAGGTGATGGAAGTGGACATTCCGCGTAACCGCGTCGCCTTGTCCATGCGCATGGGCGACACCCCCGGCGAGAAAATCGACGGCCCGCGTGGCGGCGACAAACGTGGCGGCGGCAAGCCTCGCCCGCAGGCGCAACCGACCACACAGCCGGCGCCAAGCAACAACGCCATGGCTTCGCTGTTCGCCAACGCCAAGCAGCTACGGAAGTAACACCATGACCCAGCCAGCGGACACACCTTCCAACGCCGAAGAAATCGGCAGCACAAGCGCTTTTGCTCGCTTGCTGGGTTTACACATTCTCAAGGCCGACGGCGGCGAGGCGATCATTCGCCTGAGCATGCATGACGGCCTGCGCAACCTGCACGGCAAGCTGCACGGCGGCGCGCTGTTCTCGTTGATCGACACGGCCATGGGCCAAGCCAGCCACAGCGTGGTTGGCGGGCCGGGCACGGTGACGCTGGAGAGCAAAATCAACTACATCCGCCCGGTAGACGAGGGCGACATCCTCTGCCGCGCGTGGGTGGTGCACGCTGGTCGGCGCACGCAAGTGATCGAAGCCGAAGTGCATCAAGGCGACAAGTTGGTGGCCAAAGCCCAAGCGACGTTCGCCTGCCTGTAAACGCCCCGCTCAACGACCGGCTGATAGCGGCTAGGTGAGTTCCGCCGGCGGTGCGGGTAATCTGTTGCGAAATTGCGTAAACCAGGCGACCACGCCAGTTGTTTCCCATTGCCCTTGCAGACCGTTGATCTAGCCCCCATATAGGGCCGACTGACGCGAAGGAACACAAAATTGAGCGACCTCCTCTCCCGCCGCTTGGCACTGCTCAGCAATCCCGCCCACCTGAATTTGCTTACCCAGTGCCTGCACGGGATCGAGCGCGAATGCCTGCGTGTCGACAGCCAGGGCCAACTCGCCCTGACGCCGCACCCCATCGCGCTGGGCTCGGCGCTCACCCATCCGCAAATCACCACGGACTATTCCGAGTCGCTGCTGGAGTTCATCACTCCGGCTGAAACCGACCCGGCCGTCACGCTGGATGATCTGGAACAGATCCATCGCTTCGCCTACAGCAAGCTCGACAATGAGTACCTGTGGAGCCCGTCGATGCCGTGTCCGCTGCCGGAAGAGGAGGTGATTCCGATTGCCCGCTACGGCAACTCGAACATTGGCCGACTGAAATACGTGTACCGCAAAGGCTTGGCGCTGCGGTACGGCAAGACCATGCAGTGCATCGCCGGCATCCACTACAACTTCTCGCTACCTGAAGCGTTGTGGCCGTTGCTGCAAGTGGCCGAAGACGACACGCAGAGCGTGCGCGACTACCAGTCAGAGCGTTATATCGCCCTGATTCGCAACTTCCGCCGCTACAGCTGGCTGCTCATGTACCTGTTCGGCGCCTCGCCGGCGTTGGACGCCGGCTTCCTGCGCGGCCGCCCGCACAAGCTCGAGCAACTGGACGCCGACAGCCTCTACCTGCCCTATGCCACCAGCCTGCGCATGAGCGACCTCGGTTACCAGAGCAGCGCCCAGTCCGGCCTCACGCCTTGCTACAACGATCTGGCCAGCTACACCGATAGCCTGCGCCAGGCGGTGTCGACGCCTTATCCGGCCTACGCCGAAGCGGGCACCAAGAAAGATGGCGAATGGCAGCAGCTGAACACCAACATTCTGCAGATCGAAAACGAGTACTACTCGAACATCCGCCCCAAGCGCGTGACCTACAGCGGCGAGCGGCCGATTCAGGCGTTGATGGCGCGCGGCGTGCAATACGTGGAAGTGCGCTGCCTGGACATCAACCCGTTCCTGCCCATGGGCATCGACCTGACCAGCGCGCGCTTCATCGACGCCTTCGTGCTGTTCTGCGCCCTGCAACACAGCCCGGAATTGGGCGGCGGCGAGTGCAGCGGCTGTACCGACAACTTCCTGACCGTGGTGAAAGAAGGCCGCAAGCCGGGCCTGCAACTGTGCCGCAACGGTGAGGCCGTGAGCCTGCAAGCGTGGGCCACGGACCTGCTGGACCAGATCGGCAAGATCAGCGCCTTGCTCGACCAGAGTCATGGCAGCGATGTGCATATCCAAGCGCTCGAAGCCCAGCGCGCAAAAATCGCCGACCCGGCGCTGACGCCCTCGGCCCAGGTGCTGGCGAGCCTCAAGGCTAACAACGAAACGTTTGCCCAGTTCTCGTTCCGCCAGAGCCAGGCCCACGCCGAGTACTTCCGCAGCCAGCCGCTGAGCGATGAACAGCGCGCAGCGTTTGAGCAATCGGTGCAGCAATCGCTGGCCGATCAAGCCGCAACGGAAGCCGAACAGAGCGGCGATTTCGACACGTTCGTGGCCGCTTACCAGGCCAGTATTCTGGCCCTGGCGGTTTAGTCGATACCGTCACAAAAAAAGCCAGCGGGGTAAAAGCCGGGACCGACGGTCAGTCGCTCCCGGCCGGGCACGGCTAGCATTAGCGCAGTTCCCCAACGTGAGTTCACCCATGGCGCCGCCCGAGGCCATTCCCAAGGAAGACGAACCGCAATGGAGCCTGGAAAGCCTGAACAAGGCCTACCAACAGGGCTACATGGCCGGTTTGACTGGCAACCCGATCACCAACCAACCCCACGCCGCCGATGTACTGGCTGCAGCCTGGGAAGCGGGTTGGGATGATGGGGAAGAGCAGTATCAGCTGCTCGCGCAGAAGACGGCATAACAAACTCGAATGCTCTGCACCCCTCGCCCACTTGTGGGAGAGGGGCCGGGGGTGAGGGCCGGGCTTTACTCGATCCGCCCTATCTAAAAAGCCCCTCTCCCGCCCTTCGGGCACCCTCTCCCGCAAGCGGGCGAGGGGAAATTTCACCACCGTGCTCGGCCGTTCTCCCCTCGCCCACTTGTAGGAGAGGGGCATCAGGTACTCGCTCAATCAACGCTCACTTGTAGGAGCCAGCTTGCTGGCGAAAAATCTTCGCCAGCAAGCTGGCTCCTACAAGTGAAACGCGACCCCAGCAATTTCCGAATATGGCCGCTACAGCTGCTTCTCAAATATCTGCGAATTACGCTGATAGTTATAAAGCGAAGCCCTCGCCGCTGGCAGGCGCTCTACACCACTTGGCTCAAACCCGCGCTCGCGGAACCAATGGGCGGTGCGGGTCGTCAGCACGAACAAGGTTTTCAATCCCTGCGCCCGTGCTCGTTCTTCGATGCGTTCGAGCAGTTCGTCGCCGCGCCCGCCATGGCGGTATTCGGGGTTGACCGCCAAACACGCTAACTCGCCACTGTCTGAATCGGCAATTTGATACAGCGCGGCACAGGCGATGATCAAACCGTCGCGCTCGACGATGGTGAATTGCTCAATCTCGCGCTCCAGCACCTCGCGCGACCGGCGCACCAGAATGCCCTGCTCTTCCAGCGGGCTGATCAGGTCGATCAGGCCGCCGACGTCTTCAATGCTCGCTTCACGCAGTTGCTCGAACTGCTCCTGGTCCACCAGCGTGCCGCCGCCGTCGCGGGTGAACAGTTCGGTGAGCAGCGAGCCGTCTTCGCTGTAGCTGACGATATGCGCACGCTTCACGCCGCCCCGGCATGCCTGCGCCGCCGCATCCAGCAGCTCGGCCTGGTAGCTGTTGCCCAGGCGCTGCAAATGGGTCGGCACTTGCTGCGGGCGCAGTTCGCGCACCAGCTTGCCGGCGTCGTCCATCAGGCCTTGTTCGTTGCCAAACAGAATGAGTTTGTCAGCGCCCAGGTCGATGGCAGCGCGCATGGCCACGTCTTCGCAGGCGAGGTTGAAAATCTCGCCGGTCGGCGAATAGCCCAGCGGCGACAGCAGTACGATGGAGCGCTCGTCGAGCAAACGGCCGATGCCTTTGCGGTCGACCCGCCGCACTTCGCCGGTGTGGTGGTAGTCCACGCCTTCAACCACGCCAATGGGCCGCGCCGTGACGAAGTTGCCGCCCGCTACCCGCAGGCGCGAGCCCTGCATGGGCGAGGCGGCCATATCCATCGACAACCGGGCCTCAATGGCGATGCGCAACTGGCCGACAGCGTCGATTACGCATTCCAGCGTCGGGCCATCGGTGATGCGCATGTCGCGATGGTAATGCGGGGTCAGGCCACGGGCGGCCAGGCGCGCTTCAATTTGCGGGCGCGAGCCATGCACCAGCACCAGGCGCACGCCCAGGCTGTGCAGCAACACCAGGTCGTGAACGATGTTGCCGAAGTTAACGTGCGCAACGCCGTCGCCGGGCAGCATGACCACAAAGGTCCGGTCCCGGTGGGCGTTGATATAGGGCGAAGCGTGGCGAAGCCAATTGACGTATTCGGGCATAGCGCGAAGAGCCTTTTATTCGTGATGAGAAAGCCAGTGCAGGTACAGCGGTTCAGTCAGCTTTATCGTCGGAATTGGGGCTGCAACACGCGGGTGCTCCTTGTCATTGGGGTAACGGGGCGGTGGGGGTCAGGCAGTAATGCTGGATCAGTTCGCGCAGCACTTTCACGGTGGGCTGCAAACGTGACAATTCCAAGAATTCGCCCGGCTGGTGCGCACAACTGATGTCGCCGGGGCCGAGCACAATGGTCTCGCAACCAAGTTGCTGAAGATAAGGTGCTTCGGTGCCGAATGCCACTGCCTCGGCGCGATGCCCGGTCAGCCGCTCAGCCACGCGCACCAGCTCGGCATCGGCGGCTTGTTCGAAGGCCGGCACGTGGGGAAACAATGGGGCGAAGTCGATTTTCACCTGATGGCGCTCGGCAATCGGTTGCAGCTTCTCGCGAATGGCAGCGCGCAGGTGTTCGGCATCCATGCCCGGCAACGGCCGCAGGTCGAACTCCAATGAGCATTGGCCGCAGATACGGTTGGGGTTGTCGCCCCCGTGGATGCAGCCGAAATTCAGGGTCGGCTGCGGCACGCTGAATTGTTCGTTGCGGTACAGGCGTTGCCATTTCTGGCGCAGGTTCATCAGCTCGGCCATGGACGCATGCATCGCCTCAAGCGCGCTGTGGCCCAGGCTTGGGTCGGAGGAGTGGCCGCTCTGGCCGAGAATATCGATGCGCTCCATCATCACGCCTTTGTGCAGGCGAATCGGCCGCAGCCCAGTTGGCTCGCCAATCACCGCCGCGCGACCGAGTGGCCGTCCTGCGGCAGCCAAGGCGCGGGCACCGGCCATGGAGCTTTCTTCATCGCACGTAGCCAGCACCAGCAACGGCTGCTTGAACGGATGAGCAAGCAGCGGCAGGACAGCCTCGATAACCAGCGCGAAGAAGCTCTTCATGTCGCAAACGCCCAGGCCGACCCAAGTGCCGTCCACCTCCGTGAGCTTCAGCGGATCGCTTTTCCACAACGCTTCATCGAACGGCACGGTGTCGCTGTGTCCGGCCAGCACCAGGCCACCGGGACCGGAACCGAAACTGGCCAGCAGATTGAATTTGCCGGGAGAGACTTGCTGCACGTCGCAGCTGAAACCCAAGTCGCCAAGCCAGGTGCTGAGCAGATCGATCACCGCCTTGTTCGACAGGTCCAGGCTCGGCTGCGTACAGCTCACCGAAGGCGCGGCGATCAGCGCGGCGAATTGCTCTTTTAGGGTGGGTAGTGGCATGCCGGGTCTCCAAAGCGAGGCCCATCATAGAGGTATCGGTGATCAGATTTAAACCGTAACGGCGTGGCGCGACCCCGGCCCATTCCCTTGTACGTCTCCCACAAATCGAGATCGAGCGAGCTAGAGTGGGGCAAGGCAAAAACAGTTTTTGAAGCGCAGTGGGCTGTAGCCCATGAGCATTCAAAAATTGTTTTTAACGCAGCCCCGCCGACGCGCAGCCGATCGTTGCCGAACGTCCTGTACACTGCGCGCTCTCTTAAGTTCACCGCGTTTGGACTCCCCGGCCATGCAGAAAGAAACCGAAATTAAACTCCGCGTCAGCCGCGAAACCCTCACTGCCCTGCGCGACCACCCGCTGCTGAAAAAGCGCAACAAAGCCGGTTGGGAGCAGCGCGAACTGTTGAATCAATATTTCGATACCCCCGAGCGCGACCTGGCCAAGGCCCGCATCGCCCTGCGCATTCGCCGTGATGGCGATCAATTCATTCAAACCCTGAAAACCCGTGGCCAAAGCGTGGCCGGTTTGTCTGAGCGCAACGAGTACGACTGGTACCTGACCAAACCCAAGCTTGACCTGAAAAAGCTCGACGACAGCTGCTGGCCTGCCGCGCTGGCTGAGCTTGACAAGAAGACCCTGCAAGTCATTTTCACCACCGATTTCACCCGCCAACGCGCCGAAATCGCCTGGGGCCGTGGCAAGGCCAAGGTCGTGGTAGAAGCGGCGCTGGACCTCGGCAAAGTGGTCGCCGATGGAAAGGAAGAGGAAATCTGCGAACTCGAACTCGAGCTGCGCCAAGGCGAGCCGCAAGCGCTCCTGGAACTGGCCGCAGAGCTGGCCGCCGACGTGGCGCTGATGCCATGCGACATCAGCAAAGCCGAACGCGGCTATCGCCTGTTCGACGCCGGCAGCTACTCGCTGAACCTGCCGCAGCCCGAACTGACCGTTGAACAGCCGTTGGACTCCGCCTTCGCCGCGCTGGCCTGGAACCTGCTCGGCAGCAGCCAGCGCCTGGCCGAGCAATACCGTTTCAACGGCCACTGGCGTTTGCTGGTGGAATGGCTGGAAAACCTCGTGGACCTGCGCGCGCTGCTCAGTAGCTTGGGCCAGGCCGCACCGCGCGCCAGCAGCCATGACCTGCGCGAGCGCCTTGACGCGCTGCTGAACGACTGGCGCCCGCGCGTGGTCGCCGGCTTGAGCGACGATGACGCCCGTCAAGCCGCGCCTGCGCTGTTCCAAGCCGAGCTGCAAGGCACGCGTTGGGGCCAGTTCTCGCTCAATACCTCGCTATGGCTGATGACCAACGCCTGGACTGCCGAGCGCAACAACCGTGGCAACCGCCAAGGCGCGGCGCCGCTGGGCAACTGGCTGCCGACCTTGTTGGCCGAAGAAGCGCGCAGTCTGCAACTGGGTCGTTACCAGCAACAGCCGGAAGATTTAGCTGAGCAACTGCCGCGTATCGAGCGCATCCAAGTGTGGTTGCGACTGGCGCGTCAGGTGCTGGTTGAAGTGCCAGAAGTGGACCGCCTGTACGGCGAGCTGAACAAACTGCGCGACCTCGCCCACCGCCCCATCGAAGACGACTGCCTCGACGCGCGCAGCCAGCAAGCGCAAACGGTGCTGACCACAAAAGCGTGGAAAACCTTGCTGCGCGGTTGAGGCCCCCTCCGACATTCTGCCCCCCGCCGCTCTCGACCCGTTCCCCTCGCCCGCTTGCGGGGGAGGGTGCCCGAAGGGCGGGAGAGGGGCTCTTCCCTGCAAATGCCAATAGCGCGCCAAACCTGTGGACTCGGTTTGGCGCCAGCCCACGCATTCGGGCATGCTTGCGACTATTCTTGATCTACCCCGGCACCGCGTTTAACAGGAGTTTGCATGTCTGCCTTCGCTTCTCAGGCCCAGGATCGCACGCTGGATCTCAATGACCTGCTGCGCGAGCTGGTGGCCCAAGGCCGCGTCGGCCAGGACACCGCCGAGCAGTTGATGGCGATTCGCCGCAGCTCCAGCAATACGCAACTGCATCCCCTCGAATTCATTGCCGCGCAGCAAGTCGACGACCTCACCCGTCCCGGTAAAAAACTCGACCTCGAAACCCTGACCATCTGGTTGGCCAACCTCGCCGGCCAGCCATATATGCGCATCGACCCGCTCAAAATCAACGTGGCTGCTGTAACGCCGCTGATGTCGTACGCCTTCGCCCAGCGCCATAAAATTCTTGCCGTGGCGGCAGATAACGACGCCGTCACCATCGCCAGCGCGCAGCCGTTTGTGGCGAGCTGGGAAGCGAACCTGACCCACGTGCTCAAGCGCCCGATCAAGCGCGTGGTGGCCAATCCGGCCGATATCCAGCGCTTCACCGTGGAGTTTTTCCGCCTGGCCAAGTCGGTCAGCGGCGCTTCGGCGGTCGATACCAAAAGCACCAACATTGGCAACTTCGAGCAATTGCTCAACCTCGGCGCCAGCGATCAGGAGCCGGACGCCAACGACTCGCACATCGTCAACATCGTCGACTGGCTGTTCCAGTACGCCTATCAGCAGCGCGCCAGTGACATCCATATCGAGCCTCGCCGCGAGCAAGGCACCGTGCGCTTTCGCATCGACGGCGTGCTGCACAACGTCTACCAATTTCCGCCGCAGGTCACCATGGCCATTGTCAGCCGCCTGAAAACACTGGGGCGCATGAACGTGGCAGAAAAACGCAAACCGCAGGACGGCCGGGTGAAGACCAAGACCCCGGACGGCGGCGAAGTGGAGCTGCGCCTGTCGACGCTGCCCACCGCGTTCGGCGAAAAGATGGTGATGCGAATTTTCGACCCGGAAGTGCTGCTCAAGAACTTCGACCAACTCGGCTTTTCGCCTGACGACTTACGCCGCTGGCTGGAAATGACCGGCCAACCCAACGGCATCATTCTGGTCACCGGCCCCACCGGTTCGGGCAAAACCACCACGCTGTATACGTCGCTGAAAAAGCTCGCCACCTCCGAAGTGAACCTGTGCACCATCGAAGACCCGATCGAGATGATCGAGCCGGCGTTCAACCAGATGCAGGTGCAGCACAACATCGACCTAACGTTCGCCAGCGGCGTGCGCGCGCTCATGCGGCAAGACCCGGACATCATTATGGTCGGCGAGATTCGCGACCTGGAAACCGCCGAAATGGCCATTCAGGCCGCGCTCACCGGCCACTTGGTGCTCTCTACCTTGCACACCAACGACGCGCCGAGCGCGATTACGCGCTTGCTGGAATTGGGCGTGCCGTATTACCTGCTCAAGGCCACGTTGCTGGGCGTCATGGCGCAGCGCCTGGTGCGCACGCTGTGTCCGCACTGCAAAGAGCCGGTCGACATTAGCGAAGAAGATTGGCAATCCCTGACCCGCCCGTGGAGCGCACCGCTACCAACCGGGGCGCACAAGGCCGTCGGTTGCCTGGAGTGCCGCGACACCGGCTACCGTGGCCGTGCGGGCGTTTACGAAATCATGCAACTGAGCGACAGCCTGAAACCCTTTATCAGCGCCGACACCGATTTGCTGTCGCTGCGTCGCCAGGCGTTTAAGGAGGGAATGCGCAGTTTGCGTCTCTCCGGCGCACAGAAGGTTGCGGCCGGGCTCACCACCATCGAGGAAGTGTTGCGGGTGACGCCGCAGAGTGAACAAAAGTAAGGTTCGACGCGGAACATCACCCCCCCAACAACAAGGATCCGTTATGCAAATCGGCAGTGTGCTTTTCCTCTTCGTCGGCCTCGCGGTCGCCATTCTATTCATGGGTTTCAAAGTGGTGCCGCAAGGCTTCGAGTGGACGGTGGAGCGCTTTGGTCGCTACACCAACACGCTGCGCCCGGGCCTGAACATTATCGTGCCGGTGATGGACCGCATCGGGCGGCGCATCAACGTGATGGAAAACGTGCTGGATATTCCGCCGCAGGAAGTCATCACCTCGGACAACGCCACAGTGCAAATCGATGCCGTGTGCTTCTTCCAAGTGGTGAACACCGCCCAGGCGGCTTACGAGGTCAACAACCTCGAACACGCCATCCGCAACCTGCTCCAAACCAACATTCGCACCGTACTCGGCTCCATGGAGCTGGACGCCATGCTCGGCCAGCGCGACGTGATCAACGAACGCCTGCTGCGCACCGTCGACGAGGCCACGGCGCCGTGGGGCATCAAGATCACCCGCATCGAGATCAAAGACATCAGCCCACCCGCCGACCTTATGGCCGCCATGTCCGGGCAAATGAAAGCCGAGCGGGTGAAACGCGCGCAAATTCTGGAAGCCGAAGGCCTTCGCGCCGCGGCGATTCTGACCGCCGAAGGGAAAAAACAGGCGCAAATTCTTGAGGCCGAAGGCGAACGCCAGGCGGCGTTTCTCGAATCTGAAGCACGGGAGCGTCAGGCCGAAGCGGAAGCGCGGGCCACGCAAGTGGTGTCTGAAGCCATCGCCACCGGCAACGTACAGGCGATCAATTATTTTGTTGCGCAAAAGTACATCGACGCGCTCGGCAAGCTGGCTTCAGCTAACAACAGCAAAGTGATTCTGATGCCGCTGGAAGCGAGCCAGGTGATCGGCGCGGTCGGCGGTATCGGCGAAATCGTCAAAGCGACGTTCGATCAAAACAATAAAAAGGCCTGAGGACGCGCGTCAGATGATGGATTTTCTGCAACACCTGTCCTTCTGGGACTGGCTCGCGCTGGGCACCTTGCTGCTGATTCTGGAAGTGTTCGGCGCTGGCGGTTATCTGCTTTGGACGGGCATGGCGGCCGCTGCGGTCGGGGTCATCAGTTACGTGTTCCCGGCCCTGCCGTGGCCGTGGCAGTTCCTGCTGTTTGCCGTGCTTTCGCTGGCCACTGCGGTGCTTTGGTGGCAGCGGCTGCGCGCGGGCAATAAAACCTCGCAGCAACCGGGCCTGAATCAACGCGGCCAGGAATTTTTCGGCCGTACGTTTGCGCTGCATGAAGCCATCGTCGGCGGACGCGGCAAGATCAAAGCAGGCGACACGCTGTGGCTGGTCAGCGGGCCTGACTTGCCCGTCGGTACGCCGGTGGAAGTGGTCGGTCAGGACGGCGTGGTGCTGAAAATAAAAGCCTGCACCTGAGCGCCCCCTGTGAAGCAAGTGGAACTCGCGCGTTGGGCTGGGAGTCGTAACTTCAGGCTCCACACACCCACGCGTTATCCGCCAGTTATCGCAGGAGAACC
Organism: Pseudomonas sp. AC229; assembly: GCF_979254655.1. NCBI lineage: Bacteria > Pseudomonadati > Pseudomonadota > Gammaproteobacteria > Pseudomonadales > Pseudomonadaceae > Pseudomonas > Pseudomonas sp. AC229. The sequence continues at coordinate 50,658 of NZ_CEEDHK010000011.1, forward strand.
ACCATGCACCGCAAACTCGTTGTTGCGTCCTTGTTGCTGATCGTCCCGGTTGCTTCGGCCACGGCCGACACGTTCTGGCGCAATGTGCTGTCATCCGGCGCCACCACCGGCTCGTTTTATCTGACCTCGCGCGACGACCACAAAGTGATCGTGAACGCTCAGGAAGACGCTGGCAGCTATATCGCCAGCAACGGCGCCATTCGCGGCCCGTACCTGGAAGCGGCGCTGCAGAAAGTGCGTGCTGAGCACCCAGGCCTGAAAGCCTCGGACGATGAATTGGCCCAGGCCATTCTGACGGCCGACCCGGCAAACAGCGCGCAGTAAGCTGATCGGACTGGATTGCCTACCGCGTCCGGTTGCGGACGCGGTGAATATGCGAGCATCGCGCTTCACTTCTATCGACAAGGACCGTTGCCATGGGCAATCCCATCCCGACCCTCAAGGTCATTCTGATCCTGATCATTGCTGTGAACGCCATCTGGTTCACCGACCGTTTGGTGTCACTGATCGGCCTCGACATTTTGACTTACCTGCCAACCGCCGTTTGGCAATTGCTGAGCGCCTTTAGTAGCGGCTTGCTGATCATCTTCAACGTGTTGCTGCTTGGGTTGCTGTCAAGGCTTCAGCTCAAGGACGAGTAAGCCGTTTGGATTGGTTGAGCAACGCGAAGCCCAACATAAGCCACACACAAAAAAGCCCCGACCATGTCGGGGCTTTTTGCATAGCGCGGATCGCTTAAGCGTCAGCGTCGGCCACCGCCTGGTAAGCGCCCGCATCGAGCAGCTTGTCCAATTCACTCACATCGCTCGGCTGCAGCTTGTAGAACCAAGTGCCGTAGGGGTCGCCATTCACGCTTTCTGGCGCGTCGGCCAGGGCGTCGTTAACGGCGGTGACGGTGCCACTGACCGGCGAGTAGATATCGGAAGCGGCTTTAACCGATTCCACCACACCGGCTTCCTGGCCGGCGGCCAGTTGCTTGCCGATTTCTGGCAGCTCGACGAATACCACGTCGCCCAGCGCTTCCTGCGCGTGGTCGGAGATGCCCACGGTCACGCTGCCATCGGCTTCAAGGCGGGCCCATTCGTGGCTGGCGGCGTAACGCAGGTCGCTGGGGATATTGCTCATGTCTTGGTCCTCAAGTCGGGAGGCGGAACGTCCGCCTGGAAAATTTAGCAGGTTGTGGCGCGTCGCCGAAACTGGCGTAGCACTGCATCACAATCGATCAGATCAACGCCTTGCCGTGGCGCACGAAATTAGGCCGAACCACCCGCACCGGGTACCACTTGCCGCGGATTTCCACCTCGGCTCGTTCGCCAGTGCTCGCCGGAACGCGCGCCAGGGCAATGGATTTCCCCAGCGTAGGCGAAAAGCTGCCGCTGGTGATCTCGCCCTCGCCAACGCCTTCAACCCGCACCACTTGATGAGCGCGCAACACACCACGTTCCTCAAGCACCAGGCCCACCAGTTTGGGCTGGTCGCCGGCGTCGCGCTGGGCTTGCAACGCCTCACGGCCGATGAACTGGCGACTGGTCGGTTCCCAGGAAATGGTCCAGGCCATGTTGGCGGCCAGGGGCGAAACGCTTTCGTCCATATCCTGACCATAGAGATTCATGCCCGCTTCCAGGCGCAGCGTGTCACGTGCACCCAAGCCAATCGGGGCGATGCCGGCGCCGACCAGTTCGTTGAAGAAGCCCGACGCATCCTCGACCGGCAACACAATTTCCAGGCCGTCTTCACCGGTATAACCGGTGCGGGCGATAAACCATTCGCCATCGGCGAAGCCCTGGAACGGTTTGAGGTCGGCAATCAACGTGGCGCGGCTGGACGACACCAACTCCGCCACCTTGGCGCGGGCGTGGGGGCCTTGAATCGCCAACATCGCCAGTTCGCTGCGCTCGTTGAGCTGCACATCGAAGCCAGCGGTTTGCGCTTGCATCCAGGCGATGTCTTTGTCGCGGGTGGCGGCATTGACCACCACGCGGTAGCCGGTGGCGGTGAGGTAGACGATCAGGTCGTCGATCACGCCGCCTTCTCGGTTGAGCATGGCGCTGTAAAGGGCTTTGCCGAGGTCTTGCAGGCGCTCGATATCGTTGGCCAGCAAGTGCTGAAGGTAGGCCTTGGCCTGGGCGCCGCTGACGTCGACCACCGTCATGTGCGACACATCGAAGACGCCGCAGTCGCGACGCACTTCATGGTGCTCCTCAACTTGCGAGCCGTAGTGCAGTGGCATATCCCAACCACCGAAATCGACCATCTTGGCACCCAATGCAAGGTGCAGATCATAGAGGGGCGTGCGCTGTCCCATGGGTTTCTCCTTCCGGGCTTGGCGAAGGTGTGGGCGAAGCGTGAAACGCGGCTGAGCCTACGGAAACGGGCACTTGCACGAGGTTTCAACACGACGGTCTGGATGACGTCCTACACCGAATGGCGCGCATTGTAGCCGCAAGACTCCCGCCTGCACACACGCCTTACAGACCAGGCGTTCAATGCCCGAAGCGGCGCGCGGAACGACGGATAAGACCGATCACTGGCAGCAAGCCGACCAGTACCAGCGTCAGCGCCGGCAACGCGGCACGCGCCCATTCGCCCTCGCTGGTCATCTCGAAAATACGCACGGCGAGGGTGTCCCAGCCGAACGGGCGCATCAGCAAGGTGGCAGGCATTTCTTTCAACACATCGACAAACACCAACAGCGCCGCGCTCAGCGCACCCGGCACCAGCAGCGGCAGGTAAACCCGGAAGAACAACCCATAACCGGACACGCCCAGGCTGCGAGACGCTTCTGGCAGCGACGGGCGAATGCGCGCCAGTGCGCCTTCGAGCGGTCCGTAGGCCACGGTAATAAAGCGGACCAGGTAGGCCAGCACCAGCGCCGACAAACTGCCCAGCAGCAACGGTTTGCCGGCGCCACCGAGCCAGGTCGACAACGGCACCACCCACGCGCGATCCAGGTAGCTGAACACCAGCATGATCGACACGGCGAGCACCGAGCCGGGCAAGGCGTAACCGAGATTGGCCAGGCTGACGGCGCTGCGGATCGGCCGCGTTGGCACCAGGCGCCGAGCGAACACCAGCAGCAACGCCACGGCGACCGTCACCGCAGCGGCAATGGCGCCCAAGTAGAGCGTGTGGAGAATCAGGCCGATGTAGCGCTCGTCGAGGTCAAAGCGCCCGCGCTGCCAGCACCAAACGATCAGTTGCACCAGCGGCACCAAAAACGCACAGGCGAACACCAGTACACACCACGTACTGGCCGCTAGCGCCTTCCAGCCGCGCAGGTGATAAAGCGCATACCCGCGCGGCCGCTCACTGGCCGGCCGGCTGGCGCCTCGGGCGCGGCGTTCGCCGTATACCACCAGCATTACCGCCAGTAGCAACAGGCTGGCGAGTTGCGTGGCGCTAGCCAGGCTGTAAAAGCCGTACCAGGTTTTGTAGATGGCGGTGGTGAAGGTGTCGAAATTGAACACCGACACGGCGCCGAAATCCGCCAGGGTTTCCATCAACGCCAAGGCGATGCCCGCACCAATCGCCGGCCGCGCCATGGGCATCGCCACCCGCCAGAACGCTTGCCACGGGGTTTGCCCGAGGATGCGCGCGGCCTCCATCAGTCCTTTGCCCTGAGCCAGAAACGCGCTGCGCGCGAGCAGGTAAACGTAGGGGTAGAAAACCAGCACTAACACCACGATCACGCCACCGGTGGAGCGCACGCGCGGCAAGCGCACACCGGTGCCGAACCACTCGCGCAACAGCGTTTGCAGCGGTCCGGCGAAATCCAGCAAGCCGACAAATACAAAGGCCAGGACGTAAGCGGGAATGGCGAACGGCAGCATCAGCGCCCAGTCGAGCCAGCGTCGACCGGGGAACTCACACAGGCTGGTGAGCCAGGCCAGACTCACGCCGAGCAGCGTGACGCCAACGCCAACGCCGATGACCAGCACCAGCGTGTTGCCGAGCAGGCGTGGCATCTGGGTATCCCAGAGGTGGGCCCAGATTTCGTGATCAATGGTTTGCCAGGAGAGCAGCAGAACGGAGAGCGGCAACAACACCAGCGCGGCGATGGCGAAAGAGATGAGATACCAGCGACGTTGGTGAACCACGGGTGAGCCTGGTTGGAATGGAGTAAGGGCGCAACTATACGTTTGCAGGGATCGCGGCTAAAGCCGCTCCTACAGACGAGGCAAACCCTGTAGGAGCGGCTTTAGCCGCGATGCTGTTAATACCAGCCAGCGCGGTCCATCAATTTAATGGCTTCGGCCTGGCGCTTTCCGGCGACCTCAACCGGAATGGTATCGGCCTTGAACGCTCCCCAACTCGCCACCTCATCCGACGGCTTAACGCTGGGATTAGCCGGATATTCCTGGTTCACACCGGCAAAAATCGCCTGCGCTTCGGGGCCAGTCATCCATTCAACCAGCGCCTTGGCGGCAGCCGGGTGCGGCGCGTGCTGGGTCAGGCCAATGCCGGACAAATTGACGTGCACGCCACGGTCGCTCTGGTTCGGCCAGAACAATTTCACAGCCAGACTCGGATCTTGTTTGTGCAGGCGCCCGTAGTAGTAGGTGTTGACGATGCCGACATCGCACTGCCCGGCATTGATGGCTTGCAGCACGGCGATGTCGTCGGAGAACACATCGGTGGACAGGTTGTTCACCCAGCCCTTGAGGATTTCTTCGGTCTTGGCCGCGCCATGGGTTTCGATCAGCGTGGCGGTCAGCGATTGGTTGTAGACCTTTTTCGCCGTGCGCAGGCACAAACGCCCTTCCCACTCTTTGCCCGCCAGCGCTTCGTAGGTGGAAAGCTCTTCGGGCTTCACCCGGTCAGTGGCGTAGGCGATGGTGCGCGCGCGCAGCGACAGGCCGGTCCAGCTGTCGGTGGAAGAACGGTATTGGCTGGGAATATTGGCGTCGATAACCGGCGAGTCGAAGGGTTGCAAAATGCCCATGTTCTCGGCTTGCCAGAGGTTGCCGGCGTCAACGGTAAGCAGCAGGTCGGCGGTGGCGTTGCTGCCTTCGGCCTTGATGCGCTGCATCAGCGGCGCTTCCTTGTCGGTGATGAACTTGACCTTCACGCCGGTTTTGGCGGTGTACGCGTCGAAGACCGGTTTGATCAGTTCATCGATACGGGAGGAATACACCACCACTTCGTCGGCGGCTTGCGCGGTCGCTGCGGCCATCAGTACCAGCAGGGAAAAACAGGTGCGGCGAATCTGCACGGACAACGTCCTCGTAAAAACCAGAAGGTCGCAAATGATAGTTAACCTCAGTTGGCGACCGGCGATCGACGTGTGTCGGAATGTTGCGATGCGCCGCTCAGCCGCCTCAAGCCTTGGCTAACGCCGGAAGGTCACCCGACAAGCCCAGCGCCTGGCGCACGAACAGCGCTTTGCCTTCGGCTAAGCCGTCCACCAGATTCAAGCCGCTATTGCGCAGCCAGCGCAGGGGCAGCGGATCGGCTTGGAACAAGCGCTGGAAGCCTTCCATTGCCGCCATCATCGCCAGGTTATGCGGCATGCGCCGGCGCTCGAAACGGCTGAGCACGCGCGTGTCCGCCAGGCTTTCGCCACGCTCAACCGCATGCAGCAGCACTTCGGCCAGCACGGCGGCGTCGAGGAAACCGAGGTTGACGCCCTGCCCCGCCAGCGGGTGGATCGTGTGCGCGGCATCGCCGATCAGCGCCAGGCCGGGCTCCACGTAACGCTTGGCGTGACGCTGGCGCAGCGGAATGCATAGGCGCGGATCAACCTCCAGCACCTCGCCCAAGCGCCACTCGAAGGCTTTGCCAAGTTCTGTTCGGAAGGCTTCGTCGTCCAACGCCATCAGCCGTTCGGCCTGTTCCGGCGTCGTCGACCAGACGATGGAGCACCAGTGTTCAAGCGCGCCGTCACGGGCCAGCGGCAAAAAGGCCAGCGGGCCGTCATCAGTGAAACGTTGCCATGCCGTGCGTTGGTGTGGCTGGCTGCAGCGCACGCTGGTGACGATGGCGTGGTGCAGGTAATTCCACTCGCGGGTGGCGCAACCGGCCAGCCGCCGTACCGCCGAATTGGCGCCGTCAGCGGCGATCACCAAGGGCGTACGCACGGTGCGGCCATCGGCGAGGGTGAGCAGCCAATCGTCGCCGGAATGGCGAAGCTGTTCGAGGCGCGCATCGGCCAGCAAGCCAATATCGGCATCGTGCAGGCGCTCAAGCAACGCATCCTGAATCACACGGTTTTCGACGATATGACCAAGCACATCGGCGTGCACGCTGGCGGCGGAGAAATGGATCTGGCCCGTTCCGGAACCGTCCCACACCTGCATGTCACCGTAAGGGCTGCTGCGCCGGGCTCCGATACCGGACCAGGCGCCAACGCGCTCAAGAATGCGCTGGCTGGCCATGGACAACGCGCTCACGCGAGGCTCGAATGCGGCGGCGCGGTCGAACGGTTTGACGCTCAGAGGACTGCCATCGATCAGCAGAATATTCAGACCGCTGTGTTGCAGCGCCAAACCCAGCGCACTGCCGACCATACCGGCCCCGACTATCACCAAATCTGCTCGCATTTCCATGCTGTGGGCCTATGCGTGGGCGGCTATTGGCCGCCAGAAAAAGAATTCAACCGTTACTGCGCGTGCCGATGCCCATGGCTTGCCGGGCAAACCAGCGCTTGGCAGGCGGCAGCATGTCCAGGCCCAGCAGGCCCAGATTGCGGCCGGTGGCCAGCAGCGGTTCGGCGGTACTGAACAGGCGCGTAACGCGGTCGGAAAAGCCGACGGTCAGGCTCTGGTCCAGTTGCTGCCTGTTGTAGTACTGCTGCAACGAGGCGAAGTCGCCCGGTATTGACGGCCCGGCGAGCAGCACCTCAGCCAGTGCTTGTACGTCACGCAACGCCAGGTTGTAACCCTGCCCCGCGATGGGGTGCAGGCTGTGCGCGGCGTTGCCAAGAATGACCAGATGCGGACGCACTTGTTCCTGCGCTTCGACCAGCGCCAGCGGGTAAACATGCCGCGCACCGACTTTACGCAACGCGCCGAGTCGGTAGCCAAAGGTGGTTTGCAGCTCGGCGAGAAACGCCCGGTCGTCCAGGGCCAGCAAGCGCTGAGCGTCGTCGCCTGGGCGGGTCCAGACCAGGGCGCTGCGGTTGTCCGAAAGCGGCAGCAAGGCCATGGGGCCTTCATCGGTGAAGCGCTCGAACGCCTGACCGCCATGGGGCTGGCTGATACCGATGTTGGCGATCAGCGCGTTTTGCTCATAGGCGGTGGTTTTGACTGTGACGCCCAACTGCTCGCGCAAGCGGGAGCGGCCGCCGTCGGCCAGCACGGCCAGGTCGCAGTCCAGCAAGGTGTCGTCGTTCAGAGTCAGGCGGTAACCGCTGCGGCCTTCTTCGAGATCAACCGCTTGCATGGCCACCACTTCGGCCGGGCAGCGCCAGCTCACCACCTCAGGATCCAGCGCTTGCCAGAGGCAATGGCCGAGCCAGGCGTTTTCCGCCACATAGCCCAGCGCCGGAACGCCCTCTTCTTCCGCGCTCAATCGTGCGGCGGCGAAGCGCCCGCGGTCGGAGACGTGAATGTGCCGAATGGCTTCGGCGCGCTCGGCCACTTTCGGCCAGATGCCGAGGCGTTGGTAGATTTGCTGGGTGCCGTAGGACAACGCCGTAGAACGGGCGTCATAACTGGGCTGATAGGTGTCGCCGGGGGCGAACGGCTCGATCAGCACAATCGACCAGCCGCGCGCCTTGGCGCCGGCTTGCAGGGCCAGCGCCAGGCTGGCGCCCACCAGGCCGCCACCGATTATTGCGAGTTGGGCGCGGCCGCCAGTCACCGACGCGCTCACGCCGCCTGCACGCGAGCAGCGGCCATCAAGGCTTCGATTTCCGCCACGGTTTTCGGCGCGTCTTTGGTGATGATTTCGCAACCGGTTTTGGTCACCACCACGTCGTCTTCAATGCGCACACCGATGCCGCGCCATTTCTTCGCCACGTTCTGGTTATCGACGGCGATATAAATGCCCGGCTCAACGGTCAGCGCCATGCCAGGCTCCAGCACGCGCCATTCGCCGCCGACTTTGTAATCGCCGACGTCGTGAACATCCATGCCCAGCCAGTGGCCGGCGCGGTGCATATAAAACGGTTTATAGGCTTCGCTGGCGATCAGCTCGTCAACGTCGCCTTCCAGCAGACCGAGCTCAACCAAGCCGGCAGTAATGACCCGCACGGTCGCCTCGTGGGCTTCGTTCCAATGTTTGTCGGGGCCGATGGCGGCGAATGCCGCTTCCTGAGATTTCAGCACCAACTCGTAGATGGCTTTCTGTTCGGGTGAAAACTTGCCGCTCACCGGGAAGGTGCGGGTGATGTCGCTGGCGTAGCAATCGATTTCGCAGCCTGCATCAATCAGCACCAGATCGCCGTCTTTCAGCGGCGCGTCGTTTTCACGGTAGTGCAGGATGCAGGCGTTGCGGCCGGCGGCAACGATGGAACCGTACGCGGGCATTTTCGCGCCGCCTTTACGGAATTCGTAATCCAGCTCGGCTTCAAGGTGGTACTCGCTCAAGCCGGCGCGGCTGGCTTGCATGGCGCGGATGTGCGCGCGGGACGAGATTTGCGCGGCTTCGCGCATCACCTTCACTTCGTTGGCGGACTTGTACAAACGCATGTCGTGCAACAGATGCGTCAGGGCCACGAATTCGTTTGGCGGCTGAGCGCCCTGGCGGGCTTTGGAGCGGATGACGTTGATCCACTCCATCAGGTGCCGGTCGAATTCCTGGTTGGTGCCCATGGCGTAATACACGCGGTCACGGCCTTCGATCAGGCCAGGCAGAATTTCGTCGATGTCGCCGATGGGGAACGCATCGTCCGCACCATAGGTGGTGATGGCGCCGTCTTGCCCGGAACGCAGGCCGTCCCACAATTCGCGCTCAGGATCACGCTCACGGCAGAACAGCACGTACTCGCCGTGCTCGCGGCCGGGGATCAAGGCAATCACCGCTTCCGGTTCTGGGAAGCCGCTGAGGTACTGGAAGTCGCTGTCCTGACGGTACACATGCTCGACATCGCGATTGCGGATGTACACCGGCGCGGCCGGCAGAATGGCGATGCTGTTGGGTTCCATCTGCGCCATCAGCGCCTTGCGCCGACGAGCGTATTCCGACTTGGGGATGCTGATCATGGACGGACTCATCTGGTCAAAAGTCTGGGACGAAAATCAGTGCAACGAAGGTTTCGGCGCAGCAGGCGCAGCGGGCTTCACGCATTCGGTGAACAGCAACAATGGCGCGACGCGCAGGTATTCCATCACTTCCATATAGTCGTTTTCGCCGTCTTCGGATTCTTCCAGCGCTTCTTGCACCTGGGCGATGGCGGCGAGATCTTGCAGCACTTCCATCGCTTCGCTGCTCAACGCGGCATCACGTGCGGTGAGGCCGAAACCAGCGAGAAAGCCCTGGCACCATTGGCCCATGGCGGCAGCACGTTCGGCCAGCGGCGCGTCATCAGAGGGCAGCAGCAGAACGACGGCAATGTCTTCGCCAGAGAGTTCGCCTTTGACCATTTCCTGCAGACCGACCAGCGCCGCTTTAATGTTGTCTTGCGGCTCGGCGGTGAACAGGTCGGCGGCGTCGACCAGCCAGGCATCGGTTTCGAAGCCGGCACCGGCGCAGCTGCGACCGAGCAACAGGCCGTGCAATTCAGCAGGCGAAACAGGTTGACCGCTGCTGGCGAGCAGGGCGGCGAAAGCGCTATACGGGGAATTTTGAGTGGGCATTGGCAACTAGGCGCCAGGGGGCGCAATGACTAGAATGGAGGCCTTGTATCCTAGCACCGGCAAGCGCGCCAAAACCATTGGCGGCTATCAACAGGTTTGTACCAACGTCGGCGCCTTCCGATATAGTTTCGCCGCTTCGACACTCCACCACATGCATCACACACGCCCTAGCGAGAGCCCATGGAAGACGCCGATCTGCACGCGCTGACCATCAAGCTGGAACTGCTTATTCAACGCGTCGAGCAGCTCAAAGCGGACAACCGCGCCTTACGCGCAAGCGAGCAGGCGTGGCGCGAAGAGCGCGCCCATCTGATCGAAAAGAACGAAATGGCCCGGCATAAGGTCGAATCGATGATTTCGCGCCTCAAAGCCCTGGAGCAGGACTAATGACCTCGAACACCGTTACCGTTCACATCCTCGACAAAGACTATTGCATCGCCTGCCCGGCGGACGAACGCGCCAACCTGGAAAGCGCCGCGCGCTACCTGGACGGCAAGATGCGTGAGATCCGCAGCGGCGGCAAAGTGATCGGCGCCGACCGCGTTGCCGTCATGGCAGCCCTCAACATTACCCACGACCTGCTGCACAAACAGCAGCGCCTTGATCAAGACGTCAGCTCCACCCGCGCTCACGTGCGTGACTTGCTTGAGCGAGTCGACGGCGCCCTGGCCACCGATCAGGACAGCAGCCATAGCTGATTGCAGAGCGGCGGATTGGGGTATACTGGCCGCCGCTCCCTGGAGTGTGCGCCAGTCGGTGATGTCCCTGAGCCGATACGCACAAACCCGGGGGTTGCAAGTTGGAGCCGGTGTGCATGTCCGCCTGACGGAAAGCCTTAACGCTCCCTGCAACCTCCACCTTGAACTTTCGGGTTCAAGGGCTAAACCGACAGCGGCACGCCGGGGGGTCTTATTTTTTAGCGTTGCGCTCACCCTGTTGAGCCACGCCGCTGCTACCGGTTCGCGCCTGCGCACCGCAGCCAGCATCCCATGCTGAGCGCCGCTTCCCTTTCCCGACCGCAACTTCGTCGCTTACTGCGCAAAACACGCCGTGCGCTTAGCGCCAGCGCTCAACGCATTGCCAGCAAAAACCTCTATCGCCAACTCGCCCAGCATCCGCTGTTTCGTCGCGCGCGGCATATCGCTTTGTACTTACCGGCCGATGGCGAAATCGATCCACGGCCATTAATGCGCGCCGCACAACGGCGCGGCAAAGCCACGTACTTGCCCGTTCTCAGTGCATGGCCGCGAACGAAAATGGTGTTTCAACGGGTACGCCCGAATGAGCGTCTGCGCCCCAACCGTTTCCGAATCCCCGAACCTACAGCCAACCGCAATCGGCAGCGCAAGGTGTGGACGCTAGACCTCGTCATGCTGCCGCTGGTGGGGTTTGACGTGGAAGGCGGACGCTTAGGAATGGGCGGTGGTTTTTACGACCGCAGTCTGGCGTATTTGCAGAGGCGCAAAAATTGGCACAAGCCGACATTATTGGGCTTGGCTCACGAGTGTCAGAAAGTGGATCGCCTGGCGCTGGCCAGTTGGGATGTGAAGCTACATGGGACGGTGACGGACAGCGCATGGTATGCGGGCGCCGCACTCACTGCGACGTCCACAAACCCTGGCGAGTAGCGGTTAAGGCTGCTGCGATAGCGTGACGGGAGCCTCGTTCTGACGGTCCCAAAGACTCTGGGTGTAACCGGTGGTCACGACGCCCAGGCCAAACAAAATGACTAATACCCACAACAAATCTGGTTTACGTTTCTTCATCGATTGCCTCCCCCCTTCCAGGCAAATTTCACACGATGGCCGGCGACATTTCTTGTTCTTAGGCCGTCCGGCAGCGGTACATTCAGCAGGGCGGCATTGTCCTGCATGGTGTCTGCATGTGCAATTACGACGCCAACCGGCGGTCGAGTAAACGAGGGCAAATGCCCACAATGTTGTAATCCACGAGCGAAGAGCAAAGTTCATGCCTCATTGGCTGATGAAGTCCGAACCCGAAGAACTTTCCATTCACGACCTGCAGCGCCTCGGTCACGCCCGGTGGGATGGCGTGCGCAATTACCAGGCACGCAACTTCGTGCGCAGCATGGCGGTCGGCGACCTGTTCTTCTTTTATCACTCCAGTTGCCCAGAGCCGGGCATCGCGGGTATCGGCCGGATAATTGCTTCAGCCTACCCGGACCCGACTGCGCTCGACCCGCACAGCCATTACGTCGATGCCAAGGCCAGCGCCGAGAAAAACCCGTGGAGCGCGCTGGACGTCGAGTTTGTTGAAGCGTTCACCAAGGTCATTCCGCTGGCTACGTTGCGGGAACTGCCCGGCCTGGTTGATTTACCCTTGGTTAAAAAAGGCAGCCGGCTTTCGGTGATGCCAGTCAGTGCTAGCGAATGGGCGGCTATTTGCGCTCTGCATTAAGCAACACGGACCCGGTGCATGGAACAACATAGCTTGCACGACGCCACGTCGACCTCGACCGCGCGCCCCGCCTGGCGTGCTCGCCTGGCGTTGGTGGTACTGGCCATATCGTTGCTGGGCGCGAGCCTGCTGTTGTGGCAGAAAATGCTGACCATCGAGCGCGCCCACGCCAACGAACGCGTTGCCGCGCAAGCTCGCTTACTGACGCGACAATTGGAAAGCAGCCTGAACACCCAGGCGCAGGATCTCTATCGCCTTGCCGAGCGTTGGAATCATCGGGGCCGTTTGAGCCGCGAAGAATGGGAGCTCGAGGCGCGCTTCTCGCTCGAGCATTTTCGCGGTTACCAGGCTATTCAGTGGGCAGACAGCACCCTACGGCTGCGCTGGATCCTGCCTATCGCCGGCAACGAAGCGGCACTTAATTTTCAGCTCACGCCTGGGCATCCCAACTACCTGCTCGCCATGCAGGCCAAGACCCAGGGCACGGCGGTGTTTTCCAACAGTTTCGAACTGGTGCAAGGCGGCCGTGGATTCGCGCTTTACACGCCGCTATACGTAATCGACCAGCAGGGAAACCGCGCGTTTGATGGCTTCGTTCAAGCCATCTTCCGCGTGCAACCGCTGATGGATGAGCTGCTCGACACGGTCGACAGCGCGGGCTTCAACGTACGCCTTTCCGAGTTCGGCCATCCGTTATACAGCCGTGAGCAAGCTGACTTCAGCGCGGGCCTGCAACAGGAATTGCCGCTGCACCTGCTCAACAATCGCAACTTCACCCTGCAACTCAATCCCACGCGGCAATTGGCGCAGCAGCTGTCCAGCCCTCTGCCTTTGGTGGTGTTGATCGCCGGACTGACGACTACGTTCCTACTGGTGGCCGCCCTATGGCTGGCCTTAGAAAATGCCCGCCGCGCCGGTGCATTACTGGCCAGCAACAGCCGGCTAAACCAAGAAGTGGGCAATCGCGAATTGATTGAGCAAGTGCTGCGCGAGAGCCGCGAGCGCCTGCAACTCGTGGTCGACCTCACCGACTCCAGCCGCGACGGGCTGTTTATCATCGACCCGCACAACCGCAATATCCTGCACATGAACAAGGCCACCCACAGCAGTTTGGGGTACAGCGCCGACGAGTTTCGCCAGCAGTTGCTCGATCAGCCGGAAAATCTACTGCTGGGCTTTCACGCATGGGTGGATTTAGTGCGCCAGGCGCAGCAAGACAACCAAGGCAAAATCTTTCAGCGCGAAATGCGCCGACGCAACGGCACGCTGCAACCCGCCGAAATCAGCGCGCAGCTGGTGCAGGTCAACGGCCACGAATACCTGATCGGCGTGTCGCGCGATAACAACGAGCGCTTGCAGCTGGAAGCGCAGCTTCAGCATTTGTCCCAACGCGACGGCCTTACTGGTCTGTATAACCGCCGTTTCTTCGACCATCAATTGCACAGCGAATGGCGCCGCTTGCAGCGCATCGGTGCGCCGATGAGTTTGCTGATGTTGGATGTCGATCACTTCAAAGCCTACAACGACCAACTCGGGCACCTGGCCGGCGACGATGCGCTACGCAAAGTGGCGGCGGCGTTGCAGGGCTGTTTGTTACGCGATGGCGATGCGGTGTGTCGGTACGGCGGCGAAGAGTTTGCGGTGATTCTGGCCAACACCGACCAGGCCGGAGCCGAGGTAATCACTGCACGTATCCATACGGCGCTGGCCGAGCTGCAACTGCCGCATCCCGGCAGCCCGCTGTCGCGCTTAACCGCCAGTATCGGCCTGAGTACCGTTACGCCGAACCGTGACGGCCACCCCGATAGTTTGGTGGCCCACAGCGATCAGGCGCTGTACCAGGCCAAGCATCAGGGGCGCAACTGCACCTGCGTGTGGTCCACCACCTGAACGGGCGGCGTAGCTCATTTCGCAATGATGTTATTGAACGATCAGGTTGTTGAAGAGCAAGTCGTCCACCAACGGCTTGCCCTCTTCCTGGGTCAGCACGTCCTGCACTTGCTTTAAGGCTTCCTGGCGCAGCTTTTCCTTTGACTCGACATTGCCCATGGCATCGTCGGTCTGCTGGGAAAACAGCATCACCAGCTGATTGCGGATCAGCGGCTCGTGGTGTTCTACCTTAGCCTCCGCCTCGCTGCCTTTTACTTGCAGCGCGATGTCGGCCTTGAATACCTTCAGCCGTGGCCCAGTGCCATAGTTGCCCACCAACGCGGGCACCAGGCTGATATAAGCCACCGCAGGTTCTTTTCCCTCTTTCTCGCCTTCACCGCCGCCCTCCTCATTGGCCAACGCCGCAAACGGGAGAGACAGAGCCATCACCACTACAAACCAAGCTTTCACAGTGCGCATCCTCGACTGGGTATGTGCTCTAGCATAGCGATAGCCCGGCGCTTATACACCTTTATCAGGCCAGGCCATGCTCGTTGACCCTTGCGACCACGCACCTACACTGCCAAGCCATAACTCTGCGAGGAACACTCCAATGAAAGCCGTGTTGTGCAAAGCCTTCGGCCCTGCCGAAACCCTGGTCCTGGAAGAAATCGCCAGCCCGGAACCGAAAAAGAACGAAGTGCTGCTCGACGTTCATGCCGCCGGCGTGAACTTCCCGGACACGCTGATCATTGAAGGCAAGTACCAATTCAAACCGCCGTTCCCGTTCTCGCCGGGCGGTGAAGCGGCGGGCGTTGTCGCGGCCGTTGGCGAAAAAGTTACCCACGTGAAGCCCGGCGACCGCGTTATGGCGCTCACCGGCTGGGGCAGCTTTGCCGAACAAGTGGCGGTGGCAGGTTACAGCGTGATGCCGATTCCGGCCGGCATGGACTTCGCCAGCGCGGCAGCGTTCGGCATGACGTACGGCACCTCGATCCACGCCCTAAAACAACGCGCCAACCTGCAGCCCGGCGAAACCCTGCTGGTATTGGGCGCTTCCGGTGGTGTTGGCCTGGCCGCCGTGGAAATCGGTAAAGCCATGGGCGCCCGCGTAATCGCCGCCGCCAGCAGCGCCGAGAAACTCGAAGTGGCCAAAGCGGCCGGCGCCGACGAGCTGATTAACTACAGCGAAGGCGGCCTGAAAGACAAGCTCAAGGAATTGACCGGCGGCCAGGGCGTTGATGTGATTTACGACCCGGTCGGTGGCGACCTGTTCGAAGAAGCCTTCCGCTCCATCGCCTGGAACGGTCGCTTTCTGGTGGTCGGTTTCGCCAGCGGCACCATCCCTTCGCTGCCGGCCAACCTGACACTGCTCAAAGGCGCATCGCTGGTCGGTGTGTTCTGGGGCGCGTTCGCGCAGCGCCAGCCGGCCGACAACGCGGCGAACTTCGAGCAACTGTTCACCTGGTTCGCGGAAGGCAAGGTTAAACCGCTGGTCTCGCAAACCTTCCCGCTAACCGAAGCGGCTGGCGCGATCAATGCGCTGGGCCAGCGCAAGGCGGTCGGTAAAGTGGTGGTGCAGGTGCGTTAAGCGCCGGGCATTTCTTCACCCAATAAAAAACCGCCTTGAGGCGGTTTTTTATTGGGTATGGGCTTTTCGGGATCGCGGCTAAAGCCGCTCCTACAGGCTTTGTTTTAACGCGGCGCGTAGGCGAATACATCGGCGCGCATCTGGTGCGCGTCCATTCCTGCTTCCACCAATGCATCCAGCGTGGCGTACACCATCATCGGCGAGCCGCTGGCGTAAACATGCAGTGGTTTCAGATCGGCGAAATCTTCACGTACGGCTTCGTGCAGCAAGCCGCAGCGGCCTTGCCAACCACACACGTCGCTCACCACTTGGTGCAGGTGCAAATTGGGCATCGCCTGCCAATCTGCCCAATGCGGCAACTGATAAAAATCTTCCGGACGACGTGCGCCCCAGTACAAGTGCACCGGGTAGTCAAAGCCGGTGGCTCGGCAATGCTCAATCAGGCTGTGCATCTGCGCCATGCCGGTGCCGGCGGCAATCAGAATCAACGGCCCAGCGGGCAACTCGGCTAAGTGTGCGTCACCAAACGGCATCTGGATTTCCACCATCGGCTCCCGCTGCAGCTGTTCCAGCAAGCTCAGCGCACTGTCTTCACGCCCGAGAATGTGCAGCTCCAGCTCGCGGCCTTGAGAAGGCGCCGAAGCGAGGGAAAACGCCGATTGCTCGCCGTCATCCCGGCGCACCATCACGTATTGCCCCGCGTGATAACGCGGCACTTTGCCGGCCGGCGCACGCAGGTTCACCCGCCACACATCGCCGCCAACAGGCGTGCACGCCACCACCTGACAGCGCAGCGTGCGCACCGGCAATTCGCCGGGCGCCAATACGCCATCCCAATGCAAGACGCAGTCTTCAAGCGGCTCGGCCAGGCAGGTGAACAGTTCCCCCTGGGTGCGCGCCTCGCCGTTCTGCTGCACGGTGCCCTCCACCAGCAGCGCCGCGCAGATGTGGCAATTGCCGTTGCGACAAGCCTGCGGGCAGTCGTAGCCCAGACGCCGAGCGGCATCCAGAATGCGCTCGCCGGGGTTCACGTCGAGCACCGCGCCGGAAGGTTGCAGGGTTACTTTCATCACTCTATTCCAAGGTCCTTCCACATCGCATCGACGCGCTGGGTTACCGCATCATCCTTGACGATCACACGACCCCATTCGCGCGTGGTTTCGCCGGGCCATTTGTGCGTGGCGTCCAGGCCCATCTTCGAACCCAAGCCGGAAACCGGCGAGGCGAAGTCGAGGTAGTCGATCGGTGTGTTGTCGATCAACACCGTGTCGCGCTTGGGGTCCATGCGCGTGGTAATGGCCCAGATCACGTCGTTCCAGTCCCGCGCATTGATGTCGTCGTCGGTCACGATAACGAATTTGGTGTACATGAACTGGCGCAAAAACGACCACACACCGAGCATTACGCGCTTAGCGTGCCCCGGGTATTGCTTCTTCATGGTCACCACCGCCATGCGGTACGAACACCCTTCAGGCGGCAGGTAGAAATCGGTGATTTCCGGAAACTGCTTTTGCAGAATCGGCACAAACACTTCATTCAGCGCCACGCCAAGAATGGCCGGTTCATCGGGCGGGCGACCGGTGTAGGTGCTGTGGTAAATCGGTTTCTGCCGCCGGGTAATACGTTCGACGGTGAACACCGGGAAACGATCCACCTCGTTGTAATAGCCGGTGTGATCGCCATACGGGCCCTCGTCCGCCATTTCGCCCGGATGAATCACCCCCTCCAAAACGATTTCGGCACTGGCCGGCACTTGCAGTTCGCTGCCTCGGCACTTGATCAACTCGGTGCGGTTACCGCGCAGCAGCCCGGCGAAGGCGTATTCGGAAAGGCTGTCGGGAACCGGCGTAACGGCGCCGAGAATGGTCGCCGGATCGGCGCCCAACGCCACGGCCACCGGGAATGGCTGGCCAGGGTGTTTATCGCACCACTCCTTGAAATCCAGCGCGCCGCCGCGGTGGCTGAGCCAGCGCATGATCACCTTGTTGCGGCCGATCACTTGCTGGCGGTAGATGCCGAGGTTCTGCCGATCTTTGTTCGGCCCTTTGGTGACAGTGAGGCCCCACGTGATCAGCGGCCCGACATCGCCCGGCCAGCAGGTCTGTACCGGCAAGTTACCGAGATCGACCGCTTCGCCCTCTTCAATCACTTCCTGGCAAGGTGCGTCTTTCACCACCTTGGGCGCCATGGAAATGATTTTTTTGAAAATCGGCAGCTTCGACCAAGCGTCTTTCAGGCCCTTCGGCGGCTCGGGCTCTTTGAGGAATGCCAGCAATTTGCCGATCTCGCGCAGCTCGCTTACCGCCTCTGCGCCCATGCCGAGCGCCACACGCTCAGGCGTACCAAACAGGTTTCCGAGTACCGGCATATCGAAGCCGGTCGGGTTTTCGAACAACAGCGCTGGCCCTTTGCGCCGCAGGGTGCGGTCGCAGATTTCGGTCATTTCCAGCACAGGCGAGACGGGCACGGTGATGCGTTTGAGCTCGCCACGTTGTTCCAGGCCACGGATAAAGTCGCGCAGATCGCGATACTGCATGCTTGAGCCTCGTTTAGGGCGCTCGAGAGAGGGTGAAAAGTTTAGCCTGTTGGCGCAGCACAATGCGCGCCGCCCAGGTAGCAAAAAGCCGGGTTTCCCCGGCTTTTGCCTGTCTTCACGATGTTACTTGCGCTTCATCGACTGGAAGAACTCGTCGTTGGTTTTGGTCGCTTTCAGGCGATCAAGCAAGAACTCAATAGCGGCGATTTCATCCATCGGGTGCAGCAACTTACGCAGAATCCACATGCGTTGCAGCTCGTCTTCGGCCGTCAGCAACTCTTCGCGGCGCGTGCCGGAGCGGTTGATGTTGATGGCTGGGAAAACACGCTTCTCGGCAATGCGACGGTCCAACGGCAGCTCCATGTTGCCGGTGCCTTTGAACTCTTCGTAGATCACTTCATCCATCTTCGAACCGGTTTCAACCAGCGCGGTGGCGATGATGGTCAGCGAGCCGCCTTCTTCGATGTTTCGTGCCGCACCGAAGAAACGTTTCGGCTTCTCCAACGCGTGGGCATCAACACCACCGGTGAGCACCTTGCCGGAGCTTGGAATCACGGTGTTGTAGGCGCGCGCCAGACGGGTGATGGAGTCGAGCAGGATGACCACGTCTTTCTTGTGCTCAACCAGGCGCTTGGCCTTTTCGATCACCATTTCGGCAACCTGCACGTGACGGGTTGGCGGCTCGTCAAAGGTCGAAGCAACCACTTCGCCGCGCACAGTGCGCTGCATTTCCGTCACTTCTTCCGGGCGCTCATCGATCAGCAGAACGATCAGATGGCACTCAGGGTTGTTGCGGGTGATGTTGGCCGCGATGTTCTGCAGCATGATCGTTTTACCGGCTTTCGGCGGTGCCACGATCAGACCGCGTTGACCCTTGCCGATAGGGGCACAAAGGTCGATAACACGGCCGGTCAAGTCTTCAGTGGAGCCGTTGCCGGCTTCCATGATTAGGCGCTTGTTGGGGAACAAGGGCGTGAGGTTCTCGAACAGAATTTTGTTCTTGGCGTTCTCGGGGCGGTCGAAGTTGATGGTGTCGACCTTGAGCAACGCGAAGTACCGCTCGCCTTCTTTGGGCGGGCGAATCTTGCCAACGATGGTGTCGCCAGTGCGCAAGTTGAAGCGGCGGATCTGGCTAGGTGAAACGTAAATGTCGTCCGGACCGGCCAGGTACGAGGCATCGGCGGAACGAAGGAAGCCGAAGCCGTCCTGGAGGATCTCCAGCACGCCATCACCGGAGATTTCCTCGCCGCTCTTCGCGTGCTTTTTCAACAGGGAGAAAATCACGTCCTGCTTGCGCGAACGGGCCATATTTTCTATGCCCATCTGTTCGGCCATTTCGAGCAGTTCGGTAATCGGCTTTTGCTTGAGTTCAGTCAGATTCATATAGGAATGACGTATTCGAAAAGGAGGGGAAATAAGCGCTTAGCTTATGAGGCCGGACTGCGGAGAACGCAGCATGATCGCCTGCTTGTTTATCGATAGGTATCGAGTAGGAATGCGTCGGCGACGGCTTACAGAGAGCAACGGAGGAACCGTTGCGAGGCCGAATGTACCATCGGCTTTGCGGAGCGTCTAGTGTTGGCGCAATGAAAAAGCCCCGCATAGGACGGGGCTTTCAGGCGCAAAGGAGAAAATCCTTACGACTTAGATGTTGCTGTCGAGGAACGCAGCCAGCTGCGATTTCGACAAGGCGCCTACTTTGGTCGCTTCGACCGCGCCATTCTTGAACAGCATCAGGGTCGGGATACCACGCACGTTATATTTAGGCGGAGTGTCCTGGTTTTCGTCGATGTTCAGTTTGCAGATTTTCAGTTTGCCTTGGTAAGTCTGGGCGATCTCGTCCAGAACCGGGGCGATCATTTTGCACGGGCCGCACCATTCAGCCCAATAATCGACCAGAACCGGGCCATCAGCCTGGAGCACATCCTGTTCAAAGCTGGCGTCGCTGACGTGGGTGATGAATTCGCTCATGGAAACTCTCCAGGGTCGCAAGGATGTAAAGTGGCGCCATCATAGCCCGGCTTTGCCAACACCGAAAGCGCCTACCGATTGAGCTTCGCTATGATGCTGCGCGCAAATACTGATCGCCCGTTGAACTTAAAACCGCCGCCGTTGCTCCGTTTCTGTACGCCTGGCGCATGACATTGGTCATAAATACGACGTACACCACCGGCATACTGCGCGGCCAAAACCTTGTCACGGCCCGACCTGCGGCTATAAAGAACAACTCCAGCATCGACATCACACACTGCCGAATTCCCCGTCGCGTTGGCGCAATCGCCTGATCGTGGCACGATGTCGCGCTACAGCTCTGAGACCATCACACCATGCCGCAAAGCCCTGCCAAGCACTTCTCCATGATCGCTGCCATCGACCTTGGCTCGAACAGCTTCCATATCGTTCTGGCAAAAGCCGATCACGGCGAGATCCGCATTCTGGAGCGCATGGGCGAAAAGGTGCAGCTGGCCGCCGGGATCGATGAACAACGCGAGCTGAATGAAGAGGCCATGCAACGCGGCCTCGACTGCCTGCGCCGCTTCGCCCAACTGACCAACAGCCTGCCGCCCGGCGCGGTGCGCGTAGTGGGCACCAATGCCTTGCGCGAAGCTCGCAACCGTTCGGTGTTTATCCGCCGTGCAGAGGAAATTCTCGGCCATCCGGTGGAAGTGATTTCCGGGCGAGAAGAAGCGCGACTGATCTATCTCGGCGTCTCCCACACGCTGGCCGACACCCCCGGCAAACGCCTGGTGGCCGACATCGGCGGCGGCAGCACCGAGTTCATCATTGGCCAGCGTTTCGAACCGCTGTTGCGTGAAAGCTTGCAGATGGGCTGCGTGAGTTTTACCCAACGTTATTTCCGCGACGGCAAGATCACCCCTGCCCGCTACGCCCAGGCCTACACCGCCGCGCGCCTGGAATTGATGGGCATTGAACACAGTCTGCGCCGCCTCGGCTGGGATGAAGCCGTGGGCGCCTCCGGCACCATTCGCGCGGTTGGCCTGGCCATCAAAGCCGGCGGCCACGGCAACGGCGAAGTGACCGCCGAAGGCCTGGCCTGGCTGAAGCGACGCGTGTTGAAACTGGGCGAAGCCGACAAGCTCGACATGGACGGCATCAAGCCCGACCGCCGCGCGATTTTTCCTGCGGGCCTGGCGATTCTCGAAGCCATCTTCGATGCGATGGACCTGCACACCATGACGCACTCCGAGGGCGCGCTGCGTGAAGGTGTGCTGTATGACCTGCTGGGTCGCCATCACCACGAAGATGTTCGCGAGCGCACCCTGAGCGCGCTGATGGAGCGTTACCACGTCGATCTGGAACAGGCGCAACGCGTCGAGGCCAAGGCACTGGAAGCGCTCGATGACGTCGCGGCCTCCTGGGGGCTTGAAGATGAGTGGCACCGCGAGCTGTTGAGCTGGGCCAGTAAAGTGCACGAAGTAGGGCTGGATATCGCCCACTACTCCTACCACAAGCACGGCGCTTACCTGGTCGAGCACTCGGACCTCGGCGGCTTCTCGCGCCAGGACCAACAGATGCTCGCCCTGCTGGTACGCGGCCATCGCCGCAATATTCCCAAAGATAAGTTCGGAGAATTCGGTGACCACGGCGTCAAGCTGATGCGCCTGTGCGTGTTGCTGCGCTTCGCCATCCTGTTCCACCACATTCGTGGAACGCAGGAAATGCCCAAGGTGAAGCTACGGGCCAGCGATGACTCCCTCGACCTTGAGTTCCCGGATGGCTGGCTAGCCGCCAACCCGCTTACCCAAGCGGACTTTGAAGCCGAAGCCGAGTGGCTCAAACGCATCGGGCTGACGTTAAGCGTTCGCTGAGTAGTTCAGCCACGAAAAAGCCGCTCAATTGAGCGGCTTTTTCTTGTTCAAAATTATCGAGGCTAAAGCCCCTCCCACAACAAGCAGGCTTTTGTGGGAGAGGCTTCAGCCTCGATGTTTACGGCCAGTGTCAACGAACACTAAGCGGCGGATTGGTCAGCTTTTCCAACAACCCGGCCTGCGCACTGCGCGGGTTCTGGTTGCCGGTCGGGCTGGAGCGAACGTAACGGCCGTCCGGCTGCAGCACCCAGCTTTGGGTGTTGTCGGTCAGGTACGACTCCAGCTCTTTCTTCACCCGCGTAACCAACTTTTTGCCTTCGACCGGGAAGCAGGTTTCCACGCGCTTATCCAGGTTGCGCTCCATCCAGTCCGCGCTCGACAGGTAAATCTTCTCGTCGAAATCGTTGAGGAAATAGAACACGCGCGTGTGTTCAAGGAAGCGGCCGATGATCGAGCGCACGTGAATGTTGTGCGACACCCCGGCGATGCCCGGACGCAGGCAGCACATGCCGCGCACCACCAAATCGATACGCACGCCGGTCTGGCTGGCTTTGTACAACGCGCGAATAATTTTCGGATCGGTCAGCGAGTTGAACTTGGCAATGATGTGCGCCGGCTTGCCTTCAGCGGCCAGCGCGGTTTCGCGGGCGATCATGTCCAGTAAGGTTTTCTTCAGGGTGAACGGCGCATGCAGGAGCTTTTTCATGCGCAAGGTTTTACCCATGCCGATCAGCTGACTGAACAGCTTGGACACGTCTTCACACAGCGCATCGTCAGAGGTGATCAAGCTGTAGTCGGTGTACAAACGCGCGTTGCCGGCATGGTAGTTACCGGTACCCAAATGGGCGTAACGCACGATCTCGCCGGCTTCGCGGCGCAGAATCAGCATCATTTTGGCGTGGGTCTTAAAGCCCACCACCCCGTAGATCACCACCGCACCAGCGGCCTGTAACCGGCTGGCCAGTTGCAGGTTGGATTCTTCGTCGAACCGCGCACGCAGTTCGATGACCGCCGTCACTTCCTTACCGTTACGCGCGGCATCCACCAGCGCGTCGACAATTTCCGAGTTGGCGCCGCTGCGGTACAGCGTCTGCTTGATGGCCAGCACGTGCGGGTCTTTGGCGGCCTGGCGCAGCAGGTCGACCACCGGGGTGAACGATTCAAACGGGTGCAGGAGCAAAATGTCCTGTTTGCTGACCACGTTGAACAGGTTGTCGCTGTTCTGGAGCAGCTTGGGAATAACCGGTGTAAACGGCGCGTATTGCAGCTCAGGGTGACTGTCCAGACCGGTGATGCTGAACAGTCGAGTGAGGTTGACCGGGCCATTTACGCGGTACAGCTCGCTCTCGCTGAGGCTGAATTGCTTGAGCAGGTAATCGGCCAGATGCGCCGGGCACGTGTCCGCCACTTCAAGGCGCACGGCGTCACCGTAGCGACGGGAAAACAGCTCGCCGCGCAGGGCGCGCGCCAGGTCTTCAACGTCTTCTGAATCGAGGGAAAGGTCGGCGTTACGGGTCAGTCGGAACTGATAGCAGCCCTTCACTTTCATGCCCTGGAACAAGTCGTCCGCATGGGCGTGAATCATCGACGACAAGAACACATGGTTATCGCCAGGTCCGCCCACTTCTTCAGGCACCTTGATGACGCGCGGCAACAGGCGCGGCGCCGGAATAATCGCCAGACCGGAGTCGCGGCCGAAGGCATCGATACCTTCCAGCTCAACGATGAAGTTCAGGCTCTTGTTCACCAACAACGGGAACGGGTGCGTCGGGTCAAGGCCGATGGGCGTGATGATCGGCGCGATCTCGTCGCGGAAATAACGACGCACCCACGCTTTGATTTTGGTCGTCCAGTAGCGACGACGAATAAAGGTGATGTTGTGCTTGGCCAGCTCGGGGAACAGTACGTCGTTGAGAATCGCGTACTGGCGGTGCACTTGGTCGTGCACCAGCGTGCTGATCTGCGAAAGCACTTGGTGCGGCTGCAAGCCATCGGCACCGGCTTGTTCGCGGGCGAAGGTGATTTGTTTCTTCAGCCCGGCCACGCGAATTTCGAAAAACTCGTCGAGGTTGCTGGAGAAAATCAGCAAAAACTTCAGGCGTTCCAGCAGCGGATACGATTCATCCAGCGCCTGTTCCAGCACGCGAATATTGAACTGCAGCTGCGACAGCTCGCGATGAATATACAAGCTGCTGTCATCCAACCCGGGAATCGGCAGCGGAGCCGGCACGGGTTCTGGGGCGGCAGCAACCGGCTCTTCCGCAACTGGTTCGTGCGCCGGCTCAGCAGCGGCTTTGTCAGTGGCCGATTTTTCGGCGGCGACTTTTTCAGGCACGGCTACTTTTTCAGCCACGGCCTTGGGCTCGGCGGCCTTCTCAGCGCCAACCTTGTCGACGCTGGCCTTTTGCGCAGCCACTTTTTCCGCCGCCTTGCCGCTCACGGCCTTCTCGATCACTGCCTGTCCCGCAACGGCTGAGTCTTTCAGCTCATCCGCTTTGCTGAGTCCTTCGCTGTTCATCACGTATTCCCAAGCGGGCTTACTGCCCTTGTTTTAATAGTTGCGCCGCACGCACGGCGAAGTAGGTCAGGATGCCATCAGCACCGGCACGTTTGAAGGCGGTGAGTGATTCCAGAATCACGGCCTCGCTGAGCCAGCCGTTCTGAATCGCGGCCATGTGCATCGCGTACTCACCGCTGACCTGGTAGACAAAGGTGGGTACGCGGAATTCCGCCTTCACCCGGTAAAGAATATCGAGGTACGGCATACCTGGTTTAACCATGACCATGTCGGCGCCTTCAGCCAGGTCGGCGGCCACTTCGTGCAGCGCTTCGTCGCTGTTGGCCGGGTCCATCTGGTACGACGCTTTGTTGGCCTTGCCCAAGTTCAACGACGAGCCGACCGCGTCGCGGAACGGGCCGTAATAGGCGCTGGCATACTTGGCCGAGTAGGCCATGATTCGCACGTTAGTGCGGTCGGCCAGCTCCAGCGCTTCACGGATCGCCTGAATGCGGCCATCCATCATGTCCGAGGGCGCAACGACCTGCGCGCCCGCGTCGGCGTGGGACAACGCCTGGCGCACCAGCGCATCGACGGTAATGTCGTTTTGCACGTAACCGTGCTCATCGAGAATGCCGTCCTGGCCGTGGGTGGTGAAGGGGTCGAGTGCGACGTCGGCGATCACGCCCAGCTCCGGGAATTTCTCACGCAGCGCGCGGATGGCGCGTTGGGCGATACCGTCAGGGTTCCAGGCTTCACGGCCGTCGAGGGTTTTCTTCTCGGCAGGCGTCACCGGAAATAGCGCCACCGCTGGAATACCCAAGGCCACCCACTCTTCAGCTTCCTTGAGCAGCAAATCGATAGACAAGCGCGCCACGCCGGGCATCGAGGTGACTTCCTCGCGGGCGTTTTCGCCATCGAGCACAAACACCGGCAGAATCAGGTCATCAACGGTCAGCACATTTTCGCGCACCAGGCGGCGGGAAAAATCGTCGCGGCGATTACGGCGCAGGCGAGTGGCGGGAAACAAACGATTGGCGGGGGTAAAGCTCACGGCAGACTCCTGGGCCCGCACAGGCGGGCTAGCGTGACAGTTATAGGCGTCCATTATGACCAAAGAATGACAGTTGCTGGCAGCTATGTGACCGCGCGCCGCAGCCGACGGCCATGAGCCTATGAATAGACTAAGGGCTTACGCGTCACGCTTTCCCCTGACGCGCCGTCAGGTTAGGCTGCGCGTTCATTTCGCCGTGCACGCTGACGATGCTCCAACAATTCCTGCAGGACTTCGGTTACCTCGCCTTATTTCTTGGCACCTTTTTCGAAGGCGAAACCATTCTGGTCTTGGCCGGCTTCCTCGCGTTCCGTGGCTACATGGACATCAACGCGGTGGTGGTCACAGCCTTCTTCGGCAGTTATGCCGGCGACCAGCTCTGGTACTACTTGGGCCGCAAACATGGCCGCCGCTTACTGGCGCGCAAACCGCGGCTGCAGAAGATGGGCGATAAGGCGCTGGGCTATATCCAACGTCATCCGGACCTATGGGTGCTGAGCTTCCGCTTTGTGTACGGCATGCGCACGGTGATGCCGGTGGCAATCGGCTTGTCCGGCTACCCGCCGCTGCGCTACCTCATCCTCAACGGCATCGGCGCCATCGTCTGGGCCATGGCGCTGGGTTACGCCTCGTTCCACTTCGGCTCGGTGATGGAAAGCATTCTGGGCAACGTGAAGAAATACGAGCTGTGGGTGCTCGGTGCGCTGCTGCTGCTCGGTGCGGCGCTGTGGTTGCGCCGCTACCTTAAATCCCGCAAGGGCTGATTACCCCGCCACGGCGCGAGCCGGCCGGCGACTTATCATGAGCAATGCCACAGCGCTGACGGCGCTGTACCCCAACAGCACGCCCCAGCCCCATGCACTCATCGGCAGCAAACCGGCCTCCTCCGCCAGCCATAAAGCGGGCGCATTGAGCAGCAAGCGAAGCGCTTCCAGGCCCATCGCGTAGGGACGGCTTTCCAGCCAGACACCCAGCACATACAAGCCAAACGCCATCCAGGCGCAACTGCCGAGCAGCACGCCCAACGCTTGCGTGTCGCCATTGGCCAGCAAAAAACTGCCCGCCGCGACATAGCCGACAAATTGCACCGCGACATACGTCTGCTCGGATCGACCCAGCGGCACATGAAATTTCTCGAAGCCGGCGAGATCGGTCTTGGCCAGCGGGTAGCTCGCAGCCACATCGGCAGGTCGCCAACCGGTGCGCATAAACCAGATGCGGCCTTTGTCCCACCACGACCCGGCCCTTGTCGCGTCACGCCAGAGCACCGCATAGAACTGCAAGTTGGCCCACAGCGGATTCCAACTTGCCAGCGGAGTGGTCACGCCGAACACCACCGGCTCCTCATCCAGTTCTTCCTGGAACGTGCCGAACAGACGATCCCACACGATGAAAACGCCACCGTAGTTGCGGTCCATGTACACCGCGTTCTGAGCGTGATGCACGCGGTGGTTCGACGGCGAGATAAACACCCACTCGAACCAGCCAAGCTTGGGCACATGCCGGGTGTGAACCCAGAACTGATACAACAGATTCAGCGCGGCGACCGTCAGAAACACCACTGGAGGAATGCCCAACAACGCCATCGGCAAGTAGAAAATCCAGCCGAAAATCCAGCCCGTACTGGTCTGGCGCAATGCGGTGGACAGGTTGTATTCCTCACTTTGGTGATGCACCGAGTGCGCCGCCCACAGCACATTGCGCTCGTGGCCCAAGCGGTGATTCCAGTAGTAGCAAAAATCGTAGAACACAAACGCAAACAACCACACCCACAGTTGCTGCGCCGACAGCTCCAGCAACCCCCAGTGTTGCCAGGCGAACGTATACGTCAGCAGTCCCACCACTTTGGTGAGCAAGCCAACGGTGGTCGACAACACACCCGCGCTAAGACTGTTAATGGCATCGGCCAGGCGATACGTGCGAACGCCGCGCCAACGGTCAGCCAGCAGTTCAAGGGCAATCAGCAAAAAGAAAAAAGGCACCGCATAGAGGACGTAATTCATGACTCACCCGTCTTTATTGTTGTTCGGTCACTTACGCGACCCGGGGGTGATGCTAGCGCCGAGGCTCGTAGTACCTCGTAACGTCGGGTGACAACACGAGCGGCATTTGACGACAGACGCCTCTGAAACCGGTTGGCGCTCGGCAAAAATGACAATTTCATAACGCCGTTTCCGGCAAACTGCGGTCCAAACTTTTACCAGCCGGGCAGCGACGGCAGGTCGAGGGCGCCAGACATCAACAGGCGCCCGGAACCGGCCGCTGCGCCACGGGCTAAGGGCCGCATGCTCGGCCCACCCATCGAGGAAGGGGAATCGCCATGCACAAAAAAGTCGCTGTAATTCTTTCTGGCTGCGGCGTCTACGACGGCGCGGAAATCTACGAAAGCGTGATTACCCTGCTGCGGTTGGACCAGCGCGGCGTCGACGTCCAATGCTTCGCCCCCAACATCACCCAACATCACGTCATCAACCACCTGACCGGCGACGAAATGCCGGAAACACGCAACGTGCTGGTGGAAGCCGCCCGCATCGTGCGCGGTGAGATCAAAGACGTACGCGAAGCGAGTGCCGATGAGTTCGATGCGCTGATCGTCCCCGGCGGCTTCGGCGCGGCGAAAAATCTTAGCGACTACGCCGTCAACGGTGCACAACTAACCGTGCAGCCCGACGTGCTGGCCCTGGCGCAAGCCTTCGCCGCCGCGAACAAACCGGTCGGGCTGATCTGTATTGCACCGGCGATGGCCGCGAAAATCTTCGGCCCCGGCGTGGTCTGCACTATTGGCAACGATGCCGACACCGCCGCCGCACTCACCACCATGGGCGCTCAGCATGAAGAATGCGCCGTCGATGACATCGTCGAAGACCCGCAATACAAGCTCGTCACCACCCCCGCCTACATGCGTGCGCAATCCATAAGCGAGGCCGCATCGGGCATCAATAAGCTCGTAGACCGTGTGCTTGAACTCAGCAACAGCGAGGCCTGACGGCGGCACTACCTTGCACCCATCTCTCTAAACGGCCAGGACGGCCCCCTGAAACAAGGACGTTTCGCTATGCAACCTTTCCACGCCCGTGGTTTTTCCCTGACCGAGCTGCTGATCATTCTTTGCCTGGTGGCAATCGTCAGCAGCATGGCCGTGCCCAACCTCAATCAATACGTGCAGAACAACCGCCACGACAATCTACGCCACAGCCTGCAAAGCCACCTGAAGACCACGCGAAGCGAAGCCATCAGCCTGATGCGCCGCGTTGAACTGTGCGGGTCCAGCACTGGCCAGCAATGCGATCACGCCTGGAACCAAGGCTGGTTGATTCGCGACGTAGCGACCGGCTCCACGCTGGCCTACACCCGCCAAGCCGAGCCCACAAAAGGCGGCGGCCGCCTCCGCTGGGCCGGAACGGGCGCCTCCAGCCAAACCATTCTGTATCAGGCCAACGGCACCACCGCAGCCAGCAACGGGCGCTTCATCCTATGCGGTGGCGACGACACAGTGGTCTGGCAACTGGTCATCAACCGTCAGGGTCGCGTGCGCCATAACAGCGGTTTGGAAGCGGGTCAGAACGACGGCGCGCTGTGCCGCTGAATGCACCTTGGCTGCCCAAGACCTGAGCAATCGCTAAGAGGCTTCCTACGGAGGAAATGCAACCAGCCGGCATTTCCGCTCAGCCATTGGTAAACAATCGAGACGCCCGCCGGAGCTGACCAGCATCGGCGCAGCAAGGAGCTACACCTCGATTACCACTGGCACAGGGAGCGCCACGATGAACAGTCCATGGAAGGTTTCAACAGCCACTCGCAACGCAACACCTCCCCTCTGCGCACGTTCCGCGTTTAACGCATCAGGCTTCAGCCTGGTCGAAGTGCTGATAACCGCCTTACTGATCGGCATCGGCATGCTTGGCATGGCCGCCCTGCAGGGCCGAGCGATTGCCTACACCACCGAGACCGTAAAGCGCACCACGGCGGCCATGCTGGCCAACGACATGCTGGAACTGGTGCGCGCCACCCCTGACCACTGGTCCCGCTACTTGCAAGCGGGCCTACAGCAGCCGGGGAACGCCTCAGCGTGCCGGCCAACGCCGGCCCAACCGGCCGCGCAATTAGCATGTTGGCTAAACGAAGTGGCCACACTCTTGCCCAGTTCCGCCGATTTGCCCAACGGCACCTCACATGTATGCCGCGCCCCGACGCCCGGCACATGCGCCGCGAGCGGCTCGGTCGTCGAAGTGCAAGTGGCGTGGAAAGGCTCGCACGGTGAATGTTTGGGCGCCGAAACGTACTGCCACCACCGCATCCGCAGCCAATTGTAGGAGTGCGCAGCATGAGAACAATGCAGCGTGGACTGTCCCTGGTTGAGCTGCTGGTGGCCCTGGCTATCGGCTCTTTTTTGATGCTCACCTCCGCTCAGGTCGTTATCGACAACAAACTTAGCTACCTCTTTCAACGGGCCCAGGCCGACAACCAGAACAATGCCCGTTTCACCATGCAGTGGCTGGACAGGCAACTGGCCAGAACCGGGTTCAAGCGTCGGCCGGAGCAGGCCATGGAGGCGGCTTTTCCGGCACTCGATGAAGCCGGTTCCGGCGTGCCAGGCTGCGTATTCGCCGCCGGCCAGGTGGTCGTTTCGGTAAACGCCAAAACCCTGTGCATCCGCTATCAACCCAGCGACCGGCAGGAACTCGATTGCCTGGGTAATAGCCGGCCAGCCAACACGGCGAGCCTGGCCATTCCGTATGCCGAACCGGTCGAAGCGTATGTCGAGAAACTGTCCATCAATGCCACCCAGCAACTGATGTGCACCAGCAAAGACGGCACCGCCACGCTGATCGAAGGCATCACCGATGCTCGTTTTGACTTCGGTGTAGCAGCAGCCGGCGCGCTCGACGTTCTGGCCTACACCGCCACGCCTGCGCCCGCCGACTTGGTTCGCAGCATTCGCTACGCGGCGCTTATAAGCGCAGCAGTGCCCGGTGGCACGGCAGCCAGCAACGCTCTGGCCTGGCGCTATTGGTACGAAAAGGACTTCCCCGCAGCGCCCACATTGCGGCTTTACCAAGTGGTGAAAGGCACCGCCACCTTAAGGAATGTACTGCCATGAACCCCACCCACGAGCGAGGCAGCGTTCTGTTGATAACGCTGATTTTAATGGTGGTGGTGACGACGTTAGCGGTGTCCGGCGTTCACGATATCGCCATGGAAACACGCACCCTCACCCGCGACCTGGAGCAGCAACGCTTGCTCAACGCCGCCGAAGCCGGGCTGCGTGAAGCCGAGCGCCACATTAACCAGGCACCCGGCCCCCTGCAAACGTGCGGCACGCAACCATGCTTGCAAGGAATTGCCAGTCATAACGGCGTAGATTTTTCAGCCGCCACTTCCTATCAGGCGGCGCTAGGCCCAACACGCACCGGGGCCACCGCGCGTTGGTATATCCGGCAAATTCCTTCGGCTAGCCAGCAGTCGGCCGATGCTTCGTATGGCGACGCCGCCAAGGCCGGCGGCACGTATTTCTACGAAGTCAGCAGCCAGGCGTTTTTTGCGCATTTGGTATCGCCCGACTTGCCCCTTCATAACAACTGCGCGGTTGCGGCCATTTGTTTGCGTTCCGTCGTGGCGCGCACCTTTCTGGACGGCCGACCATGAGCGCTTTTCATCTGCGGTTTACCGCCTGGGTGCTTGCCGGGCTCAGCTGTCTGTTTGCACCCAAAACCTTGGGCAACGGTGACGACTATTTCCAGAACCGGTTGTGTACCCGGCCGCCCACGCCCACCAGCATGGTGACCTCGCTCGTACCCAGCGTGCGCTACTGGACGCACTTCAACCCGCTGAGCTGGTCGGGCGAGCTGAGCAAAGAGCGGCTCGCCACGGCGACACCAACCACGACACTGTGGCGCGCCAGCGAACACATGCCCCGGCCGCGCCGCCTGCTACTCGCCGGCAGCCATGGGCAATCTGCACTTAAAGACTTTCGCTGGTCAGCGCTCAACGAGCAAGAACGCGCGTTGCTAAATCTTGGCGCCGATGGCGAACCCGACGGATACGGCGCCGCCCGCGTAGCGTTGCTGAGCGGTGAGTCATGCGAGGGTCTGGACGGTTGCGCGCTGCTACGGCCAGGGTTACCCGTACTTGGCGACATCATTAATTCAGTCCCGCTGGTGGTCGGCTCGCCTGATCGTATAGCCAAGGTCATGGACACCTATGACGGATCGCCCGGCGCATACGCCGCGTTTAAGACCAAGCCGCGTCGAGCTCAAGTGTATGTGGGCGCGAATGACGGCCGGTTGCACGCATTCGATGCCGCGACGGGCGAAGAACGCTGGAGCGTTGTGCCCTCGGCGCTATTGCCCAAGCTCGTGACACTGATGACGGTCACCTACGGCATGCAACACGGTGATCCGCACCGCTACTTCATTGACGGCCCATTACTTAGCCAAGACGTTTATTACGACGGCGCCTGGCACACCGTTCTGCTCGTTAGCTTTGGCGCGGGTGGACGCGGGTTGCTGGCGCTGGATGTCAGCGAACCGGACCTGCCTGTTCACCTGTGGGAATACACCGCCAGTAACGACCCGCACCTGGGCCATGTGTTAACCGCACCGACCATCGCCCGCCTGCATACCGGACAGTGGGCCGTCGTTCTAGGCAACGGGATCGACGTGCCAACCGATACGGCTGCCCTGCTGCTGCTCGACATTCGCACTGGAGCGCTTATTCGCCGAATCGTCACACCCCGACCAGCGCCGGGTCTGGCAATGCCGCGAGTGGTCGACACCAATGGCGATGGCAACGCTGATTACGCGTACGCCGGAGATAACCTCGGCAACCTGTGGCGTTTCGACTTATTCGATACAAGCGTGGGCGGGCTGGACAAGCCTGCGCCGCCACACACCGTCAGCCCCGACAATTTCCGCCTGGCGTTCGCCGGCACCCCGCTATTCAGCGCACCGACTCGTACGAGCGCCTCGGCTGCGCCGCCAATCACCATGGCGCCGTCAGTGGTCAGTCACCCTTCAGAGCAGGGCTACTTGATCCTGTTTGGCACAGGGCAAAACCACCTGAATCCAGATGTCGATCAGCACAGCCTGTATGCCGTTTGGGACCGCCAAACCCGAGGTGAAAAAACCGGGGCTGCCGACGTCGTCCGTTTCGAGTCGCTACAGCAACAGCAGATCAGCCCACCGCTGCGTTTAACCAACCATGCGGTGAGCTGGCAGCTTCCTGGCGCTGCGACTGGCGACAAACGCGGTTGGTATATCGACCTGCAACCGGGCACCGCAGGGGCCGGCAGCGAGCGCCTGACTGATCCGCCAGAGAAACACGGCGAGTTGCTGTTTGTGCGCACCCGCATCCCGTCCATTGCCCCCTGCCAGCGCGACGTCGAGCGCCGTCTTTACGCGATCAGCTCAGGCACCGGTAGCGGCGCGCTGTTCCCCGTGTTTGATTTCAATCACGATGGCCGGGTAGACGAGCAAGACACACGAGAGGGTGACCTGCCCTCTGGCATCAACGTTGACGAAAACGTGCACATCGTCGTCGACCCTACGACAGGCGCGCCGTGTGTGCTGGGTAATAACGGCTGTGCATCGATTTCTCTCGGCCCTCGTGCGAACGGGCGGCAAAGCTGGAGGGTGATCACCGATGTCACACCGTGAACCAACCCTCGCGCGACGTTTCGCCGGCTTTAGCTTATTGGAGCTGATGGTGGTGCTGACCATCATGGGCCTGCTGTATGCCTTCGCAATGCCGCAGTACCGCCAATACGTGCTGCGCACTAATCGCACCGAGGCGCAGGCTCTGCTGGTCGACACGGCTGCTCGACAGGCCCGCTATTACGCGCAAAACCAGCTGTACGTCACCACGGTGGCGTCGCTGCGCGAACTGCAATTGCCCCACACCGACGGCGACGTTGTGCTGAGCGCCAATGGCCTGTACCGCTTAATCGTCGAGCCGGGCGACGGCGGCTACCTGCTGCGGGCCGAACCGACTGGCGCGCAGCAGGCAGACACCGCCTGCGCCTCGCTGCTGCTCAATGGCGCTGGAGTCACCGGTTCGACGGGTAATGCGACACCGCAGGAATGCTGGAAGTAATGGCCAAAACGGCCCCACCACGGCGATAGCGGATGCCCGCTGCTTGCGGCACGCTAAGCCACACCCCTAAGAGCGAATACGCCATGCCCGACTCGACATTCGAACTCACCCCGGAACTCAAGCAAGCCGTGCATAGCTTCTTTGAGCGCATTCCGTTTAATCAAATGTTGGGGATACGTATCGACGATCTCTCGACCGAGCAGGTGTTGATGTCGTTACCGATGCAGCCGGCGCTGGTAGGCAACTTTGTTCACGGCATTCTTCATGGTGGTGTCATCTCGGCCCTGCTCGATGTTACCGGTGGCGCCATGGCCTTGATCGGCGCGTTTGAGCGGCATCAGAACCTGGGCACTGCCGAGCGTATGGAGCGGTTGTCCAAGCTCGGCACCATCGATTTACGCGTGGACTATCTGCGGCCGGGACGCGGTGAGCACTTCGTCGCCAAAGCCGTGCTCCTGCGCTCCGGCAATAAAGTCGCGGTGGTACGCTCGGAACTGCATGCCGACGATGGCACGCTGGTGGCGGTGGGTACCGGTACTTACCTATGCGGTTAGCTGGGTCGAACAGGGTTTACGTGCGCCCTGCCCGAACCGACCAAAAGCGTGGCGTCCACTCGTGCCGCCCTTTAAGATGCCAAAAAATGGCAATGCGCCACTATTGATGGCCGTGCCGCCTAATCTTGGTTGGAGCTTGTGATGCCCTTGCTGCACTTCCTCGCGGACATGCCGGCCAACCAGACGGTCCTCCTCGACTGCCGACACGATCCCAGCCTGGTGTTATTGGCCTATCTGGTCGCCAGCGCCGCCGGTTTCACTGCCCTGGCTATGGCCAATCGGGTCAGCAGCAGCCGCACCATGGGCGGACGCGAACTGTGGCGCTGGATTGGCGCCTTCGCTCTGGGCGGCGGTATCTGGTCGATGCACTTTATCGCCATGTTGTCCTTCAGCGCGCCGCTGCACATCGGCTACAACTTCTATATCACCCTGCTCTCGCTGCTCATTGCTGTTGCCGTGTCGTATGCGGTCATGTGGGTGATCAGCCGCAAACGGCTGGCGCCGTGGCAATACGTGGCCGCCGCCGTCACGGCGGGTGTTGGCATTGCCACCATGCATTACAGCGGCATGGCCGCTATTGAGTCTGCCGCCACGCTGTACTACGACCCCACACTGTTTGCCGTGTCGATACTGATCGCCATCGGCGCTTCGCTCGCAGCCTTAGTGCTGGCGTTCTATTTTCGCGGCAAGACTGGCGAGCGCGCACACTGGCTGCGCATCCTGGCCAGTCTGGTGATGGGCGGCGCGATTGCCTCAATGCATTTCACCGGCATGGCCGCCATGACCCTGGCCGTGCCGTCAGACCTGTATGCCCACGTGCTGCGCCCCGTGGCGGAAACCGGCGAGCAAACGGTTCTGGCTGTGTCAATTGGCCTGATTGCGCTGATGATCATCGTCGCCGGCATCGGTGCCAGTTGGGCCGACCAGCGCCTGCGCGAACAACACGCCAAGTTGCGCCAGGTGGCGCAGGAACTGAACGCCGTTACGCAGTACGACCCGCTGACCAACCTGTTCAATGGCCGTGCGTTCACCCAGTTGGCCAACCGTGCATTGGGCGCCGTAGAGCCACAGCAGCGTTGGGCGCTGCTGTTTATTGATCTGGATAATTTCAAACGCATCAACGACAGCCTCGGCCACGCTACCGGCGACCATTTGCTGCAACTGGTTGCCCAGCGCATTCGCTCCGCGTTGGGTGGCGAGGATGTACTGGCGCGTTTTTCTGGTGACGAGTTTTGCGTGCTCGCCCGCGTTGAGCACGGCTACCAGGCTGAACAGTTAGCCAGCCGCATCGTCGACCAACTGCAAACGCCGTTCAGCCTGGCCTGCGGCCAGATTACCCAAACCGCCAGCATTGGCCTGAGCCTGTTCCCGCAGGACAGCGCCGACTACGACGCCCTGTTCAAACACGCCGGCCTGGCCGTGGGCTATTGCAAGCAGAACGGGCGCAATCGCAGCCTGCGGTTTAGTCCGGATCTGGAGCGCCGCGCCCATATGGACCTGACGCTGGAGCAGGACTTGCGTCGCGCGCTCAACGAAGACGGGCTTCACGTTCACTATCAGCCCATCGTCTCCAGCGAGACCGGGCAGGTGATGAGCCTTGAAGCACTGGCGCGCTGGAATCACCCGGAGCGCGGCGCCGTCAGCCCGGAGGTGTTCGCGCCGCTGGCCGAGCAGCATGGTTTTATCGTCGAACTGGATTTGTGGGTGGCCGAACGCGCTTGCCGCGATCTGATGGCGCTGCGCAAGGCCGGCTTCCCCGAGTTGCGCGTGGCGTTCAACTGCTCCGCCCTGAACCTGTCGAACCGGGCGCTCCCTGCCGCCATCGGGCACATTCTGGCGCGCACCGAACTGGATTCCTCCGGCTTGGTGATGGAGGTGACCGAGAATGCGCTGATGAACAACCTCAATACGGCGGTTGAAATCCTCGAAGAAATCCGCCGGCTCGGGGTGAAAATTTCCATCGACGACTTTGGCAGCGGCTATTCCTCGCTGGCCTACCTGCGCAAGTTGCCGGTTAACAGTTTGAAAGTGGATCGCTCGTTTATCCGTGAAATTCCGGCACAACCGAACGATATGGCGATTACCGCAGCGATTATCGCCATGGCCCACAAGCTCCAGTTGAAAGTAGTCGCTGAGGGCGTGGAGACCGAGGAGCAGTTGGACTTTCTGCGCGCCAACGACTGCGATCTGATTCAGGGCTATCTGTTCAGCCGACCCCTGTCGCTGGAGGCGCTGCAGCTTTGGCTTACGCCGCCGCAAGCCTCGCCTCAGCTCAGCGCCTGACGACTCAGGCGCGTGAGAATGCGGTCCAGGCTGTTGGCAAATGCCTGCTTTTCGCGCTCGCCGTAAGGCCCCTGCCCGCCGCCAACCTGGCCCTGCTCACGCAGGTCAGTGAACAAGTTTCGTACGGCCAAGCGCTCGCCCATATTCCCGGCGTCGAACTCGCGGCCTCTGGGGTCGAGGGCCGCCACGCCCTTTTTTACCAGCCGGTCGGCCAGTGGTACGTCGCTGCAAATAACCAGATCACCAGGCGCCGCGTGTTCGACCAGGTAGTCGTCGGCGGCATCCGGGCCGCTGGGCACCACGATCAGCCGCACGCAGGCAAACGCAGGTTTGGTCTGGCTTTGGCCTGCGACCAGCAGCACCTCGAACTGGCGTTTCAAGGCGAACTTGACCACCTGATCTTTCGCCGCTTTGGGACACGCATCGGCATCGATCCACACGCGCATACAACACTCCTGTCATTCGAAAACGAAAACGGGCGAGCAGTGTGACACTGCTCGCCCGTTCGCCTAACCGCTGCGTTTAGCTGGCGCTAGCCGCCTGCTCACGCTGGCGCGCCGTGACGAAACTGCGGCCATAGAGCAAGGCGATGGCGACAAGGGCAATCGCCTGCGCCGACAACGAGTAAAGATCGGCATGAATACCCAGCCACTCGAATTCGATAAATGGAACCGGGTGCGTGCCGAACACGCCGGCCTCTTGTAGCGCTTTCACGCCGTGGCCAGCGAACACCACCGACAGCGCGCAGAGCAACGCGGCGTTGATGCCGAAGAACACGCCCAGTGGCAGACGCGCGGAACCGCGCAAAATCACCCAGGCCAGGCCGACCAGCAGCACACACGCCGTGGCGCCACCGGCCAACACCGCCGTGTGGCCGGCTGGACCGGCCTGCAGCCAGAGGGTTTCGTAAAACAGGATGACTTCGAACAGCTCGCGGTACACCGAGAAGAACGCCAGGATCGCAAAGCCGAAACGCCCGCCGCCGCCAACCAGGCTGCTCTTGATGTAATCCTGCCAGGCAGCGGCGTGACGACGGTCGTGCATCCACACGCCCAGCCACAACACCATCACGGCGGCGAACAACGCCGTGCAGCCTTCGAGCAGTTCACGCTGTGCGCCGCTGACGTCGAACAAATAAGCCGCCGCCGCCCAGGTGAACACGCCGGCCAACATCGCCAGGCCCCAACCAATGTGCACGCTACGCTCGGCAGATTGCTGGCCGGTGTTGCGCAGGAAGGCGAGGATGGCGGCCAGCACCAGAATCGCTTCCAGGCCTTCGCGCAGCAGAATCAGGAGTGCCGAGATAAAGCTCAGCGACTGGCTCAAGCCATCGCTGCCCAACAGCTTGGCCGACTCCTGCAGTTTCGTTTTGGCGAACTCGAGCTTCTGCGCAGCCTGGGGCAGTGGAAGGCCGTCTTGCAGCGATTGCCGATAGGCCATGAGCGCTTTTTCGGTGTCTTTTCGCACTTGCGCGTCGACGTTGTCGAGCGAGCTTTCTACCAGCTCGAAACCT
This sequence comes from Pseudomonas sp. AC229, assembly GCF_979254655.1. NCBI lineage: Bacteria > Pseudomonadati > Pseudomonadota > Gammaproteobacteria > Pseudomonadales > Pseudomonadaceae > Pseudomonas > Pseudomonas sp. AC229. The sequence continues at coordinate 88,631 of NZ_CEEDHK010000011.1, forward strand.
TCCAAATAGGCAGCCACTGACAGGTCGTAAGCCTGGTCGTGATCACCGGCGCCATACGCAGCGAGACTCTTGTCCAGGGTGACGCTGGTGTAGTCGAGCAGTTGCTGCGGACCGCGTTGCACCACCGGAGGCTGTGCGCGTTGACTGCGGAACAACGCAGCCGCCGGTTCGCCTTGGCTGGCGGCGATCTCGTCGGGGGTCTGTCGAGCCAGTTCGGCGAGGTCGAAGGTTTTTTCTTTCGCGCCGTCGGCAGCCGGGGCTGTTTTCGCCGCGCTGAAGCTGGCGATGTACACCGCCAGGTCCCAACGCTGACGCTCATCCAATTGGTCGGCAAAGGCCGGCATGTCGGTGCCTTCGATGCCCAGGGTGGTGGCGCTGTAGAGGTCGTACAGGCTGAGGCGGCCGAGGCGTTTGGCATCCGTCAGGTTTGACGGCGCCGGTTCCAGGCCGATGCCGGCCGGGCCATCACCCAGCCCGGCATCACCGTGGCAGACCGCACATTGCTGCGCGTAAATGGGTGCGCCGCGGGTTGGGTCCGGCGTGATTACCGGTGCCTGGCTAACTTCGTAAGCCGCTGCCACCTGGGCGCTGAGCTGACGCGCCTGACGACTGACCGTGGCGGGTTCTTGCTGCTTGGCCATGGCGTCGTGCAGGGCTTGTGCGCCCTGCTCAATGTCACCGCGCTGCGGGCGCGCCGGCAGGGCGACGATCAAGCCTTGCAGCGTGGTCAAAGCATCAAGTTGTTTTTGGTAGCCGTCGGCGTTGATGACCTGACCGGCATTCACCGAATCGGCATAGTCGGCGCTGATGTAATCCAGCAAATGTATGGCTTGGGCGGTTCCTTCCACCGGGTCAGCGAATGCGTTCAGGCTCAAAACAGACAACAGCGAGAGGAGGCACAACAACACGCGGGAAGAGGTAAACATGATTCCATCCCAAATAAGAATGGCTGACATTGTTACCTTCCTATCGTTCTCACTCAAGCCTTGTAACAAAGCTTTTCGTAATCGCGGCGATTAGGAATCGGCGGAATTCGCAAACGTAGAAGGGAAAAGGGCGCGATCCGCTTGGAACGCGCCCCGAAAAGTAAAGGCAGGCTTAACTCACCGCTCGGCGGACGCTGGCCAGCAAACCGGCCGCGCCAATGAACAGCGCGCCAAAGGTGCGGTTCATCACCCGTTGCTGACGCGGCGTGCGCAGCAAGCGCAGCACACGAGAGGCCAAGCCGGTGTAGCCGGCCATCACAATCAGGTCGACGGTAATCATGGTCGAGCCCATGGTCAGGTATTGCATCAGCTGCGGCGCTTTCGGGTCGATGAATTGCGGCAGCACCGCCAACATGAACACCACGGCTTTGGGATTGCTGACGTTCACCAGGAAACCGCGAAGCACCAATGTCAGCGGACGACCAGACGGACGCACTGCCGCCTCATCAGCCAGATCGCTTGGCAGCGCCCGCCACTGCTTGATTCCCAAGTACACCAGGTAAATCACGCCAAACCATTTGATCAGGCTGAAGGCTAATTCCGAAGCCGACAAGATTGCGCCCACGCCCGCCGCGACAATCGCAATTTGCAGGGCCAAGCCAAGTTGCAAGCCCAACGCGTTCCAGTAGCCGCGCCAAAACCCATATTGCAGGCCGGCCGACATCGAGGCGATTGCGCCTGCGCCAGGGGAAAGACTGATTAACCAACAGGCCACGAAAAACGCCAACCAGGTTTCGAGCAACATGGCTGCGAACCTCAACGATAGGGGGGCGCTTACGGTAACGCGCTGTGTGGCGACTGACTAGCACAGTCACCACACAGTTGAGGAGCACAGCGCCGCTTAGGCGTCCGGGCTATTTTTGCGCAGTTGCACAGCGTCAACATTCTTGCTCGCCGCCCGAGCCCGGGCGGTGCGCATTTTGATGTTGATGGCTTCCACTGCCAGCGAGAACGCCATGGCGAAGTAGACGTAGCCTTTTGGCACATGCACTTCGAAGGCTTCGGCGATCAACACGGTGCCGACGACGATCAAGAACGACAGCGCCAGCATTTTCAACGACGGGTGCTTGTCGATGTATTCGCTGATGGTGCTGGCTGCCAGCATCATCACGCCCACGGAAATCACGATGGCCGCGATCATCACTGGTACATGTTGCACCAGGCCGACGGCGGTGATTACCGAGTCGAGGGAGAAGATGATGTCGATGATGGCGATCTGCGTGATGATCCCCATAAAGCCGTACACCTTGCCGCCGGCTTTGGCCTCTTCTTCAGCGCCTTCAAGGCCGTGATAAATCTCGGCGGTGCTTTTGAACAGCAGGAACAGGCCACCAAAGAACAGAATCAGGTCACGCCCGGAAATGCCTTGCTCGAACACGGTGAACAGATCCGTGGTCAGGCGCATCACCCAGGTGATCGACAGCAGCAACAGAATTCGGGTGCCCATGGCCAGGGCTAGGCCGAAGAAGCGTGCTTTGGGTTGTTGCTCGATCGGCAGTCGGCTGACCAAAATCGAGATGAAGATGATGTTGTCGATGCCAAGGACGATTTCCAAAGCGGTCAAGGTCAGAAACGCGACCCAGATCTCTGGACTCATTAGCCATTCCATAGTGTTGCCTCAAAAGGGGTAAGTGGTGGTCCGTCAGGTTCTTTGCTTTCAGTCGACTTGGGCCAGTTGTTGCTCGAGGCTTTCCAGGTGTTCCAGCGCCAGCATCCAAGCCTCTTCCAGCTCGCCTTCACGGACCTTCATTTTGGCTTGTTCGGCAAGAAGATCGCGCAATTCGTCTTTACGCGATGTTTCATAAATCGCCGCATCACCGAGTCGCTCTTGAACCTTAGCGAGCTTTTCGTGCAGCAGCCCCAGCTCTTTTTCCAGCTTTTCTGCTTCACGCTTGTGCGGCGCCAGTTGCTGACGCAACGCAGCAGCGGCTTGGCGTTGGGCGCGCTTGTCGGTCTTGTCACCGGCCGGCGCGCTGCTGCTGACGGGCGCCTGGCGCGCACGGTAGTCGACGAGCCAACGCGCGTAATCTTCTAGATCGCCATCGAACTCCTGAATGCGCCCTTCGGCGACCAGCAGGAATTCATCGGTGGTGCTCTTGAGCAAGTGGCGATCGTGAGACACCACCACCACGGCGCCCTCGAACTCTTGCAAGGCCATGGTCAAGGCCAGGCGCATTTCCAGATCGAGGTGGTTAGTGGGTTCGTCGAGTAGCAGCAGGTTAGGCTTTTCCCAGGCGATCAGCGCCAAGGCCAAGCGTGCTTTCTCGCCGCCGGAGAAATTCACCACCGGTTCGTCGCAGCGCGGGCCACGGAAGTCGAAGCCGCCGAGGAAATCGCGCAGCGTTTGCTCACGCTCAGTCGGCGCCAGGCGTTGCAGGTGCAACAGCGGGCTGGCTTTGTTATCCAGCGAGTCCAGTTGGTGCTGAGCGAAGTAGCCAACCACCAAGTTCTCGCCACGAACCAGGCGCCCGCCAATTACCGGCAATTCGCCGACCAGAGCTTTAATCAAGGTGGATTTGCCCGCACCGTTTGGCCCCAGCAAACCGATTCGCGCGCCCGGCACCAGGCCGAGTTTTACTTTCTCCAACACCACCTTATCGCCGTAGCCCAGGCGGCCATCAGACAGGTTAAGGAGCGGGCTGGAAATCTTGTCGGCTTCACGGAAGGTGAAGTCAAACGGCGAGTCGACATGGGCAGCCGACAGCTCCTCCATACGCTCCAACGCCTTGATCCGACTTTGGGCCTGACGCGCTTTGGTCGCCTGTGCTTTAAAGCGGGCGATGTACTTTTCCATGTGCGCGCGCTGCGCCTGCTGTTTCTCATACGCCTGTTGCTGCTGGGCCAACCGCTCAGCCCGGGCACGTTCGAACGCGGTATAGCCGCCGCGATACAGCACAAGTTTGCGCTGATCGACATGGGCAACGTGATCGACCACAGCGTCGAGGAAATCGCGGTCGTGGGAAATCAGCAGCAGCGTGCCGGGGTAACTCTTCAGCCACTCTTCAAGCCAGAGAATGGCGTCGAGGTCCAAGTGGTTGGTGGGCTCGTCGAGCAAAAGCAAATCGGAGGGACACATCAGCGCCTGGGCGAGGTTCAGGCGCATCCGCCAGCCGCCGGAAAAACTGCCGACCGGGCGGTCCATCTGCTCATTGCTAAAGCCTAGGCCTGCGAGCAATTTGCGCGCGCGGGCATCGGCGGTGTAGCCGTCGGCAGCGTCCAGCTCGGCGTGCAGGCGCGCCTGCGCAGCGCCGTCGTGCGAGGTTTCGGCAGCGGCCAGGTCGGTTTGTACTTGGCGCAAGCGCACATCGCCATCAAGCACATAGTCCACGGCGATGCGCTCAAGGGTATCGACCTCTTGGCGCATGTGCGCGATGCGCCAATCGGCAGGCAGAAAGCAGTCGCCGGAATCGGGCGTCAACTCGCCGCGCAGCAACGCAAACAGGCTGGATTTGCCGGCGCCGTTGGCACCGATTAAACCGGCTTTATGGCCGGCGTGCAGCGTCAGCTCGGCGTCTTCTAACAAACGCTGAGGGCCACGCTGTAAAGTGAGGTTTTGTAGTCGAATCATAATGGCGGCGGAGTCTACCAGCTTCGTTCGCACATCGCCTGGAAAGACCATGCCCTCTGACCTGTGGAGTTTTGCCAATACCTTGTACGCCGTCGCTGGCGTCGAAACCGCGTGCCTGCGTTTGCAAGCGCAAGGTGCCGATGTGTGCCTGGTGTTGTGCGCCGCATGGCTGGATCGACGCCGCGTCGCCTGCACACCATTACGTATTCAGGCGTTAACGGATCTAGCCACGCCCTGGCAGCAAACCGTAATCACGCCACTGCGCCACCTACGGCAACGCTGGCGCGAAACAGCCGCCCACGATCATGCCGTCGCCGACCTGCGCGAGCACATTAAAACGTTGGAATTGCAGAGTGAGCGTGAGCTGCTCGAACGCTTGCAGCAATTAGCGAGCGAATGGCCAACAGGGGAAACAGAGGACGATTGGCTGACTGCCGTGGCCGGCCAGCATGACCGCGACGCGCTGGCATTGCTGCGCGTCGCGGCCAGTCACACTTAGGACAAGCTCGGCACGCCGCTACCGTTGGTAGTAGGTGTTGCGGCAGCGGGTGCTGCCGGAGCAGCCACTGGCGCAGGCGCCGCGGCCGGTTTTACCGGTGCCGCTGGCTTGGCTGCGACCGGCTTGGCAGCAGGTTTGGCAGCAGGTTTTGCTGGTGCCTTGGCAGCGGGCTTCGCAGCAGGTTTAGCAACGGCTTTGGCCGCCGCTTTTACCGCAGGTTTAGCAGCCGGTTTGGCGGCGACCTTGGCAGCTGCAGGCTTAGCGGCAACGGCCGGTTTGGCTGCTGGTTTAGCTGCGGCAGGCTTGGCGGCGGCCTTCGACGCTGGTTTGGCGGCTGCCTTGGCGGGTGCTTTAGCAGCAGGTTTTGCTGCTGGCTTAGCAGCCGGTTTGGCGGCGGCTTTCACCGGTGCTTTGGCGGCAGGTTTGGCTGCGGTCGACGCGGCTTTTACCGGTGCTTTGGCGGCTGGTTTGGCTGTGGTGGACGCGGTCTTCGCAGCCGGTTTCGCGGCAGCTTTCACGGGCGCTTTTTTCGCAACGGGTTTGGCCGGTGCTTTGGCAGCTGGTTTAGCGGGTGCTTTGGTGGCGGGCTTGGCGGCGGCTTTTACCGGCGCTTTGGCAGCGGGTTTAGCAGCCGGCTTGGCCGCCGCTTTTGCCACGGGAGCTTTGGCAGTTGGTTTGGCGGGAACGGGTTTGGGCGCCGCGCTGCGGGCACTCAGTGCTTTGGCAACGGACTCTTTCACCTTGCCAACGCCTTGGGCCAATTTCAGGCTTTCCTGGGCATCGCGCTTGAGCTGCACGATGTAGTTACGCGTTTCGGCCTGGCTGGCTTTAAGGGTGTCGAGCAACGTCTCCAGTTCGGCGACGGCTTGCTTGGCTTTGTTCTGTGCTTTGTTCTTGCCTGCGGTGGTCGCGGCTTGCAGCAAGCTGCGCGCGTCGTGCAGTTTTTCCTGGGCTTTGCCGCGCTGTTTTTCCAGTTTGGCGAGCAGCTTTTCAGCGTCGACCAAAGCTTGGGAGCAAGCACTTTCGAGATGATCCAGCAGGCTTTGAGAAAGCTGCTGCAGCAGATGCAAAGGAGTGGTTACCGATTTCTTATTGGCCGACATGACGCGCCTCCTGGCGAACGTTGGTGCGGCCCATACTAGCCGGCCGTTTCGCCGCTCGCCAGTTCCGCGATGAGTGCTGGCATAATCGCCGCACTCGTCGCTCGGAGAACGCCAATGTCGCGTTATCTTTTACCGCTGTTTTTCCTGCTCGCACCGCTCGCAGTCAGCGCCACAGAGGCGCAGGAAAACCAGCACGACCTGGCTTATAGCCTGGGCGTAAAACTGGGTCAGCGTCTGCGCGAAGAAGTGCCCGATTTGCAGCTGCAAGCCTTGCTTGACGGGCTGCGCCAGTCCTATCGCGGCGAGCCGTTGCAGCTCGATGCCAAGCGCATGGAACAGCTACTGGCCGAGCACGAAACCCAACTCGCCGAAGCTCCTGTCGATGATCAAAAAGCGCGGCAGGCGGAAACGCGCTTCATGGTCAATGAAAAGGCCAAGAATGGGGTACGCGAATTGCCCGGCGGCGTGCTGTACAACGAACTGCATCGCGGCCAGGGACCTGTGCCAAATGCAAACGGTCGCGTGCGAGTGAAGTACGTGGGGCGTTTTGCCGATGGCAGCGTGTTTGACGAGAGTGCGCAGCCAGTGTGGTTCAAGCTCGACAGCGTGATAACCGGGTGGCGAATTGCGCTGCGGGAAATGCCGGTGGGCAGCAAGTGGCGTTTGGTGATTCCGTCTGCCCAGGCCTATGGCGCCGAAGGGGCCGGCGATTTGATTGCGCCCTACTCGCCCTTGGTATTTGAACTGGAATTGCTTGAGGCCGCCGACTAAGCGACGGCCCCGTTAACCACTCAACAACGGCTTAGACGACTGGCGCCGCCTGTTGTTGATGCGCGTTGTGCAGCACTTCGATCAAACAGTCTTCAAGCTCGAAGCGCTCGTGAAGCAATTGCCCTAAACGCTTCAACTCAGCGGCCACCAGAGCGGCGTCGCTGCAGTCACCTTTGTCGCAACGATCATTGAAGGCCAGCGCCACTTCGGTAATGGCTTCAATGCGTGGATAAATCTGTTTGGCCAACTCCAGCCCGCGATCGTCACCAAAGGCCTTGGCTTCATTGGTGAGTTGTTCGTAAACCTCGAAGTGACCAGCCGACACGTAATCTACCAACACTTCACAAAACCGTTGCAGGGCCTGTTCGTTGGCTTCCTTCGAAGCGGCTTCGTCGTGCAATACATCAAAACTACGGACCAATTCGTGGCGTTCTTGCAGCCAGCGGTCGATTAGTAGATGCACCCCACCCCAGCGTTCTTGGGCGTTCTGACAGCTCTCGAGCATGATGACTCACTCCCCTTGATTCAATGCTGTTTCTACGTCTGCTCCGAGACGGTTTTTTGTCATTCGGCGCTTTACAACGGCATTTAACCGACGCTTTGTGCTGGCCAGATTATGCCCGCCCGCTACGCCCTACAAGGCGCCACAGGAGAAAGTTTCATACGCCCGTTTGATCGCAATGCCGCATGCGGCTTGGCCTGAGCAATCGCACAGGCCGGGAACACAGCGGCCTTGAGCCGCTGAGAAGGGTGGGGTCAGGCGCGGCGCAGGAACTGATACGCCGAGAAGATCACCATGCCGACAAAGGCCAGCAGGCACCATTCGGCGAGGCTCATGCCGAACAGTGTCCAGGTCACTTCGGCGCAATCGGCGGTGCCGTGAAGCACGCGGGAGACGAACTCCTGAAACGGCAGGTTTTGCAGCATGTAGTCAAAGTTGCTGGGCATGCACGACGCCATGGGATCGGGCGGTGTGTTCTGGATCCAGATCTGCCGGCAGGCAGCGGCGGCGCCGGCCGCTGCGGACAAGAAGGTCAGCGAGGCATATACCCGACGCCCGCCACGGCCGGGGTTGTGCAAGGCGGCCAGCAACGCAAAGGCGCCGAACGCCATCACGCACAGGCGCTGCACGATGCACAGGGGACAGGGCTCCAGGCCCACGACATGTTCCAGATACAACGCGCCGCCCATCATGGCGACGCAGGCAAGAAAGGCGAGGAAGAACAGCGAACGCGGGCTAGCCAGCGACATGACAACTCCGGAGGAGGCGAGGAAAGGCGGTACGTTAGTGGAAAGCGCCTCGCCGATACAAGCCGGCGCCGCAGTGCAACCATCGCCCTGCCGGCACCGCACGTCCGGTGGCAGGGCGCCGCGTCAGTTACGTCACGGCGCCCTACGCCTCAGGCGCTTTTATACGCGGACCCATTGTCGCGGCTTCAGACGCCAGTAGTCGCTGGAACAAGAGGCGCAGTCACCCGCCGATCCAGCAACTGCATGCCTTCTTCGTACAGCTCGTTGCTGCGTTGCAACTCACCTTGCTGCGCCAACAGGCGCGCCAATTCTGCGCACGTTTGCGGCGTACGGGCGAAGCTCAGGCTGCTTTCAAAGTACTCGCGAGCCTTGCCCCACAGGTTGTTGTGCAAACACAGACGCCCCAGGCAGAGCAGTAGCACAGGGTCGGTCGGATAAGTCTTCAACCAGCCCTCAGCAGTTTGCACTTGCTTGGCGGCATCGCGACCGCGGACCTGCCCGTAAAGCTCCACCAGGCGACTGTCGTATTGACGTGTGATGGCCGCACGTAGAACCTCTTCGGCTTCCTCCGGCGCACCCAGCACACGCAACTGCTCGGCGTACACGGCCACCAACTGCGGTTCACTGCGCTGCGCTTTGGAGAGGTGCTGCCACGCCTGCGTCAGGGGCTGCAGCGCGATTTCGCCATTGTTCAAACCGTCGGTGGCAGCGCTGGCCAAGCGGGCGCTCCAGGCTTGTTGTTCGAGGGCGCTGAGTTCGGCATCGCCCAGCACCTTGTCTTTGCGCAGGTCCGGCAACAGGGCAATCACCGCAGGCCAATCGCCGCGCTGCTGATGCACCTGTTGAAGATGCTTGAGCACCTGGCGATGGTGGGGGTGGCGGTCGCGCATGACCTGCAGCGTTTCCAATGCGGCTTCAGCTTGCCCGCGCGCTTGCTGCAACTCGGCATGGGCCAACGCAATCGCCAGCTCGGCGTGGGGTTGGCGCTCCAAGGCCTTTTCCAAGAAGCCATCGCTCTGTTCGTAGTCGCCCAATTCGTTCGCGGCACGCGCCGCACCGAGGTAATAAATCAGCGGTTGTTGCTCGCCCTCGGCCGCGCGTTGCAGGTGCCGCACCGCGCGTGCCCAGCGCCCTTCGGCGAGGTCGAGCAGCCCCTGTTCGCTGGCCAGTTGCACGCGGCGTTTGCGGTTGCGCCGCGACCATGGATTGACCACGCCGCCCGACACAAACACCAAACTCAGCAGCAAGCGAATCAGGTAAACCGCCAGCCACACCACGGCGATCAGCGCAACCGCAGCCCACAAGCTGGACTCGTAGCGGAAGTTTTTGTAGGCGATCAGCACGTAGCCGGGGTCTTCAACCACGGCCAAGCCAATCAACACGGCCGTCGCGACCAGCAACAGCAGAATCAGCAGCGCACGTCTCATGGGCTGACTTCCTCCAGCTCGTTATCAGCTGCGGGTTGATCGCTCTGGGACTGCCGCTCTTCTTGCAGTTTCTGGCTCGCGTTCTGACGCTTCTGCACGTAGGCGCGCACGGCGTCGGTGGCCGGTGTGAGGTCCGGCATCTGCACCGCCACTGGCTGACCGATGAGCTCGTCGATGCGCGCCAGCAGCGCCTGGCTGTCGGGATTCTGCGCATTGAAGTAGCTGTCGAGCACGTTGCGCGCCTGGGTCATGGCTTGGCGATAAACCTCAGGTTTGCCATTCAAGGCGGCCCATTGCGCTTGTTCCAGGGCGAGGGTCAAGGCGAGGCGAACTTGGGTCAGGCTCTGTCCGGCCAACAATGGCCGTACATTCTGGTCGGCGTGGAAGTCGATGCGGATGTAGCGCGACAGTTTTTCCAGCCACTCCGACCACCAGCCTTGGCCGTCGCCTTCGGCGGCAAAATTGAATTGCTCGCCTTTGCTGGTGAACGCCGGCACCAGCGAATTAAGCTCCGCCGCTTGCTCGCGCATGGCGCCCAGTTGCAAGAACAGGCCGGTGCGATCCAGCGCCGTAATGCCGCGCAACGCCACCAAGGCCTTGGCCAACTGTTCGCGAGCGGCATAGGAAGCGGAGTCGTCCTGGTCTCGCAGAATCTCGTCGGCGCCCTGTACCAGTACGGCGGCGCTCCCCACATCCTGCAATGCCGAGAGGCGCAACGCGGCCAAACGCAGCAAGTGCTCAGCTTCGGCCAGACGCCAATCCTGGCGGCTCGCGCCCAACACGCTTTCGACGCGCTGACTGAGCTGCTGTTGATCGCCTTGCAACTGGGCCAACAAACGGCGGCGACTTTCGAGTTCTTGAGGGTCGGGCAGCGCTGCCACGCGGTCGGTCAGGCCCTGCTCACGTTGCGATAACAATTGGGTTTGGCTGCGAGCCTGTTCGAGTTGGGACAGCTGCTCCCGATCATGGCTTTGCAGCATTCGAACCTGCCAGACGCTCCAGCCGCCGGCCGCTATACCCGCAGCGCCGATCAACAGCGCCAGGGCTGCCAGCCCCGTGCCCCGTCCTTTTGCAGGCGGCGGGGCAACCGGTTCGGTGCGGGGAGAAGTGGGCGCAGTAAGCGCAGGTTGAGTGTCATCTTTCGGGGAGGTTGCTTCGCTCACGTATCCGTCCTGTGCATCAGAGGGCAGCCGGGGCATGGTCCCGCAAAGCTGCCAGCAACGCCGCGGCACTCGCACCACGACAGTCCACAACCGCACGAGCCCCGGCGGCAGTCGCCATTTCAGCAACCCGCGGGCTCGGTACAAACAAGGGTAGCCGCGCCAGTGTCGGCCATTCGGCGCCAGCCAGAGTCAGCAGGTGTTGAAAACCCTGCCCACTGCTGACCACCAGACCATTCAAGCGTTCAGCGTAAACACGCTCTGGCAAGGCCGCCACCGCATAGTGCGGCAACGCGCGGCGATACAGTGGCAGATAATCGACCTCTACGCCTTGGCCGCGCAAGCATTCAGCGAGGGCTTCACGGCCACCCTCTCCACGCAGAATCAGTACGCGTGGTGAGGCGCTCGTGGCCAATGCGGCTTGCAATTGCGGCAGCGCCAATAAGGCTTCGCTGTCATCACCCTGTGCGGGATAGCTTACGGTCAAGCCATGCTCGGTCAGGATCTGGCCAGTGGCGGCACCAACAGTGAACCACGCGACATGCGCGGGCAGCTGCGGCCAGTAGCGGTTGAGCAAGGCCAGCCCCAGTCGAGCAGCCGGCTTGCTGACGACGATAACCGCGCAGTAGCGATCCAGGTGTTCCATCAAGCGGTGCTGTTCAGGCGATTCAGCAAGCGGCTGTATATCCAGCAATGGCAGGCTGCTGCTGAATACGCCGTGCTCGGCGAGCGTGACGGCCAGGGCCGCGCACTCTTCAGCCGGGCGGGTGAGCAGCAACCGCCAGCGGGTCACTCGGGCTTAGCCTCACCGTAGACGGCTTGCAGAATGGCGGCGGCGCCTTGTTGCAGCAGGTCTTGCGCGACGCTGACGCCCAGGGCGTTAGGGTCTTTCACCGTGCCGGTAGCTTCGGCGCGCAGCAGCAAACCGCCGTCGGGTTGACCGACCAAGCCACGCAGCCACAACTGCTCGCCTTGCAATTCGGCGTAGCAAGCAATGGGCACCTGACAGCCGCCATTCAAGGTTTTATTCAGGGCTCGTTCGGCGGTTACGCGCAGGGCGGTTTCGTGGTGATGGAGGGCGGCGAGCAGCACGTGGATATCGCTGTCAGCGCTGCGGCATTCAATGCCCACGGCGCCCTGACCGCCAGCCGGCAGGCTGTCGATGACGCTGATGCTGGAGCGAATGCGGTCGGCAAAGCCCAGACGAATCAGGCCAGCCGCAGCGAGGATGATGGCGTCGTACTCGCCGGCGTCCAGCTTGGCCAAGCGGGTGTTGACGTTGCCGCGCAGGAAGCGGATTTGCAGGTCCGGGCGCATCGCCAACAACTGGGTTTGCCGGCGCAGGCTAGAAGTGCCAACCACAGCGCCTTGAGGCAAGGCGGCGATGCTTTCGTAGGTGTTGGATACGAAGGCGTCACGCGGGTCTTCGCGCTCGCATATGCAGTAAAGGCCCAGGCCTTCAGGGAAATCCATCGGCACGTCTTTCATCGAGTGCACGGCGATGTCGGCTTCGTTTTCCAACAACGCGGTTTCGAGTTCTTTTACGAAAAGCCCTTTTCCGCCGATTTTCGACAGCGGTGAATCGAGCAGTTTGTCGCCACGACTCACCATCGGCACCAAGCTGACGACGAGCCCAGGGTGAGCCGCCTCCAGGCGAGCTTTTACGTATTCAGCCTGCCAGAGGGCCAGGGCACTTTTGCGGGTAGCGATGCGGATTTCGCGGGACGACATGACGGCTCTCGAACGGAATTAACCCGCGCATAGTAAGGCAGCCGCGCAGGTGGTGCACCCGCCGTCAGGGTGACGGGCTGCCGCAGCAGCCGTTCGGGTGAGTTAGCTCAGAGGCTGTTCATCAACTTGCGCACGCCGGCCACATGGCGGCGGCTGACGATCAGGGCGTCGCCATTCAAGCCTTTGAGGTAAAGCTGGAAATGACCGAGCGGGGTGCGCTGCAAGCGTTCGATACGCTCACGGGCCACCAGCGCGTTACGGTGAATGCGCACGAAGCGGTCACCGAATTCGTCTTCCAGGGCTTTAAGGGGTTCGTCCAGCAACACCTCACCGCCCTCGTGACGCAGGGTCACGTACTTATGGTCGGCGATGAAATAGATCACTTGATCCAGCGGAATCAGCTCAATGCCTTTACGGGTACGCGCGCTGATATGAGTACGCGGGCCGCTACCGCTGTCGGCGGCTGGACGGGTAAGCGCGACAAGCTGTACGCGATTGGGACGTTCGGCTTTTTTCAGCGCCTCGATCAAACTTTCCGGGCGTACCGGCTTGACCAGATAACCCACGGCACTGACCTGAAACGCATCGATGGCGAACTCATCGTGCGCGGTGCAGAAAATCACCGCTGGCGGCGCCTCGCGCTCGCAGAGTTTGGCGGCGACCTGCAAGCCATCCAGACCCGGCATGCGAATGTCGAGTAACACTACATCGGGTTTAAGACTATCGATCAGGGTCAATGCCTCTTCGCCATTGCTGGCACAGGGCTCCAACACTCGGTAACCATCGAGCTCACCGACCATACGGCTGAGGCGCTCGCGGGCTAGGGGTTCATCGTCGACGATCAGGACATTCATATTGCTCGGGCTTCCTGCGTGAGTCTCGCACAAGGATAGCGTAGACAGGTGAAGTGGCGCCCGTCACGGCGATCCACGCTGAGACTCGCGCGAGGGCCAAAAAGTGCCGCAAGACGCGCATCTATATTCACCAACGCTTGCTGTGTACCACGAGAGGGTTTGTGCTCACTGCCCTCCTTCTCCGGGTCATAAGGGTTGCTGACACTCAGCTCGAACACCCCGTCTTTGTAGTCTGCTTCTATGCGTACCACGCCCCCTTCGATGCGCGGCTGAATACCGTAGATCAAAGCGTTCTCCAACAATGGCTGCAAGGTGAGCTGCGGAATTGGCAGGTCGGGCGGAACATTGTCGACCTGCCACTGCAACTGTAGACGCTCACCAAGACGATATTGTTCGATAGAAAGATAGCGCTTGCTCAGCTCCAGCTCCTCACTCCACGTCACCAGGCTGCCGGGCTTGGCCAGGCTGGCGCGAAACAGATCGGATAAATCCAGCACCGCTTGTTCGGCTTTATAGGGATCAATTACCACCAGGCTGGCGATGCTATTCAAACTGTTGAAGAGAAAATGCGGACGGATCCGTGCCTGCAATGACTCGATTCTTGCTGACAGTTCCGCTTGCTGCTGTCGTCGCCATTGGCTCTGCAAGTAGAAGTAGCGTAGCAGCAGCGCCGACATGATCAGACTAATCAGCGCATGGCGCAGATACAGGTTCACCTCGCCGGTACGCGGCAACGGTCCGCCCAGGCTGTAAAAATCGGCAATGGCCGTGCAGGTCAGCGTCAGCCCTACTACCAAAAGGCAGCACAGCAGCCCCGCCAGGGCTGCGGGCAAGCGCGCCAGCAGCGGCCGCAATTGGCACATGAGGCCCGCTGAGAGCAGCACGATCCATTGCACGAAAAGCGAGGTGAGTGCCAGGCGAATCCAGTTGAAGCCTGGCTGCATCGGCTCGGCCAATACCAGCACCAGCACCAGCAGCTCGGCCAGCAGCACCAGCACCAGCAACGCTTCGGGCAGGCACAGCTCGGGCAAGAAGAATTCGCCGGGTGCGGTTTTTTTCGATTTAAGCCATGAGATACGCATCGACACAGTTTCCGGGGCGACTTGCGCGGCAGCAAGCGGGCGGGCGCTGCACGGACTAAATAAAGCAGCAAATGGCCATCGCGTCGGCAAAACTGTGACCAGCCCTACATTGCCGTCGCCCTTTGCCGACGGCGCCGGGCATATCGGCACGACTAACCGGTGCCGCGAAGTTGCTGTCTACCCTGCTATTATCCGCACACTTTTTACGCCGGCCGCTTCCCGTGGCCTCCCGTTTTGCGCACCAGCCGAGTCATTGCCATGAGCACCGAAAAGACCAACCAATCGTGGGGCGGCCGCTTCAGCGAACCTGTCGACGCCTTTGTTGCCCGCTTTACTGCCTCGGTCAATTTCGACCAGCGCCTGTACCGCCACGACATCATGGGCTCCATTGCCCACGCCACCATGCTGGCCAAGGTCGGCGTGCTCACGGCCGATGAGCGCGACGCCATCGAAAATGGCTTGAAACAGATTCAGAGCGAAATCGAGGCCGGCACCTTTGAGTGGCGCGTGGACCTGGAAGACGTGCACATGAATATCGAGGCGCGGCTGACCGACCGCATCGGCGTCACCGGTAAAAAACTGCACACCGGCCGCTCGCGCAACGACCAGGTCGCCACCGACATCCGCCTGTGGCTGCGCGATGAAATCGACCTGATCCTCAGCGAAATCACCCGCCTGCAACAAGGCTTGCTGGAGCAGGCCGAGCGTGAAGCCGGCACCATCATGCCCGGCTTCACGCACCTGCAAACCGCCCAGCCAGTGACCTTCGGGCATCATTTGCTGGCCTGGTTCGAAATGCTCTCGCGCGACTACGAGCGCCTGGTCGACTGCCGCAAACGCACGAACCGCATGCCGTTGGGTTCAGCTGCACTGGCCGGCACCACGTACCCGATTCAGCGCGAAATCACCGCCGAACTGCTGGGCTTCGATGCAGTGGGCGGCAACTCGCTGGACGGCGTGTCCGACCGCGACTTCGCCATCGAATTCTGTGCAGCGGCCTCGCTGGCAATGATGCACCTGTCGCGCTTCTCCGAAGAGCTAGTGCTGTGGACCAGCGCGCAGTTCCAGTTCATCGATTTGCCTGACCGTTTCTGCACCGGCAGCTCGATCATGCCGCAGAAGAAAAACCCTGACGTGCCAGAGCTGGTACGCGGCAAATCCGGGCGCGTATTCGGCGCGCTGATGGGCCTGCTGACCTTGATGAAAGGGCAACCGCTGGCCTACAACAAAGACAACCAGGAAGACAAAGAGCCGCTGTTCGACGCCGCCGACACCCTGCGCGACAGCCTGCGTGCGTTTGCCGACATGGTGCCGGCAATCAAACCGAAAACCGCCGTCATGCGCGAAGCCGCCCTGCGTGGTTTTTCCACGGCCACGGACCTCGCCGACTACCTGGTTCGCAAGGGCCTGCCCTTCCGTGATTGCCACGAAATTGTTGGCCATGCGGTGAAATACGGCGTGCAAACCGGTAAAGACCTGGCGGAAATGAGCCTTGAGGAGCTGCGCACGTTTAGTGAGCAGATCGAGCAGGACGTGTTCGCCGTGTTGACCCTCGAAGGTTCGGTGAACGCCCGCGACCATATCGGTGGCACAGCGCCGAATCAGGTCAAGGCTGCCGTGGTTCGCGGCAAGGCGCTGTTGGCCAGCCGCTAACCGCATTTCCCTTCTCGACCCATCGCGGCTGATCCGGCATTCCGATCAGCCGCGAGCTTTCGACTTACTTCTTGCCTCGCGCCATCGCCAAAAACTGCTCCATCTCGGCGTCTTTGTCCGCCGCCACCTTCTGCACATTCGGATTCTGCTTCAGCAGTTTGAACAGCGCGGCCGCCTGCGGAAAATCGGCCAGCACATCCGTGGCGAAGAGCTTGCCCATTACCGTGCTCGCCAAGTCCAGGCTGTACAGAAAATAAAGGTCAGCCAGGCTCAAGGTGTCACCGGCCAGGTACGGCGAAAACGCGCCGTGGCGTTTCAGGCTGGCCAGCCCAAGGTTCAAATCTTCCAAGCTTTTGGCTTTGATCGCCGGATCCACTTTGCCGCCGAAAAACGCCTCCAGGTAACAGGCGCGTGCCGGCAGTTCGATATACAGCTCAATCTCGCGCATCAGCGAACGCACGTAGGCACGCGCCTGCGGGTCGCTCGGCAGCAAAGGCTTGGCGGGGTGGGTTTCTTCCAGGTACTCGAGAATGACGCTGGTCTCGTTGATAAAGCCCTTCTCGGTTTGCAGCACCGGCACTTTGCCGCGCGGGCTGATGGCCAGAAACTCTTCGCGCTGGCCGCCGTGAACGGCGACCGCTTCGAAGGGGATGCCTTTTTCCAGCAAGGCCAGTTTCACCATGTTGTAGTAGTTGCTGACCGAAAAACCGTGCAGTTTGAGCATGACAATCTCCGTTCCTGGTGGAGTGGGCGTTGCACCTTATAAACCGTGACGAGCCAGGCGCCCAGCCGAATCCACCCCATGAATGCGTACGCCATAGCGCACGGACCGTGGCACACTGCGGCCTTGTTTTCCGAGGAGCGCGCCATGAGCGACATTGATGAGAGCGAAGAATCCTTCGCTGAAGCAACTCTGGTTCAAGCCATTGAAAATCAGCTCGAAACCGACACCCCGCCTGCCGCTAACGCCGCCTTCAACAAGCTGACGCTGGTGGGCTATCCACGTGAAGAGGCGTTGCGTTTGATGGCGCTGGTGTTGGCCTTCGAAATTGACGCCATGCTGGATGAAGACCGCCCGTTCGACACGACCTGGTACGAACAAGCCCTTCGCGCGCTGCCCGAATTACCTGAAGGTTCGGAAGACACTGACTAATACCTAAGCAGCGCTTGCCTTGACTCAGCGCAGCGGATTAGCCTCGTGGTCATAGCATCCTGCCATGGTCCCGCCCAACACTTGGGCGGTCCCCGAGCCTGAATCGATGACCCATCGCGTCTATTTCAGCAGTTGGACAACCTTGTGTGCGGCCCTGCTGGTCGCCGCCCTCGGCATTTCCCGCGCTCAGGCCGAACCCATCCAGATCGGTGCTGAAGACGACTGGTACCCGTACACAGCCCTTCGCGATGGTGAAATTTCCGGCATGTCGGTGGACATCGTCAACGCGGCCTTCGCCGCGACTGGCACGGACATTCAACTCGTCTCCTTTCCCTATACACGCTGCATGCAACTGGCCCTGCGCGGTCAGATAGTGGCGTGCTTCAACACCTCGCCCAACGCGCAAATCGCTGCCGATTACCGTTTGCCCACCCACCCCTTGTTCAGCGAATCGATTCTGCTGTGGGCGCGCAATGACAGCGCCAAGCCGGTGAGCAATCTGGATCAGTTGGCGGGCAAAACCGTGGCGGTCACCAATGGCTACGAATACGGTGCCGAGTTTGACAACGACATCCGCGTGAACCGCATCATGGTGCGCAAAGACCTCAACGGCTTTTTGATGTTGCAACGCTCGCGGGTGGATTACATGCTGGCATTTCGAGGAACCGCGCTGCAGCTGTTCGAGGAGCACCCGGAGCTGCGTGGGCAATTTATCCCGGTCATGACCGTGCACCGCCCTGATCTTTATCTATCCTTTTCCCGACACCATCCAGACGCTGAAAACCTGCTCAAACGTTTCGATCAAGGAATGCGCTTAATCGAAAGCGACGGCCGCTATCAACAGATCATCGACACCTGGAGGAACAAGCAGAACGCCGCGAAGTGAGCGGCAGCCACCCACCACCCCCTGCCCGCTAGTTGGGGTCCACGCTGCCAACGACTCAATGCTGAGCCTTGGCGCACTACAAGAAATCTGGAGCAAACATGTCATTTACCCCCGAACTGATTGCTGAGCTGGAAATTCTTGCCCTGTACAACCTTTCCAACACCAAGGAAGGCCTCAAGGTTCACCATATCGCCTCGCCCACGGCCATTGCCGCGACCCAGCGCCTGCATGACAAAGGCCTGGTGACGCTGCCAGATGGCGGCTACCTGACCAGTCTCGGGCTAGACGCCGCCCAGCATGCCCAAGACCTATTGACCATCCTCACCGTTGAAGAAGCGGCCTAACCCTCCGTGCCGCAGGCAAAGGCGGCGACCCGCTGCTTTTGCCTGCTCTGCCCCACCGCCGTAAATCGAGCCACAGCCCCCTGCCCCCGGCGTTTCGCGGCTGCTAATCTAGCCCCACCAACCGGCAAGAGTTAGCTATGACGCGCACCCAGGAAATTCGTCCCGACATTGACGAGGGTATCGACCGCAAGGTGCTGACGCAGCTGCGCGCGCGCTTTCTCCAAGTCAACAGCGGTCGCCTGGACCGCGCTATGCAAGGGTTGTCGACGCGCCAGCAACTGGTGCTCAAGCTGTTGCCATTGCTGTTTCATGTTAATCACCCACTGCTTCCCGGTTACGTTTCTGGCCAGACGCCCGCAGGCTTATCCGGCTACGAACCCGACGATGACCTGCTGAGCGAAGCCCAGCGTCTGACCCGCTCGTTCGTGTACAAAGCGCGGCGCGGCAATCCGCCTTTACCGATCCACGGTCTGTTTCTAATGGGCAGCCTCGGCACTGTCGCCCAGGCCGAGCAGAGCGATATGGACGTGTGGGTGTGCCACGCCCCAAACCTCAGCGCGCAAGAGCTGCAAGAGCTGGCGCGCAAATGCACGCTGCTGGAAGTGTGGGCAGCGACCCAGGGCGCCGAGGCGCATTTCTTCCTGATCGATCCGGCGCGCTTCACCGTCGGGGACCGCGAAGCCCACCTGACCTCCGACGATTGCGGCACCACGCAACATTACTTGTTGCTGGACGAGTTCTACCGCACCGCCATCTGGCTGGCCGGACGCACGCCGCTGTGGTGGCTGGTGCCGGTGTACGAAGAAAAACGCTATGCCGAATACACCCATCAACTGCTGAGCAAACGATTTATCCGCGCAGACGAAGTGCTGGATCTTGGCCATCTGGCGACCATTCCGCCGGGTGAATTCATCGGCGCTGGCATGTGGCAACTGTTTAAGGGCATCGAGTCGCCTTACAAGTCGGCGCTCAAATTACTGCTGACCGAGGTGTACGCCAGCGAGCACCCAAACGTTGAATGCTTGAGCCTGCGCTTCAAACAAGCCGTGTTCAGCAACCAGCTCGACCTCGACGAGCTGGACCCGTACATCGTGGTGTACCGCCGCCTTGAGGAATACCTCAGCGGCCGGGGCGAAACCGAGCGCCTGGAACTGATTCGCCGCTGCCTGTACCTCAAGGTAAATAAGAAAATCAGCAACCCGCCGCGTAACCGGCGCAAAAGCTGGCAGCGCCTCTTACTGGAAAAACTCACGGCGGGCTGGGGCTGGCAGCAGCGGCAACTGGCGATGCTCGATAGTCGCAGCCAGTGGAAGGTACGCCAGGTCAGCGCTGAGCGCCGCGTGCTGGTCAACGAGCTGACCTACAGCTACCGCTTCCTCTCGCAGTTCGCCCGCACTCAACAAGTCGCCAGCTCGCTCAACAGCCGCGACCTCGGCGTATTGGGCCGGCGCCTGTATGCCGCCTTCGAGCGCAAGGCTGGCAAAATCGAATTCATCAACCCCGGCATCGCCCCCGACCTGGCCGAAGACAACCTGACGTTGGTGTTCAACAGCGACAGCACCGATGACAGCCAATGGGCCTTATTCAACGGCAGCCTCAGCGGCCAGGAATGGCGCGACTTCGCACCACTGAAACGGGCGCGCGAACTGATTGAGCTGCTGGCCTGGTGTCACCGCAACGGCGTGATCGACAGCAGCACGCGCATCGCCTTGCACCCTGGCGACAGCGACCTGACCGAGTTCGAATTGGCCAATCTGCTCACCAGCTTGCAACAAGCTGTGCCGCTGCCGTTGCCGAGCGTAAGTGAAGATGCGCTTCTGCACAGCAGCGCGCCAAGCGAGGTGTTGTTGCTGGTTAACGTCGGTATCGACCCGCTCAAACAGCACAGCCAGCTCAACGTGCACATGACCACGGGCCGCACGGATTCCCTGGGCTATTCGGGTGTGCGCGAAAACCTGGTGTTGACCCTCGACCAAGTCAGCCTGAACAGCTGGAACGAGTTATCGGTCAGTCGATACGACGGCCCTCATGCCCTGCTTGATTGCTTGCGCGACTTTCTTAACAGCCTGCCGCCCGGCGGGGCGTTGCCTGTGTTGAAAGTGCGGTGTTTTTGTCGCAACCGCGCCCAGGCGATTGCCGAGCGTGTGGAAGAATTGTTCCGCGATATTCTTTCGCACTTCGTGGGCGAACGCGGGCAACGCTATTTGGTGCAGATTCAGCAGCAATACCACGTGCTGCAATTAACGCCCGGCCATGTCGACCATGTGGCACTGAACAACTTGCCGGCGTTGCTGGAGCAGTTGGGCAGCGAGCTGAACAGCTACAGCCCGTTGCATTTGGACCGCCATGCCTTGGAAGGTGAAGACCTGGCGATGATTCTGCCGCTGGGCCGTCCGGACTGCATTCAGGTGTTCTACCGCTTGCATGAAGATACCGCCGAGTTGACCGCGCTGGATGAACGCAACGCGCTCTGGCGCCAGCGTCTTCCGTTCCGCGATGAGCAAAGCTTGCTTACGCCGCTGCACCGTTTTCTCCAGTCGGTGCTGTACCGCCGCAACGCGCAGCTGCCGCTGGATACCGACCCGGTTTTGGCCGACACCCTGGAAATTCTGTATTACGAAGTGCTGCCGCCGGCGCCTTCCCGGGCGCAATTTCTGGAGCGCCGCCCGGCGCCCCAATCGGCGGTCAGCCATCCGTTTTACGACGTTCAGGCGATTGTCGAACCCGCCGAGCAAGGACGGGTGCACGTCACCCTGTTCTGTAACCACCGGGAATTTTCCGAGTTGGAATACGGCAATGAACTGTTCAGCGCTGTGGCCCGCCACATCCTTTCGCAACGTAGCGGCCACGAGCGTTATCCGTGTTACATCACCGACCTGGATCTGTCGCGGGTGCTTGGTGAGGGGCAAACGCAGACCATTCATTACCTGCGCTACAAAACCCGGCTGGAGGCTGCGCTCAATAGCGCCTTGCAACGTGCGTAACGTGTTGGCGCGTCGGGCTCATCGCGGCTGAAACCGCCCCCACAGTGAAAACAGTGAGCATCGGCTCACGCCTTCATGGGCGCCTGCGGGTTATTGAGTGCGTACAGATAGCTGCCTGCCAAGCTGTGGTCGCCCAACACGCTGGCGTAGCTGGCGGTGAACGTAATCGCCTGGCCAACATGCTGGTACAGCCACGTGCCGCTGACGCCCGGCGGCACTTCTGGAACCAGGTCGCTGTCGTTGACCACCCGAAAAGTCGGCACCTGCAGGCCGTTGTAGTACGCGGCGAACGAGGGCGACGCCAGGCGCGGGCTGGCAAAGTTGTAGTGTTGCAGCGCTAAGCCGGGCCAGCGTTCGCGCATATCCGGCACGGCCAGCGTCGACAATGTGCTACCCAAACTATGACCGCAAACCCACAGCGGGCCCTCGGGACGCATGTCATCGAGCGCCTGCAAGGCCAGGTCGCGAAGCGAGGTGTAGAGCTTCAAGAAGCCGTCGTGCACAAGGCCAACGTCGCTCTGCCACGGGTAGCTGCGCTGCGGCACATCCAGATCATCGAGCCAGTCTTGCGCCGTGTCGGTGCCGCGAAACACCAGGTAAACGGCGCCTTGCGGGTCGCGCGCAGCAAAGCCGAAAGGCTCGGACTCGTTGAGAAAATGCAATTCGCTGAGCACGCTCCACACCGGCGATGAGAACTGCCAGCCGGGCATGTCCGGTAGCTGCCAGTGGAAATCGTCAGGCTTTCGCGGCTGCTGCTGCGCCATCCACTGGCCGTACTGCTGATAAGCGCAGTCGACCAATTGGGCGCAGAGCAAGGCTTGAGAAAGGGAAAACGCAGGCGGGAAGTACATCGGTAGGCTGGGCATCTCGGCCTCCTTGCCACTGAATGAACGCCTACTCTAAAAGCGCCTGGCGATTACTGGCTATAGGCACCGGCTGCTTCTGGTTGGTACTCGACTGCCAGCAATGTCAGCTGAATCAGTTTGCCAGCCGGGGTTGGCCAGTCGATGTGTTGGCCAACCGACAACCCCAACAGCGCGCTGCCTACGGGCGCCAGAACCGATACGGTGCCCTCGCCGCCCGCCTCGTTCGGGTACACCAGCGTCAGGTGGTATTCCTTACCGCTGCTTTCTTCACGGCATACCACCCGCGAGTTCATGGTCACCACGCCGGCCGGCACTTCGTCATGGCCGACCACATTGGCGCGCGCCAGCTCCTCTTCGAGGGCTTGGGCGCCTGGGCCGAAATCGTCGAGGCTTTCGAGCAGACGCTCAAGGCGTTGCAGGTCCAGACGGGTGATGGTGATGGCTGGAGCGGTCATAACGCAGTACTCATAGTCAGTGGCAGCCAGGCAGCGGCTACCAGCGGAACGTCGCGGCCCGATGCGGGCGGCGGCAAATTCCAGGCGGCAATTAAAGAAAAACCCCGACCGAAGCCGGGGTTTGCAAGCGCCTCATTCAGGGGAGGCAGGTGCCGACCGTAGCACAAGACATGACTGCGTGGTCAAGACTGCCGAAAAGGTGACGGCTTCACGCGTGCTTGCGCCAACTCGATTATCTGCCGCCGGCGCTGGCTGTCAGCGGCTTTCCATTCGCGGATTTCAGCGAGCAAGCGCCCGCAGCCTAAGCACACGTCGTCGTCATCAAGGCAGCATTCGCGGCGACATGGCGACAGCACCACGTCAGCGTCTTGCGCCTGAGGCTGGAAAATTTGTGGAGCATTCATGTCAGAGCTCATCGAACTCGATCGCTTCGCCGGCTTGTTCAAGGGTGATGCGCGCCAGCATTTCGCCGAGCAATTCGTCGCTGGTGTCGCAGATCCAGCGCTCGCTGGCGCCGTCGTAATCGAAATGGAAACCGCCCGAGCGAGCCGCCACCCACAATTGGCGAATCGGCACCTGCCGGCTGAGGATCAGCTGGGAGCCATTGGCAAAACGCACGGTGAGAATGCCGGCGGAATTTTCCAGATCGAGGTCCAGGCCGCTGTCATCGAAAATGTCTTCTACCGATTCCTGGGTGGCGTCCACCAGGTCGTGAAAACGCGCTTCGGTCAAACTCATAACGGGCACCTCAGGCAAAAAATAAGGCAACGACGCAGGTGCGTTGCGACAAGTTGTAGGCATTAGCCGACTAGTGTGCGGCGGTACTCGGCGGGGCTCTGTCCGGTCCAGCGGCGAAACGCGCGAGCCAACGAACCGGCTTCGCTGAAGCCGACAAAAAACGCGATGTCAGCCAGCTCGAGCGTTGGATCGCGTAGGTAATTGAGCACCAACTGCTGGCGAGTTTCGTCGACAAGTTGGCTGAATGATAACCCGGTCTCGCGCAGGCGGCGCTGCAAGGTGCGTGGACTGAGCGCCAAAGCGTGCGCCAGGCGCTCCAGGTCCGGGCCCTGTTCGGCGAGTTGCCTGGCCAGTTCCAGGCGCGCGCGGTCCAGCACGTTTTGCTCGTGGCGCAATTCCGTGAGCAGGCGGTCGGCATAGCCGTCGAGCATCTTGCGCACCTGCGCATCGGCCTGACCAAGCGGCGCGAGCAGTAGGCGCTTGGGGAAGACCAGGGCGTTGTCGGGTTGGGAAAACAGCACCGGGCAACGAAAGATGCGCTGGTGTTCGGCCGTATCAGCAGGTGCCGCGTGCTGGAAGCGCACTTCGGTGGGCGGAACATCAAGGCCGCTGATCCAATGCCCAAAGGTGGTCCAGCCCGCCAGCGTTTCCTCGCACAGGTGCCGTTGCTGCTGCGGCAACAGCGGCTGCCAGCTGTGGGCGACTTGCGGTTCAAGGCCGGGCCGAGCGGGCTCATCGGCCAGGTCGACATGCCCAAGGCTGCCAACCAAGGTGGCGTAGCGCGCCTGGCGGTGCAGCGCGTCGCCCAGGGTCGCGCAGCTCATCAGCAAATAGCCGAGCACGCCGTAGTAACCCGGCCGCACCGCTTCGCCGAGGTGCAGCCCGAAGTGCGCATCGCCCGTCAGCTCAACGCCTTTTTCCATCACTGCCAGATACACCGAGGCGGCCACGCGTTGATCACGCTGGGCCAACAGCTCGGGGCTTACGTGCAAGGGCGCCAGCAACGTTTCGGTGGCGATTCCCTGGCGCGCCAGGTAGTCCAACAGGCCTTGGAAATAGGCGACCGAGACCGAACCGGACAGTGGCGCAGGTGTGTGCATCAGAGCTCCTGTTAGGGCTTGAAGGGACGAACAGTGGAGCACTTACGATAGCGTCAAGGCCCGCTGCGCGGGAGCTGCGCTCTATCGCCCGGCGCATAGGCAAGGCGCCGGGCGGCCGGTATACTCCGGCGCAATCACTGCTTTTACAAGGAATCCGCCATGAAGCGGCTACTGACTGCCCTTATCGCGCTCGTCGCCATTTCGTCTCTGCTTACCGGCTGTGGCCAAAAAGGCCCGCTGTATCTGCCAGGCGAAGATCAACCTTCCGCTGAACACACCCATTAAGGAGGCGGTATGCACGCCTTCAATTACCGCACAGGCGAACTGTTTGCGGAGGGTGTGGCGTTGTCCGCCATTGCCGAGCGTTTTGGTACGCCCACCTACGTGTATTCGCGCGCGCACATCAGTGCGCAATTCAACGCCTATGCCGACGCGCTGCAAGGCGTCCCGCATCTGGTGTGCTACGCCGTCAAAGCCAACTCCAACCTCGCTGTACTGAACCTGCTGGCCCGCCTGGGCGCCGGGTTCGATATTGTTTCCTCCGGCGAGTTGGAGCGCGTGCTGGCCGCCGGTGGCGAGCCGGGCAAAATCGTGTTTTCCGGTGTGGGCAAAAGCCGCGACGACATGCGCCGCGCGCTGGAAGTAGGCGTGCACTGCTTTAACGTCGAGTCCACCGATGAGCTGGAACGCCTGCAACTGGTTGCCGCCGAGCAAGATGTCATCGCGCCGATTTCGCTGCGGGTAAACCCCGACGTTGACGCGGGCACCCATCCCTACATTTCCACCGGCCTCAAAGAAAACAAATTCGGTATCGCCATCGCCGACGCCGAAGCGGTGTATGCCCGCGCCCATGAATTGCCGAACCTGAAAGTGCTCGGCGTGGATTGCCACATCGGTTCGCAGCTGACCAACCTGCCCCCATTTCTCGATGCCCTCGACCGCCTGCTGGCGCTGATCGACCGCCTTTCGGCGCGCGGCATTCAGATTCACCACCTCGACCTCGGGGGTGGCGTGGGCGTGCGTTACAAAGACGAGACCCCGCCGCTGGTCAGCGACTACATCAAGGCTGTGCGCGAGCGTACCGCTGGGCGTGACCTGAAGCTGGTGTTCGAACCCGGCCGCTACATCGTCGCCAACGGCGGCGTGTTGCTGACCCAGGTTGAATACCTCAAGCACACCGAACACAAAGACTTTGCCATCGTCGACGCCGCGATGAACGACTTGATTCGCCCCGCCCTTTATCAGGCGTGGATGGACGTTGTACCGGTGCAGCCGCGCGAGGGCGCCACGCGCGCCTACGACATCGTCGGGCCGATTTGCGAGACCGGCGATTTCCTCGCCAAAGGTCGTGAGTTGGCCTTGGAAGAAGGTGATTTGCTGGCGGTGTGTTCGGCGGGCGCCTATGGTTTTGTCATGAGCTCCAACTACAACACCCGTGGCCGTTGCGCCGAAGTGCTGGTCGACGGCGAACAGGCTTATGAAGTGCGTCGCCGTGAGACTGTGCAAGAACTCTATGCTGGCGAAAGCCTGCTGCCGGAGTAACGGTCATGCTGCTGCGATTCACCAAAATGCACGGCCTGGGTAATGACTTCATGGTCCTCGACCTGGTCAGCCAGCACGCGCATATCCAGCCAAAACACGCCAAACAGTGGGGCGATCGCCACACCGGCGTGGGCTTCGACCAGTTGCTGCTGGTCGAACCGCCGACCAATCCCGACGTCGACTTCCGCTATCGAATCTTCAACTCCGACGGTTCTGAAGTTGAGCAATGCGGCAACGGCGCACGCTGCTTCGCCCGCTTTGTGCTGGACAAGCGCCTGACCATGAAGCGTCAGATTCGCGTGGAAACGTCCGGCGGCATCATTGAGCTGGACGTGCGGCCCGACGGCCAGATCAGCGTCAACATGGGCGCGCCGACCCTTGAGCCAGCACGTATTCCATTCCAGGCCGAGAGCCAGGCACTGAATTATCAGGTCGATGTCGATGGCACAGCGGTCACGCTGGCGGCGGTGTCCATGGGCAATCCGCACGCCGTGCTGCGCGTCGACAGCGTGGCTGATGCTCCCGTGCATACCCTGGGGCCGAAGCTGGAACATCACCCACGTTTTCCGCAACGCGTGAACGTCGGCTTCCTCGAAGTGACTGACCGCCAGCACGCCAAGTTGCGCGTGTGGGAGCGCGGCGCCGGGGAAACCCAGGCCTGCGGCACCGGCGCATGCGCGGCAGCGGTTGCGGCTATCAGCCAGGGTTGGATGGATTCGCCTCTGCAACTCGAACTGCCTGGCGGTCGCCTGTTTATTGAATGGGCCGGCGCCGGGCAACCCGTAATGATGACCGGACCCGCCGTCCGTGTTTATGAAGGGCAGGTTCGCCTATGACCGATAAGCAGCAAGACGAGAGCACTCCTCTGGACGCCGAAGCGGTGGCCGCATTTCTGCGCGCGCATCCGGAGTTTTTCGTCGACCACGACGAGTTGATTCCCGAGCTGCGTATTCCGCATCAGCGGGGCGAGTCGGTGTCGCTGGTCGAGCGTCAGGTCAAGCTGCTGCGTGAGCGCAACATCGAGATGCGCCACCGTCTTTCGCAGCTGATGGACGTCGCCCGCGACAACGATCGCCTATTCGATAAAACCCGCCGCCTGGTGCTCGACCTGCTCGACGCCAGCTCGCTGGAAGAAGTCGTCAGCGCCGTTGAAGACAGCCTGCGCCACGAATTTCAGGTACCCTTTGTCAGCCTCACCTTGTTCAGCGAAACGCCAACCGGCGTGGGCCGCTCGGTGAGTTTTGCCGAAGCGCATCAAGCCATCGGTGGCTTGTTGGCCGATGGCAAAACCATTTGCGGCGTGCTGCGCAGCCATGAGCTGGCGTTTCTGTTTGGTGAAGAGGAACGCGAGAGCGTCGGTTCGGCGGCCGTAGTAGCCCTCAGTCACCAAGGTTTGCACGGCGTACTCGCCATCGGCAGCCCCGATCCGCAGCATTACAAGAGCTCGCTCGGCACGTTGTTCCTTGGCTACATCGCCGAAGTGCTTGCCCGCGTTCTACCGCGCTTCGCCACGCCACTGCGCTCGGTACGTTAGGCGACGTGGCGCACTGCCAATAGCGCACATCTGGAGGCGCAACGCCTGATGCAAGCTGCCCTGGACGCCTACCTCAAACATCTGCGCAGCGAACGGCAGATGTCACCCAACACGCTCGACGCCTACCAACGCGACCTACTCAAACTCACCGAGTTGTGCAGTCACCAAGGAATCGATTCCTGGGCGGCGCTCGACGTGCGTCGGCTGCGCAGCTTCGTGGCGCGCCTGCATCAGCAAGGGTTGTCGGCACGCAGCCTGGCGCGTCTGCTCTCCGCCACGCGCGGCTTGTACAGCTACCTGATCGCTGAGGGCGTTTGCCAACACGATCCCGCCACCGGCATCGCGCCGCCCAAGCGTGAACGTCGCCTGCCGCGCACGCTGGACGCCGACCGCACCTCCCAGCTGCTCGACGGCGCGGTGGAAGATGATTTCATCGGCCGGCGCGATCACGCCATGCTCGAGTTGTTTTACTCCTCGGGCCTGCGCCTTGCCGAACTGGCTGGCTTGAATGTGCAGCAGCTGGATTTGCCCGGCGGCTTGGTCGAAGTAGTCGGCAAGGGCAGCAAAACGCGGGTGCTGCCGCTGGGCCGCAAGGCGCGTGAAGCATTGGAAACTTGGCTGGCGCAGCGCGCCTTGGCCAACCCAGCGGACGACGCGGTTTTTATCAGCGCCAAGGGCAAGCGCCTTGGCCCGCGCGCCATTCAATTGCGCGTCGGCCAAGCCGGCGTACGCGAGCTGGGGCAACACCTGCATCCGCATATGCTCCGGCATTCGTTTGCCAGTCACATGCTCGAGTCGTCACAAGACCTTCGCGCCGTGCAGGAGCTGCTCGGCCACGCCGACATCGCCACCACGCAGATTTATACCCATCTGGATTTCCAGCATTTGGCCACCGTTTACGACAGTGCCCATCCCCGCGCCAAACGTAAAAGCAGCGAACCATGAGCATCCAACTGATCACGTTCGACCTAGACGACACGCTATGGGACAACCTCCCTGTCATCACCGGCGCCGAGGCGGCGATGCGTGACTGGCTGAGCAAGAACGCGCCACTCCTGGCTGCGCAGCCGGTTGAACATTTGTGGACCATCCGCAGCCAAGTGCTCGCCGCCGAGCCGGGGCTGCGTTACCGCCTGAGCGAACTGCGCCGCCGCACGTTGTTTCAGGCACTGGAAGGCGTTGGCTATAGCGCCGCACACGCGAAAGACATGGCCGAACACGCCTTCCACGCCATGCTCGATGCGCGCCATCGCATCACCTTTTTCGACGACACCGTGCCGACGCTGGAACGCCTGACCGAGCGTTACATCCTCGGCGTGATCACCAACGGCAACGCCGATGTTCGCCGGCTTGGCTTGGCCGATTACTTTCGCTTCGCCCTGTGTGCCGAAGACCTCGGTGTCGGAAAGCCGGACCCGTTGCCCTTTATCACCGCCTTGCAACACGCGGGCGTTGCAGCTGCCGCCGGCGTGCACGTTGGCGACCATCCTGCCGACGATATCCGGGGCGCGCAGAACGCGGGCATGCGGGCGGTTTGGTTTAATCCGCAGGGGAAAGACTGGGAAGGTGACGGGCAGCCGGATGCGCAGATAAAAGCGTTGGCGGAGTTGCCTGGGGTGTTGGCGCAGTGGGGTTGAGATCTGCGACAAGCCGGCGATCCAATCGCGGCTAAAGCCGCTCCTACAGGATTGCGGAATACGCGGTCTGCCTTTACTCGGTCGAGGTCGAGCGAGCTAGAGCGAGGCAAAGGCGAAATTTGATCTTGAAGCGCAGTGGGCTGTAGCCCATGAGCATTCAAAATCAAATTTCAACGCAGCATCGCCGACGCGCAGCCGATCGATAAGCCAAACAAAAAGCCCGCCAAAATGGCGGGCTTTTTGGGCTAAACACTAAATAGGGCGGCTGCCGTATTTGCTGTCCGGCTTCTTGGGCGGATCGGCAACCACATTAGGCTCGACCTCCTGCACCTTGCCACCACGGGACAAGAATTCCTGCATGGCGCGTTCCAGCGCATCGCGTTCCTTTTGCTTGGCTTCGATGCTAGGAAGCTCGTCGATATCGACAGCCGCCTTGGCTTTTTTGCCAGCCTTTACGGGGACATCGCTGTCACTGTCGGTGTCGTCAGCGTCATCCGCCACGCCATCGTCAGCGGCCGCCAGCTCTTCGCCGTCGTCTTCCGCACCGCCTTCCAGTTCGTCTTGTTCCAGATCTTCGTCGCTCATGTTTAACCTCATGACTTGCGAAAAGCAGGTTAGTTATAGCCCAGCAATACACGCTGTCGCGCATTGCCAGAAAAAATTCAAAGAGTCTCGCCCTGCAGGGTCGCAAGCACTCTTCTGGGGCCACCGTGATCACGATGCTCACCCAGATAAATCCCTTGCCAGGTGCCCAGTGCCAAACGACCCGCGCGTATCGGCAGCGTCACTTGGCATCCCAACAAACTGGCCTTGAAGTGAGCGGGCAAATCGTCCGCGCCTTCGTCGTTGTGTTCGTACACGTCTTGGTCGCTGATGTCGGCATGCACACTGCCAACTTGAGGGACCAGACGATTGAAGAACCGCTCAAAGTCGCGTCGCACAGCCGGGTCGGCATTCTCGTTAATGGTCAGTGAAGCCGAGGTGTGCAACAACCACAGATGTAACAGACCCAACCGGTAGCCAGCCAGTTCAGGCAATTTCGCCGTCACCTCATCGGTCACCAGATGGAAGCCTCGCGGGCGTGCCTGCAAGGTGAATTCGCGTTGTTGCCACATAAGCATCTCCGCTCGTTCGGCGCGCATTCTAGCGTGCTCGTGGAAAAAGCAAAGGGCGCAGGCCAGAGCGTTTGAGTTTATTTAAGCGAACCATCTTTTCAAGCCCGCGGCGCTCGACAATGGTCGTAAATCACGCTAGCGCAAAACGCAAAATGCCCGGCAAAAGCCGGGCATTTTTTCTGCGGGTGTTGCCTGTAAAAAGCTTACAGGTTGTAGCCACGCTCGTTGTGTTGCGCCAAGTCGAGACCAACCGTCTCTTCTTCTTCGCTAACACGCAGGCCCATCACCAGGTCCAGCACTTTCAGGATCACAAACGTGACGACTGCGGTATAGATCACGGTGAAGCCGACGCCTTTGATCTGAGTGATCACTTGCGCGCCGATGTCTTCAACGGTGCCGAAGCCGCCCAGTGCAGGTGCTGCGAATACGCCGGTGAGAATTGCGCCGACGATGCCGCCGATACCGTGAACACCAAAGGCATCCAAGGAATCGTCGTAGCCCAGTTTGCGTTTCAGAGTAGTGGCGCAGAAGAAGCAGATCACGCCAGCAGCCAGACCGATTACCAGAGCGCCCATTGGGCCTACGGTACCAGCAGCCGGAGTAATGCCCACCAGACCAGCGACCACACCCGAAGCGATGCCCAGGGCACTTGGCTTACCGTGGGTGATCCACTCGGCGAACATCCAGCCCAGGGCGGCAGCAGCGGTGGCAATCTGAGTAACCAGCATGGCCATGCCGGCGGTGCCGTTGGCGGCAACAGCGGAGCCGGCGTTGAAGCCGAACCAGCCGATCCACAGCATGGCAGCACCTACCAGGGTGTAGCCCAGGTTGTGCGGTGCCATTGGCGTGGTTGGGTAGCCTTTGCGCTTGCCCATCACGATGCAGGCAACCAGACCGGCGACACCGGCGTTGATGTGCACCACGGTGCCGCCAGCGAAGTCCAGTACGCCCCAGTCCCACATCAGACCACCGTTACCGCTCCACACCATGTGGGCGATTGGCGCGTAAACCAGCGTGAACCACACGCCCATGAAGATCAGCATGGCGGAGAACTTCATGCGTTCTGCGAAAGCGCCGACGATCAGAGCAGGAGTAATGATGGCGAAGGTCATTTGGAAGGTGATGAACACAGCTTCCGGGACCGCGTAGGTCAGGCTCGCTGGCGTGACGCCGGCCAGGAAGGCCTTGGACAGACCGCCTACAAACGAGTTGAAGTTAACAACGCCCTGTTCCATGCCAGTGACATCGAACGTCATGCTGTAGCCGTAAACGACCCACAGAATGCTGATCAGGCCGGTGATGGCGAAGCACTGCATCATCACCGAGAGGATGTTCTTGGAGCGAACCATGCCGCCGTAGAACAGCGCGAGGCCCGGGATGGTCATAAACAGCACCAAGGCGGTAGCGGTCAGCATCCACGCCGTGTCGCCGGTATTCAACACAACCTCGTCCGCCATGGCCAAGCCTGGGGTAACGAGGGACAAAAGGGCTCCTAGCCCTGCGAGCTTACGCAGAGTCATATTGTTTTCTCCTGGGGCGTTGGGTTCGGCGGCTTTTTAGATTGCGTCGGTGCCGGTTTCGCCGGTACGGATGCGGATGGCCTGTTCCAGATTGACCACGAAGATCTTGCCGTCACCGATCTTGCCGGTGTTGGCCGCCTTGGTGATGGCTTCGATAACGCGATCCAGCTGATCATCAGCAATGGCCACGTCGATCTTCACTTTGGGCAAGAAATCGACCACGTATTCGGCGCCGCGATACAACTCGGTATGGCCTTTCTGACGACCGAAGCCTTTGACTTCGGTGACAGTAATGCCCTGCACGCCGATCTCCGATAGCGACTCGCGCACATCGTCCAGCTTGAACGGTTTGATGATGGCAGTTACTAACTTCATGAAACTCTCTCCCGTATTGGTGGACTTGCCCCAGGAAAAACGAACCCGGTTCAAGTCTAAGCGCAGTGTCTGGCTTTGTAACGCATCGAACGTCCTCAGGGAGGGCTCTCGACACAACCAATCGCTCCTGACGAAACGACTCCCCCGCTTCGCCTTACGCAGCCGAACTGCATCGGTGCATGCGTCATAGCCCACTAAGCAGAAAGCTTGCCAGCTCGGGGAAAAGCTTGGAATTCAGCGGGTTATGGGGTCAAAGCTGCGCCGTGACCAAAGCGCCCGGGCGAGTCACGCTCAACAACGGTGCAAGCCTCACTTCGGCTACGCGCCAAAACCGTGCAAAACCCCTCGGCCTGGCGTCGTAATGCTGCGTGTTACACTGCCGGCCGACCTATTTGGAACCTTCTTATGCTGCCGCCTAAAGCCCTTCTTGATGCCCTAAGCACCCACGCCTCGCGCTTGTTCAATGGCGAAACACCGTTGCCGCGCAGCGAGTTTGAAAGCCAATTCAAAGTGCTGCTGCAAAGTGGCTTCAGCAAGCTCGACTTGGTAAGCCGCGAAGAGTTTGACAGTCAGATGGCCGTGCTTGCCCGCACCCGTGCGCGCCTTGAAGCGCTTGAGGCCAAGGTTGCTGAGTTAGAAGAAAAATTAACGCCGCCCAACGAGTAATCCACTCGGACTGAGCGGCATGTGATCAAGGAGTGATCCATGTCTTTGGCTATCGTCCATAGCCGCGCCCAAATCGGCGTCCAAGCACCCTCTGTAATCGTCGAAGCACACTTGGCCAATGGACTGCCCTCGTTGACCCTGGTGGGATTGCCTGAAACCGCCGTCAAAGAAAGCAAGGACCGCGTGCGTAGCGCGATTCTGAATTGCGCCTTCGAATTTCCCCAACGTCGTATCACCTTAAACCTCGCTCCGGCCGATTTACCTAAAGACGGCGGCCGCTTCGATTTGGCCATCGCGCTTGGAATACTCGCCGCGAGCGGCCAGGTTCCATTGGCCGCACTGGAACATATCGAATGCCTCGGGGAGCTGGCGCTCTCAGGCGCCTTACGCCCAGTACAGGGCGTATTGCCGGCAGCGCTTGCCGTGCGTGCCGCAGGGCGCACCTTGGTAGTGCCGCGCTGCAATGCCGAAGAAGCCAGTTTGGCGTCGGGCCTGACGGTGCTGGCTGCCGATCACCTGTTGGAACTGGCCGCCCACTTCAATGGGCTCGCCCCCATCGCGCCTTACCAGGCAAAGGGACTATTGCGCCAATGCGCGCCCTACCCAGACCTTTGCGAAGTGCAAGGCCAGATCGCCGCGAAACGGGCGCTGCTGGTGGCTGCTGCGGGGTCTCACAATCTGCTGCTAAGCGGTCCGCCGGGCACTGGCAAGACGCTACTCGCCAGCAGACTCCCAGGGCTGCTACCCCCGCTAAATGAGCAGGAAGCACTCGAAGTGGCGGCGATTCAATCGGTCGCCAGCCACACGCCGATGAGCGCCTGGCCGCAACGGCCGTTTCGCCATCCCCACCACACAGCCTCAGGGCCGGCATTGGTCGGCGGAGGCGGTCGTCCCCAGCCCGGCGAAATCACTCTGGCGCACCATGGCGTACTGTTTCTGGATGAGCTTCCTGAATTTGATCGACGCGTACTTGAGGTGCTGCGCGAGCCGCTAGAAAGCGGCCATATCGTCATCGCCCGGGCGAAAGACAAGGTGCACTTCCCGGCGCGCTTTCAATTGGTAGCCGCCATGAACCCCTGCCCGTGCGGCTACTTGGGCGACCCTAGCGGGCGCTGCCGGTGCAGTACCGAGCAACTGCAACGCTATCGAGGAAAACTGTCCGGCCCGCTGCTGGACCGTATTGACCTGCATGTCACGGTTGCTCGCGAAACTACGGTGCTGCACGCCACTACATCGACAAACACTTCTACCGCCACGGCCGCTGCCCAGGTGGCTCGCGCCAGAACACTTCAGATAGAACGGCAAGGCATCGCCAACGCGTTCCTCGACCTGCCTGGCTTGCGCGAACATTGTGGATTGCTGCAAAGCGATCAGGCCTGGCTCGAAACTGCATGCGAGCGCCTCGGCTTGTCGTTGCGCGCGGCTCATCGCATTTTAAAAGTGGCTCGCACGCTGGCTGACCTGCAAAACGCTTCAGCCATCGCCCGTGAACACCTCGCTGAAGCCCTGCAATACAGGGGCGCTCCTCAGGAGTAAGCGAACTTCGAGGATTTATCCCTGCCGCGCTTCAGCCGCAGCCGGTCGCACGCCCAGCAATAGTGTATGGATATACAGCTGACGAATGCCCACAGTGAGGTTCAAGGTCCGTCGCGTGCAATTCCGCACCCCGGCTGGCCAATGCCCCTAAAGCAGGAGTCTGCCCATGACTATTCAACAAGTAATGCTTCCGCAATTCACCGAGCGGCAGCTCAAAATCTCCGCGGATTACGTGGCGCCCGGTAAGCGCGAGAGCATCTATGCGCTACCCAAGCAAATACCCTGGATTCAACTTAAAGGCCTCTGGTTGCAGCAGGCAGGTTTCGAGGCGAACAGCATGATTCGCGTGCGCATCATTAAAGGTTGCCTGGTGATAACCGCTGCATAAAAAAATCCCCGGACAATGCCGGGGATTTTTCATGCGTTGCGTTACTGGAATCGCCCGACCTCTGCGCGCAATCCGGCGGCCAACTGATCCAGCTCTCTGGCAGTTTCAGCGAGGTTGGTGATCACTTCGTGCTGCTCGCTGTTGGCCAATGCAATGCTTTGCAGATTGCTGCTCAGCATGGTGGCAGTGCTGCTCTGCTCGCTGGTGGCCGTGGTGATGGCGGCGAACTGTTCGCCGGCTGCTTGGCTTTGCTCGGCAATCTGCGTAAGCGCCTGAGCGACTTTGGCGTTGCGCTGCAAGCCGTCGAGCATCTGCACTTTGCCCTGCTCCATGGTGGCGATAGCGCTGCTGGTTTCGCCCTGAATGCTCTGAATCATCGCGGAGATTTCGTTGGTCGCGTCACGGGTGCGACCTGCCAGGCTGCGCACTTCATCCGCGACCACAGCAAAGCCGCGGCCCTGCTCGCCAGCCCGCGCTGCTTCGATCGCGGCGTTGAGTGCGAGCAGGTTGGTTTGGTCGGCAATGGAAGTAATCACACTGACAATGCCGCCAATTTCCTGCGAGCGCTGACCGAGGGTATTGATGACGTCGGCGGTGCCATTCAGCGAACTGGAAATCTGCTCCAGCGCGCTAGACGCTTCCTCCATGGAGGTACGGCCGATGCGCGTTTGCTGCGAGTTCTCGTTGGCCAGGCGTTCGGTGTGACGCATGTTGTCGGCAATATTCAGCGAGGTGGCGCTGAACTCTTCGACCGCGCCCGCCATGCTGCTGATTTCGCCGGACTGTTGCTCGATGCCTTCATAAGCGCCGGACGACAACCCAGCCAACGCTTGCGCCCGGCTGCTGACGTTTTCAGCTGCGCCGCGAATACGCGCGACCATGGTCGACAAGGCTTCGCCCATCTGGTTGAAATTGCGGGCCAGCTCGCCGATTTCATCGTGACTGGTGATATTGAGACGCGCACTGAGATCGCCGTTCCCCAAAGCTTGCGCTTGAGCTACCAAATCGCCCAATGGACGCAGTTTGCGGCGCAACAGCCAGATCACCGCGCCGACTGCGAGCAGCAGAGTGATCAAACTGCCGATTGCCAGCTGGCTCCCCACATTCCAGGTAACCGCCTCGATTTCAGCCTTTGGCATACTCGCCAGAACGGTCCATGGGCCGCCGGCAAACGGCATCGCCACGCTATAGAACGACTGGTCACCGTCTTCCCAGAACTCGCCTTGCCCGGGTTTTGCGGCTAACGCCGTCACAGTGTCCACCGCTTTGTCAGGCTGCTGGGCACCCGCAGGCGGCACCAGCCAATGCTTTTGCTCGTCCAGCAAGGCCAACGAGCCCGTCGCACCGATGCGGAAACGTTTGAGGTTATCGAACTGCGCGTTTTGCGCGTCGGTGTAATCGAACCCCACGAACAGCACTGCAATGACGCGGCCCGAAGGGTCGGCCACCGGCGTGTATTGGGTCATATAGAAGCGGTCGAACAGCAGCGCCCGGCCCACATAATTTTGCCCGCCGAGCAGACGCTTATAAGCAGGGTGCGCGTGATCCAGTGCAGTACCGATAGCGCGGCTGCCATCCTGCTTGGTCAACGAGGTGGTTACGCGAACGAACTCATCGCCGTCGCGCACAAAAACCGTCGCTACGCCGGCGGTGAGATTGCGGAATTCGTCGACTTGATCGAATTGGTTGTTGAGCCGCACGTCGCCCAGATAAAGCGCCGGGGTTTGCAGCGCGCCAACGGCAACACGCTCATCGGCATGCACATTCAAGCCATCGCGAAAACGCTGCTCGAACAGGCCAGCCAGACGCTGAGTGCTTTCGCGCAAACTGTCATGAAAGGTACTCAGCTGGTCGGCCAACAGCCGCGCTTCGCTACCCAAGTGTTCCTCGCGGGTTGTTAACGTCGCATTGCTAAGCGAACGAAGCGCAAACAAGGTGCTGAGGCCAATCAGCAACACGAGAATTACGGCCAGCGCAGACGCTAGCTGCCAGGCGATGCGGGAGCGGGGCTGGGACATTTACATCTCCGTGGGGTAATACGGCTTTGAGTAATTGCCGCTTTCCATAGCAAAGCAGAAAAAAGGCCGCCCGCTTGTGGAAGGCAGCCTGCTTACATAGGTGTTCGGCGGGGCGCGAAGAATACTTGAGTGAAATCATGCGTCAAATAAAAAGCGGCATTTAGCCAGCACTCCGTCGCATATCTACCAGACAAACATTACAGAAGATGTACGACGTCAGGTAACTTCATCGTTTCAACCTCGCCGAGGAGGTAATCGCGCAGCCGTTGATAGCGGGCTTGGCCGCGCCGGGCCTTGGGCCAAACCAGAAAATAACTGTCGCCGCTGGCCACCGCGCTGGGCCATGGCAAGGCCAATCGACGGTGAGCCACATCTTCGGCAACCATGACCAAATCACCAATCGACACCCCATAACCCCGCGCAGCAGCGACCATTCCTAACTCCAATGTGTCGAACACCTGCCCGCCTTTGAGCGGAATGTCCTCGGCCAGCCCCATTGCCTCCAGCCAACGCCGCCAGTCGCGGCGGTCGGGGGTGGGATGCAGCAGTTGCGCCCGCTGCAATCGCGAAACATCCCAAGGCGACTGACCCACTGCTTCCGGCGCGCAGACGGGGATCAGCCACTCGGCAAACAGCGGCACACTTTCCCACTCTTCGGGAAATTCGCCCTTGCCGAGCAACACCGCACAATCGAAGGGTTCTTGGTGAAAATCGACGCGGTCGACATCCATCCAGGCACTGGTCAGTTGCACTTCCATGCCATCGTCGAGCAGACGAAAACGCGACAACCGCGCCAGCAGCCATCGCATGGTCAGCGTGGAAGGCGCTTTCAGTCGCAAGGTTGTTTCGTCGCTGCGTAACGTCGCGCATGCCCGCTCAAGCGCGGCGAAGCCGTCGCGTATGCCCGGCAAGAGCATTCGAGCCGCTTCGGTGAGTTGCAACGTGCGCCCCGCCCGCTGAAAAAGACGGCAACCGAAATGCTCTTCAAGCGTATGAATGTGCCGGCTCACAGCGCTTTGAGTAATGGCCAATTCCTGCGCCGCTTGAGTAAACGAGCTGTAACGAGCCGCCGCCTCGAAAGCGCGCAACGCATATAAACCGGGAAGACGTTGAGTCATTGCACCATTCCTTATCGCTTCGCATGAGTTTAAGTCATGCCACGCATCGTTTTTATCGTTTTGTGGCGTTGCGTCTTCTTGCGCAAGATGGCGGTTCTTCGTTACCCCCGGCGCGCTCTCAGTGCCTTTTTAGTTTGAGTCAGACTCATCATGACGACCGCAACACAAATCGAGTTGAAAGCCATCCTGCGCTTGGCTGGTCCATTGATCGCCGCGCAACTGGCGCACGTGATGATGGTGTTCACCGACACCGTAATGATGGGCCTGCTCGGCCCCGCTGAACTGGCGGGCGGCGGGCTTGGCGCGGCAAGTTATTCGTTTGTTTCAATCTTCTGCGTCGGCGTGATTGCCGCCGTCGGCAACCTGGTCGCCATTCGCCATGGCAGCGGGGATGTACGTGGCGTGGTGCAGATCAGTCAGAACGGTTTGTGGCTCGGCTGGGCCATGGCATTGGCGGCAGGCGTGTTTCTGTGGAACCTCGGCCCCATTCTGCTGGCGTTTGGGCAGTCGCCGGCAAGCGTGCACGGCGCCGAGCAGTTCCTTTCCACACTAGTCTTCGCGCTGCCGGGCTACATGACATTCATGGCGTTGCGCGGTTTCACCAGCGCGCTTGGCCGAGCCGGCCCGGTGATGGCCATCAGCATTGGCGGCGCAGTGGCAAATCTGGGCCTGAACTACGCGCTGATTCACGGCCTGTTCGGTCTTCCGCACCTGGGCCTGGCTGGCATCGGCTTGGTCACGGCCATTGTCAGTACGTTGATGGCGCTGCTGCTCGCGCTGCACGTCATGCATCACCGCGCCTATCGGTTGTATCCGTTGTTCGTCGGCTTGCTGCGCCCGGACAAGGCTGCGATGAAAGAACTGCTGCGCCTCGGCCTACCGATTGGCGGCACCTACGCGGTCGAGTCCGGCTTGTTCGCCTTTGCCGCGCTGTGCATGGGCGCATTGGGCAGTACGCAACTGGCCGCTCATCAAATTGCACTGCAATCGGTGTATGTGGCTTTTATGGTGCCGGTGGGCATTTCCTACGCCGTAACCTTTCGAATCGGCCAGCACTTCGGCGCCGGACGGCTGGCCGATGCACGCCGCGCTGGTCGCCTCGGAATCGCCATTGGCGGCTGCTGCATGCTCGGCTTCGCCTTGTTGTTCTGGCTGGCGCCATATGCGGTGGTCGATCTGTTCCTAGATGCCAGCGATCCGGCGTTCGCCAGCATCGTCGCCCTCGCGGTCAGCCTGCTGGCCATTGCGGCCTGGTTCGAGTTGTTCGACGGCATTCAGACCATCGCCATGGGCGCGATTCGCGGGCTTAAAGATGCGAAAACCACATTTGTGGTTGGGTTGGTTTGCTACTGGCTCGTCGGCGCGCCGGCCGCCTGGTTGCTAGCATTTCACTTGGGCTGGGGCGCGCAAGGCGTGTGGTGGGGTTTAGCCGCCGGCCTGGCCTGCGCGGCGCTGGGTCTGACGCTGGGGTTTGAGTGGAAAACCGCGCGACTGCTGGCAATTAGCCCGACAGCATCGCCTGACGACTGCCAAACACCAGAAAACGCGCCAGGTCGGCCAGGGGCAGAGGCTTGCTGACCAAGTAACCCTGCACCTGATCGCAGCCAAACTGACGCAGCAAGGCGAGCTGTTCGGCGTTTTCCACGCCTTCGGCAACCACGGCCAGTTCCAGGTTGTGCGCCAGGTTGATCATCGCCCGCACCAACTGCCGATTTTCGGGGCGGTTATCCATGCCGCCGACGAAACTCTTGTCGATCTTCAACATGGTGATCGGCAAGTTGTTCAGGTGCACGAACGATGAAAAACCGGTGCCGAAATCGTCGAGGGAAAAACGCACGCCGAGCTTGCCCAGCGCCTTCATGGTTTGTTGCACGTGATCGCTACGGCGCATCACGGCGGTTTCGGTTAGTTCGAATTCCAGCCACTGCGCATCCACGCCGCGCTCTTCAATAAGACGCGCCAACGTGGTCAGCAGTTGACTGTCCTGGAACTGACGGAACGACAGATTCACCGCCATATGCAACGCCGGCAGACCCCGTCCGCGCAGCCACTGCATGTCGCGCAACGCGCGGGAAATAACCCAGTAACCCAGCGGCACAATCAGCCCGCTTTCCTCGGCCAACGGCACGAACTCATTGGGCGCCAGTAACCCGCGCTCGGCGTGGCGCCAGCGCACCAGCGCTTCAAGGCCCAGTATGTGCCCGGTTTTCAGGCACAGGCGCGGCTGGTAATGCAGCTCCAGTTCATCGCGGCGCAGGGCGCGGCGCAGTTCGCTTTCCAGGTCGGCAAGACTGCGGGCATTGCGATTGATGCGTTCGTCAAACACGTGAAAGGTGCAGCCCTGCTGGCTCTTGGCCTGCTGCATGGCGATATGGGCATGCCACATCAGCGGATCGGCGCCGGCGTCGGCACGGGCGTGCGCCACACCAAGGCTGCAGCCGATCAACAGGCTTTCGCCATCGACCCAGTAAGGCTCGGACAGCGCTTCGGTAATGCGTTCGGCCATGCGCTCGGCACGTTTGGGGTCGCGGCGAATATCCAACAGCAAGGCGAATTCATCGCTGCCTAAACGGGCCAGATGATCATCCACGGATAGCTGCGCTTTGAGCCGCGCCACCACTTGCAAAATCAGGCGGTCCCCGGCCTGGTGGCCGAGCGCATCGTTGGCATGGCGGAAGTTGTCGAGATCCAGATGCCCGAGCGCCAGCCCCCGGCCTTTGAATTCGGCCAATTGCGCGGTGAGCAGGGTTTGAAAGCCTTGGCGGTTGGCGATGCCAGTGAGCGGATCTTGCTCGGCCAGGCGCTGAAGCGTGTCTTTAAGCACGCCGTGCTCGCGCACATAACGCAGGCAGCGACGCACGGTGTCGACGCTCAGCGTTTCGCGCACCAGCCAGTCGCTGATGCCAACCGGCGGCTCGGCCGGCTCGTGTTCGAGCAACAAAACGGTGGGTAACGGGCAACTGCCGGGCGCGGGCTGCAGGCGGGGCGTGGTTAACAGAAGGCTGTGCGCGTGATCGTCAAACAGGCCACTGGCAGCCGTCCAGGAAGGGGCGGTAATCAGCGCCGACG
The DNA here is from genome assembly GCF_979254655.1 of Pseudomonas sp. AC229. Taxonomy (NCBI): domain Bacteria; kingdom Pseudomonadati; phylum Pseudomonadota; class Gammaproteobacteria; order Pseudomonadales; family Pseudomonadaceae; genus Pseudomonas; species Pseudomonas sp. AC229. The sequence continues at coordinate 129,760 of NZ_CEEDHK010000011.1, forward strand.
GGTTGCCCATCGCCGCCAAATGCTCGCGCAACAGCGCCGCCCATTCTGGCGTTTCGGCCAGCAGGACAATACGCAAGGTTTCAACATGCGCGGACAAACGACTTCCCCCAAAACAATCCACATGGCGGTTCTACCGCCCTTTCGCGCCGTTATCGGCGTCTCTTGCGCACATCCTGTGCGATGTATTCCCCATCAGCCCCCGCTGATGAGGCACTAGCGTACTGCATTGTCTGAAATAACCAAGACCATCACGCGGCCAGTATGGCGTGCGTCACAGTATCCAGACGGTTAAGGCATTGTGCATCAGGCCTGCTAAAATGCGCGCCCACTTTCCTGCGATACAACGACATGTCCCGACTCAATCCCCGGCAGCAAGAAGCCGTGAACTACGTCGGCGGCCCACTATTGGTGCTCGCTGGCGCCGGTTCTGGCAAGACCAGCGTAATCACCCGCAAGATTGCCCACCTGGTTCAGCAGTGCGGCATCCGCGCGCAACACATCGTGGCGATGACCTTTACCAACAAGGCCGCGCGCGAAATGAAAGAACGCGTCGGCACCCTGCTCAAAGGCGTGGAAGGACGCGGCCTGACCGTGTGTACCTTCCACAACCTGGGCATGAACATCATCCGCAAAGAGTACGCCCGCCTCGGTTACAAGCCTGGTTTCTCGATTTTCGATGACGGCGACATCAAGGCGCTGCTCAGCGACATTATGCAAAAAGAGTACTCGGGCGACGACGGCATCGACGAGATCAAAGGCTACATCGGCTCGTGGAAAAACGACCTGATCCTGCCGCCCGAAGCGCTGGAAAACGCCCGCAACCCCAAAGAACAAACCGCGGCCATCGTCTACATGCATTACCAGCGCACGCTCAAGGCGTACAACGCGGTGGACTTCGACGACCTGATTTTGCTGCCGGTAAAACTCTTCCAAGACCACACAGACATCTTGGAAAAATGGCAGAACAAGGTGCGCTACCTGCTGGTGGACGAATACCAGGACACCAACGCCAGCCAATACCTGCTGGTGAAAATGCTGGTGGGCATGCGCAATCAGTTCACCGTGGTGGGTGATGACGACCAGTCGATTTACGCCTGGCGCGGCGCACGGCCGGAAAACCTCATGTTGCTGAAAGAGGACTTTCCCTCGCTCAAAGTCGTGATGCTTGAGCAGAACTACCGCTCCACCAGCCGCATCCTCAAGTGCGCCAACACGCTGATCGCCAACAACCCGCACGCCTTCGAAAAACAGCTGTGGAGCGAGATGGGCCATGGCGATGAGATCCGCGTGATTCGTTGCAAAAACGAAGACGCCGAGTGCGAACGCGTGGCCATGGAAATTCTCAGCCTGCACCTGCGCACCGATCGGCCGTACAGCGATTTCGCGATTCTGTATCGCGGCAACTACCAGGCAAAACTGATGGAGCTGAAACTTCAGCACCACCAGATTCCCTATCGCTTATCGGGCGGCACCAGCTTTTTCGCGCGTCAGGAAGTGAAAGATTTGATGGCCTACTTCCGCCTGCTGGTGAACCCTGACGACGACAACGCCTTTTTGCGCGTCATCAACGTGCCGCGCCGCGAAATCGGTTCCACCACCCTGGAAAAGCTCGGCAACTACGCCACCGAGCGCAAGATTTCCATGTACAACGCCGCCGACGAAATGGGCCTGGGCGAGCACCTGGACAGCCGTTACAGCGAACGCCTGCAACGGTTCAAACACTGGATGGACAAGATTCGCCAGCAGTGCGCCGAGAACGAGCCGATCGCCGTGTTGCGCAGCATGGTCATGGACATCGATTACGAAAACTGGCTGCGCCAGAACGCCTCCAGTGACAAAGTCGCCGAGGCGCGGATGGGCAACGTCTGGTTCCTCATCGACGCGCTGAAGAACACCCTTGAGCGCGACGAAGACGGCGACATGACCATTGAAGACGCCATCGGCAAACTGGTCTTGCGCGACATGCTCGAACGCCAGCAAGAAGAGGAAGAAGGTGCCGAAGGCGTGCAAATGCTGACCTTGCACGCCTCCAAAGGGTTGGAATTTCCGTACGTGTTCATCATTGGTATGGAAGAAGAAATTCTGCCCCACCGCTCCAGCATCGAAGCCGACACCATCGAGGAAGAACGCCGCCTGGCGTACGTGGGCATCACCCGCGCGCGGCAGACGTTGGCGTTCACCTTCGCGGCCAAACGCAAACAGTACGGCGAGATCATCGACTGCTCGCCGAGTCGTTTCCTCGACGAATTGCCGCCCGAAGATTTGTCGTGGGAAGGCCTGGAAGACACCCCCGTGGAAGTCAAAGCGGTACGCGGCAACGCGGCCCTGGCCGACATCCGCGCCATGATGAAAAAATAGTCGGGCGCCGCTGTGCGCCCCTGCCTTTACTAACCTGCACCGCCAAAACGAGAGCCTTGAGATGGAAGCGCTGAAAACGAAGATTATTGAAGAAGGCGTGGTGCTGTCCGACCAAGTGCTCAAGGTCGACGCCTTTCTGAACCACCAGATCGATCCGCGCCTGATGCAGCAAATTGGCCAGACCTTTGCCGACCTGTTCAAAAATCAGGGCATCACCAAAATCGTCACCATCGAAGCGTCGGGCATCGCGCCCTCGATCATGGCCGGTCTGGAACTTGGGGTGCCGGTGATTTTCGCGCGCAAATACCAGTCGCTGACCCTCACCGACAACCTGCTGGTGTCCAAGGTGTTCTCGTTCACCAAGCAGACTGAAAGCACCATCGCCGTGTCGGCCAAGCACTTGCTGCCTACCGACCGCGTGTTGCTGATCGACGACTTTCTCGCCAACGGCCGCGCCGCACACGGTTTGATCGACCTGATCAAACAGTCCGGCGCAACCATCGTCGGCATTGGCGTAGTCATCGAAAAATCCTTCCAGAAAGGCCGCGAAGAACTCGACTCGCAGGGCTACTGGATCGAGTCGCTCGCGCGGATCAAGTCGCTGGAAGGCGGCAAGGTCGAGTTTCTCGAATAACCATTGCCGCTCAAACGGGGCACCGCGTTAAGGCGCGGTGGCCTGCAACCCCGCCAGCACCAGCTTCTGATAAAGCTGTTCCTTGATTCCTTCCGGCTGCGCCAATTGCAACCGTTCCAAGTGCGCGTCATATGCCCCCGGCGCCGGCTGATCGAACAGCGCCGCCTTCCCTAACTCCAGCACCTCGCTGAGCTTGAGTTTGCTTTTAAGCCAGCGCAGCGCGCGCAGCAAATCCTGTTCTTCTTGAGTGAAATCGCAGCCCAGCGGGTACTCCGCGAACAACGCCCGGTGCTGCTCATAACACGCCTGCAAACGCTCGGGTGTGTTGTCGCGAAACGCCTCGTCCAAGGCAAAATCATCGGCCAGCTTGCCCGCCGCCTTGGCCTGCTCGATCAGCTCATCCTGAAAACGCGAGTCGGCGATTTGCAGCAGCGCCGCAATCACCTGGCTGTCGTTTTTACCGCGCAGATCGGCAATGCCGTATTCGGTGATGACAATGTCGCGCAAGTGCCGGGGAATGGTGGTGTGGCCATACTCCCAGCGAATATTGGAACTCACTTCGCCATCCGCCTCGCGCCAGCTGCGCAGCATCAGAATGGCGCGTGCGTCGTCCAGCTCATGGGCTTGGGCAAAGAAGTCGTATTGCCCGCCAACGCCACTGATGACGCGGCCATCTTCCAATTGATCGGCCGCACTGGCGCCCAGCAAGGTCACGCAAAAGGCGCTGTTGATGAAGCGCGCCTGAGTGCGCTGCAAGCGTTTCAGATCTTCCTGGCCGTATAGCCGGTTGATGTAGCTGATGCCGGTCATGCCGATACGCGAGCGACGTTCGTCGTTGAGCTGTTGCAAGCGCCGATAAAACGCTTGTGGGCCGAGGAAGAAACCGCCGTGAATACACACACCGGAGGCGGTTGGTTTCAGATGCAGCTGCAAGGCGTCGATGCTCGCTGAATGATGCAGGTCGGCCGGGATGGTCTGACCGTCGGGCAAGCGCAACGTCGCGCCTTCAACGCTTACGCCTTCGGCGAGCAGGCCTTGTTCGTATAACCAGGTGATCAACGGCTGATCCAGACGTAGCTCTGCATCAAGCTCGCGCCAGGCGGCCAGATCCAGATGACCGTGTTCATTGAGTACGCCGTCATTTGCCAGCTGCTGAAGGCGCTCATTCGGGAACACCGGACGCCGCACGATGCCCGCATCGAACAACGCCACCAGGCCCGGCACCAGCATTTCGCTGCACCCATACAAGCCGTTGGCAAAGGGTTGCAGCCCGCCGAAGCGCTCCACCAACTCCCCCCAACGACCAATATCCAGGGCCTGCAACGCCGCCTGGTAACCGCCATTGTTGCCCTGGCGATTGAGCAAGGCGGCGGTCACCGCATCGCCCATTGAGCCGATGCCAATCTGCAGCGTGCCGCCATCGCGCACCAGGCTGCTGGCGTACAGGCCGATGGCGTGGTCGGCCACGCCTACCGGCATATTCGGCGTAGAGAACAACGTGCTGGGCTCGCCGGCTTCGACCAGCAGATCGAAATCATCCAGCGGGCGCTCGGCATCGCCGGGCATGTAAGGCAAGTCGGCATGCAGCTGACCCACACAGACAATGGTCTCGCCGGCCTGCTTGCGCGCTTGCAGCATGGGCAGCAAATCCAGGGTGATATCGGTGTTGCAGCTCAGGCTGACGTGGTCCGGGCGGGTGGCATCGGCGGCCACCAGTTGCGCCACCACGTTAATGCCCTTGCGATTGAGGTCGCGTGCCACCTGGCTGTAATTGAGGCTGACGTATGCCTGCTGCGCCTTTGGATTTTGCAACTGGCTGCCCGGCTGCAGATAGAACTCCTGCAACTGCACATTGGCCGGCAGCTCGCCGCGGCGTTGGTCTTTGAGGTAATCAAGCTCTGGATAATTGCCAAACACCCGCTCCAGAAACGGCGCCATCAAGCGCTGCTCCAGATCGCTGCTGGCGTGGGGGCGACCGAGGGACAGCGCGGTGTAAATGGTCAGGGAGCGATGGGGCATCGCTTTGATGCGCTGATACAACGCGTTGACCAGCCGATTGGGTTTGCCCAGGCCCAGTGGCAGGCCAAGGTGAATCGGTCCGTCGATGCGCTGCAGGATCTGTTCGACGGCAAAGTCCAGAGAGCTAAGAGCCACAGGTCAATCTCCATAAGTTGGCTTGTGGAGTGTGACTGCAAAAACGCAGGGATGACGCCCGTTTCGCTGAAAAATGAATGCCCACCCTCGCCGATCTGTGGATGGGCCTTGCTCGGTTGAGATCGAGCGAGCTAGAGCAGTGCAAGGCGAAATTGGTTTTTGAAGCGCAGTTGGCTCTAGCCAATGAGCATTCAACAATCAATTTCAACGCAGCAATGCCGACGCGCAGCCGATCGGCGCATAAAAAAACCGCCCCGAGGGCGGTTTTTTGAAATCCAAACCTTATTTAAGGCCGGACATTTTCTGGATGGTGGCTTTGAGCTCATCATCACTGCAATCAGCACAGGTGCCTTTAGGCGGCATGCTGTTGATACCGGTGATGGCTTTTGCCAGCAGGCCGTCGAGGCCGCCTTGGTGGTCGGCGCGCTCTTTCCAGGCGGCGTTGTCACCGATTTTTGGAGCACCCAGTACGCCAGCGGTGTGGCATGCGCCACAGTGGGCAGCAATGATGTCGTCCGGCGTTTTTGCCCCGCCGCCAGCAGAAGCCGCAACGGCTTCAACGCCTTTGCATTCTTCGCCCTGGATGCAGACTTCACCCACTGGCTTCAGTCGCGCAGCGATGTCGTCATTGGTCGTCGCAGCCTGAGCGCTGACCGCCCAGAGGGCCAACACAGCGACATGCGCCGCCAGCATTTTCTTAATTAGGTTCACGCGTACACCCTCTATCGTGGCTAGTCACGCTCGCGGCCACGGTTGCGCGAGCGGGCGTCAGTATACCGATTAGGTCGGCGTGTCGAAACACGCCATCCTGTCGCAGTTTCTTAGAAATTGGCCGGCGTGGTCGCCGAAATAAGCCGCGCCGGCTCTTCAAACGGATTACGGAAGCGATGCGGCTTGCTGCTTTCAAAGTAGTAGCTGTCGCCGCTTTCGAGGATATAAATCTCGCCGCTCACCGTCAGTTCCAGACGCCCATCGACCAGCAGACCCGATTCTTCACCTTCATGGGTGAGCATCTCGTCGCCGGTATCAGAGCCTGGTGGATAGGTTTCGTCGAGAAAGGCGATGGCCCTGCTGGGGTGCGCCTTGCCGACCAATTTCATGGTGACCGCGCCACTGGACAGATCGACCAGTTCGCTCGCTTTGTAAACCACCTGAGTGTGGTTGTCCTGCTCCACTTCAAGGGAGAAAAACTCGACCAACGACATGGGTATGCCCGCCAGCACCTTTTTCAGCGAACTGATCGAGGGGCTCACGCTGTTCTTCTCGATCATGGAAATGGTGCTGTTGGTGACGCCCGCACGTTTGGCGAGTTCACGCTGAGACAGGCCTTTAAGCTTGCGAATAGATTGCAGTCGAACGCCGACGTCCAATGATAGAGCCCCCTTGGGAAATTTCCGATTTGAGGGGGCATCATCGCAACAGCGTTCAGTATTTACAACACTTGCAGGGCAATCCTGTTCGGACCTGGCGCTAGGCCCCGGAATAGACGAGTGGCGCGCGGCGAACATTACAGAAAAGCTGGTAAGGAATAGTCCCAGACGCAGCGGCAACATCGCTGGCGAGCACCTGTTTCCCCCACAATTCCACCCGACTTCCTACGCCAGCCTCGGGGAAATCGGTGAGGTCGACGGTTAGCATATCCATGGAAACCCGACCGATCAGACGGCTCAGTTTCCCGTCGATGGCCACCGGCGTGCCGCTTGGCGCATGGCGCGGGTAGCCGTCGGCATAACCCATTGCTACAACGCCGACACGCGTCGGTTGTTCGGTGACATACCGGGCGCCGTAGCCAATTGGTTCGCCGGCCGGCAATTCGCGCACGCTGATTATTTTCGACTCCAGCGTCATCACTGGCTGCAAGCGCGCGGCGTGATCGTGCGGAGTTTCGAACGGGCTGGCACCGTAAAGCATCAGCCCGGAACGAACCCAGTCGGTCTTTTGCAGCGCGGGAAAACGTGACGACCAGCCAAGAATCGCCGGCGAATTAAACAGGCTGACATCGGCCTGTAGCCCCTCGCGGGCTTGGGCGAAAGCGGCCATTTGCTCTTCGCTGCGCGGATTCTCCAGCTCATCGGCGCGAGAGAAGTGCGTCATTAGCACGATTTTTTCCGCCTTTCCACTCGCTTGCAGGCGGCGGTAAGCGTGCTGGTACTGCTCGGGAAAGAAGCCAACGCGGTGCATGCCTGAGTCAAGCTTCAGCCAAAGCTGCAACGGTTTGCGCAGCGTCGTACGTTCGAGCGCTTCTAACTGCCACGGCGCGTGTATCACACACCAAAGATCATGCTCGACGATCAACGCCAACTCGTCGGCCTCGAAAAACCCTTCGAGCAACAAAATCGGCGCGCGAATACCCGCAGCGCGCAGGCTCAGCGCCTCTTCAATGGCTGCCACGGCAAAACCATCGGCCTCACTTTGCAACGCCTGCGCGCACTGCACGGCGCCATGCCCGTAGGCGTCTGCCTTGATCACAGCCAGGGCGCGGGCCCCGGTCAGTTCACGGGCCAGGCGGTAGTTGTGACGCAGAGCAGCGAGGTCAATAAGGGCGCGGGCGGGACGCATGGCAGCGAGTCTTCTAAAGGTCGAGGGCTAGAAACGGTGTTACGGCAGCGCCGCGATAACGGTCATTTCGACCAAGGCTTCGTCGGTGTAAAGCTTGGCTTCAACGCAGGCCCGAGCGGGCGCGGTGCCCGGCGTTACCCAGGCGTCCCAAACAGCATTGAGGCCGGCATAACCACTGGCCATGTCCTTGAGGTAGATAGTCACCGACAGGATTCGGCTCTTGTCGGTGCCCGCCTCGGCGAGCATGCGGTCGATGTTGGCGAGCGTTTCGCGGGTCTGTTGCGCAGCATCGCCTGCGTAGCTGTCAGCCAGTTGGCCGGCCAGGTAGACCGTGCCGTTGTGGATGACGATTTCGCTGTAGCGGGTTTCAGTGCGCAGGCGCTGGATGGGCATGTTTGTGGCTCTCTTTGGAATGGCCGTAACGGGAGATATCCAAGCCTTCGGCGCTGATCTGTGGACGTTTCTTCGCCATCAGGTCAGCCAGCAGACGACCAGAGCCACAGGCCATGGTCCAACCGAGGGTGCCGTGGCCGGTATTGAGGAACAGGTTTTTGTACGACGTGGCGCCGACAATCGGCGTGCCGTCCGGCGTTGTTGGGCGCAGGCCGGTCCAGAACTCGGCCTGGGCCAGGTTGCCACCTTGCGGATACAGATCGTTGACGATCATTTCCAGGGTTTCGCGGCGACGCGGGTTCAGGCTCAGGTCGAAGCCGGCGATTTCCGCCATGCCACCGACTCGGATGCGGTTGTCGAAACGGGTGATGGCGACCTTGTAGGTTTCATCGAGAATGGTCGAAGTCGGAGCCATGTCGCCATTGGTGATCGGCACGGTCAGCGAGTAACCCTTGAGCGGATACACCGGGGCCTTGATGCCCAGCGGCTTGAGCAATTGCGGCGAGTAGCTGCCCAGCGCCAACACGTAGCGATCAGCCGTTTCCAGCTTGCCGTTGACCCACACGCCGTTGATGCGGTCGCCAGCGTGGTCGAGGCCTTCGATGTTCTGACCGAACCGGAACTCCACGCCCAGCTGTACGCACATTTCTGCGAGGCGGGTGGTGAACATTTGGCAGTCACCGGTTTGGTCGTTCGGCAGGCGCAGGGCGCCGGCGAGAATGTTGGTCACGCCAGCCAGTGCCGGTTCAACACGGGCGATGCCGTCGCGGTCCAGCAGCTCGTAGGGCACGCCGGATTGCTCCAGCACGGCGATGTCTTTGGCGGCGTTATCGAGTTGCGCTTGGGTGCGGAACAGTTGCGTGGTGCCCAAGCTGCGGCCTTCGTAGGCGATGCCGGTTTCGGCGCGCAGTTCGTCGAGGCAATCGCGGCTGTACTCCGACAACCGCACCATGCGCTCTTTGTTCACGGCATAACGGCTGGCGGTGCAGTTGCGCAGCATCTGCAACATCCACAGGTATTGGTCGATATCGGCAGTTGCTTTGATCGCCAGCGGGGCGTGGCGTTGCAGCAGCCATTTGATGGCTTTCAAGGGAACGCCCGGTGCGGCCCAAGGCGAGGCGTAGCCTGGCGAAACCTGGCCGGCGTTGGCGAAGCTGGTTTCCATGGCCGGGGCGGCCTGGCGATCAAGCACAACCACTTCGAAGCCAGCACGGGCCAGATAGTAGGCGCTGGTCGTACCAATCACACCGCTGCCCAACACCAGAACTCGCATGGTTTGCTCCCTTGCCGCGATTTCTCGCTGACGTTTGATATCTTGATCGAAATTCCGCGCAGTATATTGAGCCGCTGCCAGTGCATTTCACTGTATTGCTGGCTATATTCGACGAGAATTCTTGGCAAAACCCGTTAATGCAGAGGCGGATTCCCCATGCGCACCCAGCACCAGAGCCGTCGTGAACTGGACAAGATCGACCGTAATATTTTACGAATCCTGCAGGAAGACGGTCGTCTGTCCTTCACCGAGCTGGGCGAGCGCGTGGGGCTTTCCACCACGCCATGCACCGAGCGGGTTCGGCGCCTGGAGCGCGAAGGCATCATCATGGGCTACAACGCCCGGCTGAATCCGCAACACCTCAAGGCCAGCTTGTTGGTATTCGTTGAGATTAGTTTGGACTACAAATCTGGCGATACTTTCGAGGAGTTCCGACGGGCCGTGCTGAAGCTTCCGCACGTTCTGGAATGCCACCTGGTGTCGGGGCACTTCGACTACCTGGTGAAAGCGCGCATTTCCGAGATGGCGTCGTACCGCAAGCTGCTCGGCGACATCCTTCTGAAGCTGCCCCACGTGCGCGAATCGAAGAGCTACATCGTCATGGAAGAGGTGAAGGAAAGCCTGACCCTGCCCGTGCCGGACTGAGCCTTAAACCAACACCTGGCGCGTGCTGGCGATCAACTGATGCACGCCCTTTTCCACGCGCTCATCTATCCATTGCTCCGGGCGGCGGCCGTTCGGGCATGGCAAGCGCGGCGTGGTGCCGAATAGCCGACAAATCAGCGGCCGTTCTTCATACACCTCGCACCCTTGCGGGCCGAGGTGCACGCAGTTGAACTCAGCCAGCGCCGCGTCATGCTCGGCATCCGACTTCACCGGCAAACGCGACATTTCTTCCGACGATGCGGTCACCGGCCCACAGCAATCGTGACAACCGGGCACACAGGCAAAGCTGGGAATGCGTTGGCGCAGGTGATCAATCTTGCGGCTGTTGCAGCTCATGGGGGCGAGTCCTTGGATGAGCCGGCATGGTAGCAACCGACGAAGGTTTTTTCCCGCGGCCCCTTGGCGCTGCCAGAGCGGCCCGCTTATCCTGCGTAAAATTTACCAAACATAAGAATCAGGATTTCACACATGCACGCCAGCGTTCAGCCAACGCACGCTCCTTCCTATTACGCCGCTACCGCCAACCGCCAGCTCAGCTTCGCGCCGTTGGCCGGCGAAGTTCGGGCGGATGTCTGCATTGTCGGCGGTGGGTTTTCCGGGCTGAACACCGCCATCGAATTGGCTGAGCGCGGCCTTAGCGTGGTGCTGCTGGAAGCCAATCAAATGGGCTGGGGCGCCAGCGGGCGCAACGGCGGTCAGCTGATTCGAGGCGTCGGCCATGACGTCGAGCGCTTTGCCGGCGTGGTTGGCGCCGACGGCGTGCGCGAGCTCAAGTTGCTCGGCCTGGAAGCGGTGGAAATCGTTCGCCGGCGCATCGAGCATTTCAACATTCAGTGCGACCTCACCTGGGGCTACTGCGACCTGGCGAACAAACCCGACGACCTCGAAGGCTTCGCCGACGACCTCGCCGAATTGCGCGGCCTGGGCTATCGCCACGAACTGCGTTTGCTGCAAGCCGACGACATGCATCAGGTGGTCGGTTCGAGCCGCTACGTCGGCGGCTTGATCGACATGGGCTCCGGCCATTTGCACCCGCTTAACCTCGCGCTCGGCGAAGCGGCTGCCGCGCAGTCGCTCGGCGTGCAGCTGTTCGAGCACTCGGCCGTTACCCGCATCGACTACGGCAACGAAGTGGTGGTGCACACCGCTGGCGGCAAGGTGCGGGCGACCAATCTGGTGCTGGCCTGCAACGCCTATCTCAATGGTTTGAACAGCAGCCTGGGCGGCAAAGTACTGCCAGCGGGCAGCTACATCATTGCCACCGAACCCTTGAGCCCGGCGCAGGCGCGCACGCTCATTCCGCAAAACATGGCGCTCTGCGACCAGCGCGTGGCGCTGGATTACTATCGTTTGTCTGCCGACCGTCGCTTGCTGTTCGGCGGCGCCTGCCATTACTCCGGACGGGATCCAAAAGACATCGCCGCTTACATGCGGCCGAAAATGCTCGAGGTGTTCCCGCACTTGGACAAGGTCAACATCGATTTTCAGTGGGGCGGCATGATCGGCATCGGCGCCAACCGGCTGCCGCAAATTGGCCGGCTCAAAGACCAGCGCAACGTGTTTTACGCCCAGGCCTATTCAGGCCATGGCGTGAATGCCACGCACCTGGCCGGACGCCTGCTCGCCGAGGCGATTGCCGGTCAGGAAAGTCGTGGTTTTGACCTGTTCGCCAGCGTGCCCCACGTCACCTTCCCGGGCGGCAAATACTTGCGCTCGCCGCTGCTGGCCATGGGCATGCTCTGGCATCGCTTGAAAGAAGTGCTGTAGGCGAACTGGCCGCAGCACGCGGCCAGCCCCTTGCGCTAAAACCCTACAGGCGCACGCTGGCGAAGGTCGACTCGCTGCGCGCCTGACTCAGCGCCGACATCGCACCCGGCGTCGACGCCAACACCAACGCTTGTGGAATCGGCATCAGCGCAACTTGCTGAGCCGTATTGGAACCCATGCGTTCGTCACGCGGCGGAATGCCGAAGTATTCGCGGTAGCACTTGGAGAAGTGCGGCGTCGATACAAACCCGCACACGGAAGCCACTTCGATAATCGACATCGGCGTCTGCTTGAGCAGTTGGCGCGCCCGCACCAGGCGCAGCTTCAGGTAATAGCGCGACGGCGAGCAGTGCAGGTACTTCTGGAACAGGCGCTCAAGCTGACGACGCGAGACGTTGACGTACACCGCCAACTCGTCGAGGTCGATGGGCTCTTCCAGATTGGCCTCCATCAGCACCACGATTTCCTGCAGCTTCGGCTGATTGGTGCCGAGCATGTGCTTGAGCGGCACGCGCTGGTGGTCTTGCTCGTTGCGGATGCGCTCGTACACAAACATTTCCGAAATCGCCGCCGACAGCTCGCGGCCGTGCTCGCGGGAAATCACGTGCAGCATCATGTCCAGCGGCGCGGTGCCGCCCGAGCTGGTGAAGCGGTTGCGGTCGAGGGTGAACAAGCGCGTGCTCATCACCACACGGGGGAAAGCTTCCTGCATCGCCGCCAGGCATTCCCAGTGCACGCTGCAATCGAAGCCATCGAGCAGCCCGGCGCACGCCAGCGCCCAGCTGCCGGTGCACACGGCACCGAGTTTGCGCGACTGACGCGCCTGGGTTTGCAGCCACAACACGTGTTCGCGGGTAACACTGCGTTGAATGCCGATGCCACCGCAGACAATCACCATATCCAGTGCCGGCGCCTTGCTGGCCGCGCAGTCCGGGGTAATTTGCAGCCCATCGCTGGCCCATACCTGATTGCCGTCCAGGGTCATGGTGGTCCAGCGATACAGCTCGCGGCCCGAAAGCTGGTTGGCCATCCGCAGGGGTTCCACAGCCGAGGCCAGGGAAATCAGAGTGAAATTATCCAGCAGCAGAAAGCCGATGGATTGTGGAGCACGGTTCTGGGGTTGTGCCCCTTGGTTGAACGGCGTCATCACGGTTCTCCTCACGCAGGTGTGGCCCCAGTCGGGACTCTTTATTTTTATGACTCGGGTGCGTTCACACCTTCGAGCTATAGCAGGCATAACGCAAAGCCCATGCCTAAGTTGAACGGGCATTCAAAAAAAACTGAAAACGACGTCGCTGAGGCTCTATTCAGCGCGGGTTAACGAGACGGGGTCGGGGGAGCCACGGCGTCTGCGCCAGCGTGACTGAGCAGTTTCGTAGCACTTAGGCGGGCGCCTTCGCGATGGGCCTGGAAACTGTCACTGCTGGCAGATCGCTGGCCGTTACACCGCGCCAAAACATGGCGTGGGGCAAGCGCAGCGAACAAAAAGTGTGCAGTAGGGTTTGCTCTGTATTTGTAGGAGCCAGCTTGCTGGCGAACCCTGGAAAAGAAGAGCTTCGCCAGCAAGCTGGCTCCTACAAATACCTACCGGCGATGGCATTTACTTGCACCGCTGCCGCTAACACTCAATCGCACTCACCGCCAGCCCGCCGCGTGAGGTCTCTTTGTATTTGTCATGCATGTCGGCGCCGGTGTCGCGCATGGTGCGGATCACTCGATCAAGGGAAATAAAGTGCTCGCCATCGCCACGCAGCGCCATTTGCGCGGCGTTGATGGCTTTCACCGCGGCGATGGCGTTGCGCTCGATGCAGGGCACTTGCACCAGCCCGCCCACCGGGTCGCAGGTCAGACCCAAATTGTGTTCCAGGCCGATCTCGGCGGCGTTTTCCAACTGGCCCGGCGTAGCGCCCAGAATCTCCGCCAGGCCCGCAGCGGCCATGGCGCACGCTGAACCCACTTCGCCCTGGCAGCCGACTTCAGCGCCGGATATCGACGCGTTCTTTTTGCACAAAATACCGATGGCGGCAGCGGCCAGGAAGTAATCGCACACGTCCGCCTCGGTGACCGCTGGGCTGAAGCGCACGAAGTAATGCAGCACCGCCGGAATGATGCCGGCCGCGCCATTGGTGGGCGCCGTCACCATGCGCCCGCCGGCGGCGTTTTCTTCGTTCACGGCCAGGGCGAACAGGTTCACCCATTCCATGCCGCTCAGTGTCGAGCCAATCACGTTGGGCTTGCCCAGCTCCTGCAGGCTGCGGTGCAACTTGGCGGCGCGGCGTTTCACGTTCAGGCCGCCCGGCAGAATGCCTTCGTGCTTGAGGCCGTTATTGACGCACTCACACATGGCTTTCCACAGACGCATCAAGCCCTGGCGAATCTCCGCTTCACTGCGCCAGGCCTTTTCGTTGGCCATCATCAGCTCCGACACCCGCAGGTTGTGGGTTTTGCACAACTGCAGCAGTTCTTCGGCACTGGAGAAATCGTACGGCAGCGCCGTGTGGTCCTGATCCAGCAGCCCGCTGGCCGCTTGCTCGGCATCCACCACGAAACCACCACCCACGGAGTAATAAGTGTCGCGGTGCAGCTCGCCGCCCTCGCCTTCGACGATCAGCGTCATGGCGTTGGGGTGATACGGCAGGTTTTCGTCGAGCAGCAGCATGTCGCGCTGCCACTGGAACGGCACTTCGAAATGCCCGTCGAGCAGCAGGCAGCCGCTTTCGTGCAGCGCCGCCATGCGCGGGGCGATGGCCGCCGGGTCGATCGCATCTGGCCAATCGCCCATCAAGCCCATGATGACGGCGCTGTCGCTGCCATGGCCGACGCCGGTGGCCGACAACGAGCCATACAGGCGCACTTCCACGCGGCGCACCTGCTGCAATTGTCCTCGCTCGCGCAGGCCTTGCAGGAACAAGGCGGCGGCGCGCATCGGGCCGACGGTGTGAGAGCTGGAGGGGCCGATGCCTATTTTGAATAGGTCGAACACGCTGATGGCCATGCGGATTTCCTCAACCGGTACAGGGCAGCAAGCGCGCCCAACTTGCGCGGATCATCAGCCTTTTAGTGCGCTGGGCGGGGTCTGGCACCGACTTGATCATGCCCAGCAACGTCGCCGCTGCGCCGCCTTGAAACGGCCAGCGACATGCGCACGCTGAATGCGACCTCGGCCACTCTAAACGCGACCTCCAGCGTGGCCGTGGTCACGTCCCACGCGCATAGTCGCCGCGCCCGGCATGCTTCCTGCGAGTGTATGGGCCTGCCTTTTGGCAACCGGCGACTTCCAGGTGTGCGCCCGCGCCGCAGACACGGAGGTTTGGAGTGATTACCCGTCCCGCTAAGGAAAAGCATTCTATGAAACTCGTGACCTCTGTTTGCCTGGCGCTCAGCTTGGCGACGCCCGTATTGGCCACTGCCGCTGAACCGGAAAGCTGCAAACTGGTGCGCTTTGCCGACGTGGGCTGGACCGACATTACCGTCACCACCGCCGTCAGCCGCTTCTTGCTCGGCTCCCTGGGCTACACCACCAATGCCAAGCGCCTGTCGGTACCCGACACCTTCAAAAACCTGGAAACCAAACAGATCGATGTGTTCCTCGGCAATTGGATGCCGGCGCAGGAACATGAGATCAAACCCTTCCTCGACGCGGGCAGCATCGAAAGCGTGCGGGCCAATTTGCATGGTGCCAAATACACCCTGGCGGTGCCGGCGTTCGTGTACGACGGCGGCCTGAAAAGCTTCGCCGACCTGGGCAAATACCGCGAAAAGCTCGACGGCAAAATTTACGGCATCGAGCCCGGTAACGACGGCAATGCGCTGATTCAGAAAATGATCAAAGGCAACTCGTTCGGCACCGGGCAGTTCGAGTTGGTGGAAAGCAGCGAGCAGAAGATGCTCGCCAGCGTGACCCGCGCCGAGCATTTGCAGCAGTGGATCGTGTTCCTCGGCTGGGAACCGCACCCGATGAACAACCACCTGAAAATGAAATACCTCGACGGCGGTGACGAGTTTTTCGGCCCCGACTACGGCGGCGCCACCGTGTACTCGCTAACGCGCAAAAACTTCAGCAAGGAGTGCGCGAACGTCGGCACCTTGCTCAGCAATCTGGAATTCAGCCTGGGCATGGAAAACGAGCTGATGGACCAGGTCATCAACCAAACCGCCAACCCGCGCCAGTCGGCCAAAGACTGGCTCTACGCGCACCCCGAAGTGCTCGATAAGTGGCTGCACGGCGTGACCACGCGCGACGGCAAACCCGCACTGGCGGTGGTGCGCGAAAAGCTCGAACTGGCGCCCTGAGCATCATTCCCTGAACGTGAAACCTCGCAATAAGCAGGCTCGCGCTCAGGGCAAAACGTCGTAAACGACCTGACCAATGCTGGATACGACGCCCTCTGCACTGGTTGCGACCCACCCTGTAGGCGTTTGAATTGTCCTGCTACATGATCGTTCTCGACATGACCGCTAGGCTTCGTTGCGCCAATGCCGGGACTTTCCCCCGCTTGCCCGACCCGAGGCCGACCCTATAAGCAGGACTACAACAAGCGGCGAAGCGCGTACTGCACTGCCAACCAATAATTTTAAAAGGAGTCAGTCCATGAAAATGTCCACACCCCTGTTACTGCTCGCCACGCTTAGCCTGCCCTTGCTGGCTAGCGCTGCCGAGCCTGCGTCCTGCAGCACCGTGCGTTTCTCCGATGTGGGCTGGACCGACATCACCGTCACCACTGCGGTGACCAGCGAAGTGTTGGAGTCGCTGGGTTACAAAACCAAGACCACCATGATTTCCGTGCCGGTGACGTACAAATCACTGGCCGCTGGCAAAGACCTCGACGTGTTCCTCGGCAACTGGATGCCGACCATGGAAAACGACATCAAGGCCTACCGTGATGCCGGCACCGTGGAAACCGTGCGCGCCAACCTCGAAGGCGCCAAGTACACCCTCGCCGTACCGGACTACGCCTACGAGGCGGGCCTGAAAGACTTCTCCGACATCGCCAAATTCAAAGACAAGCTCGACGGCAAAATCTACGGCATCGAGCCTGGCAACGACGGCAACCGCCTGATCCAGAGCATGATCGACAAAGACGCCTTTGGCCTGAAGGGCTTCAAGGTAGTGGAGTCCAGCGAAGCGGCCATGCTTTCGCAACTCAAACGCTCCAGCCGCAAGAACGAATTCATGGTGTTCCTGGGCTGGGAACCGCACCCGATGAACACCCGCAACAAGATGAAGTACCTCACCGGCGGCGATGAGTACTTCGGCCCCAACTTCGGCCAAGCCACCGTGCTCACCAACGTGCGCAAAGGCTACGTGCAAGAGTGCGGCAACGTCGGCAAGTTGTTGACCAACCTCTCCTTCACCCTGGAGATGGAAAACAACCTGATGGACGCCGTGCTCAACGAAAACCAGAAACCGCGCGACGCTGCCAAAGCCTGGCTCAAAGCCAACCCGCAGGTGCTCGACACCTGGCTCGCCGGGGTCACCACCCTCGACGGTAAGCCGGGCCTGGACGCCGCCAAAGCTGCGCTCGCCAAGTAAGCCTTCACGTCCAAAGACAGTAAGCAGTAACCGGGCGCGCACAGCCGTGATGGCGCGCCCGGCAGCCTGTGCCCATCCCGACCCACGTGGATAATCTCTACCATGCCGACTTTTGAAAAACTCCCTCTGGGCGAGAGAATCGCCGAATTCGTAGAGTGGCTGACGCAGCATGGCGCGGCGTATTTCGATGCCATCGCCTCGGCCCTGGAATTCATGATCCATGGGGTGACCAATGGCCTGACCTTTTTCAATCCGCTGGTATTGATTGGCCTGTTCGGTTTGCTCACCCACCTGATTCAACGCAAATGGGGCCTGACCCTGTTTTGCATCCTTTCGTTTCTGCTGATTCTCAACCTGGGTTACTGGCAAGAGACCATGGAAACCCTGGCGCAAGTGCTGTTCGCCACCTTCATCTGCGTATTGATTGGCGTGCCGCTGGGCATCATGGCCGCGCACCGCCCGCACTTTTACACGGTGCTGCAACCGGTCCTCGACCTGATGCAAACCGTACCGACCTTTGTGTACCTGATTCCTACCTTGACGCTGTTCGGCCTGGGCGTTGTGCCAGGGCTGATTTCCACGGTGGTGTTCGCGGTTGCCGCGCCGATTCGCCTGACCTACCTGGGCATTCGCGACGTGCCTAACGAGCTGATGGACGCCGGCAAAGCCTTCGGCTGCTCGCGCCGCCAACTGCTGACCCGCATCGAACTGCCGTACGCCATGCCGAGCATCGCGGCCGGCATTACCCAGTGCATCATGCTGTCGCTGTCGATGGTGGTAATCGCCGCACTGGTCGGCGCCGACGGCCTGGGCAAACCGGTGGTCAACGCACTGAACACAGCCGACATCGCACTCGGCTTCGAAGCCGGCCTGGCCATTGTGCTGCTGGCCATCATCCTCGACCGGGTATGCAAACAACCCGAAGCGAAAGTGAAGGTTGAACAATGAGCATGATTCGTTTCGATAACGTCGACGTCATCTTCTCCAAGTACCCCAAGGAAGCCTTGGCGCTGCTTGACCAGGGCATGACCCGCGACCAGATCCTGAAGAAAACCGGCCTGGTGGTCGGCGTCGAGAAAGCCAGCCTGGACGTCGAGCGCGGGGAAATCTGCGTGATGATGGGCTTGTCGGGCTCGGGCAAATCCAGCCTGCTGCGCTGCATCAACGGCCTCAACACCGTGAGCCGTGGCCGCTTGCTGATCGAGCACGAAGGCCAGGAAGTGGACATCGCCAATTGCTCGCCCGCCACCCTTAAAGACATGCGCACCAAACGCATCGCCATGGTGTTTCAGAAGTTCGCCCTGATGCCCTGGCTGACCGTGCGCGAGAACATCAGCTTCGGCCTGGAAATGCAGGGCCGCCCCAGCGCCCAGCGCACCAAACTGGTGGACGAGAAACTCGAACTGGTGGGCCTCACGCAATGGCGCAACAAGCGCCCGGATGAGCTTTCCGGCGGTATGCAGCAACGTGTGGGTCTGGCCCGCGCGCTGGCCATGGACGCCGACATTCTGCTGATGGACGAACCGTTCTCCGCCCTCGACCCGCTGATTCGCCAAGGCTTGCAAGACGAGTTGCTGGAGCTGCAACGCAAGCTGAGCAAAACCATCGTGTTCGTTAGCCACGACCTCGACGAAGCGCTGAAACTGGGTAGCCGCATCGCCATCATGAAAGACGGTCGGATCATCCAGTACAGCAAGCCGGAAGAGATCGTACTCAACCCGGCCGACGAGTACGTACGCACCTTCGTCGCCCACACCAACCCGCTCAACGTGCTGTGCGGTCGCAGCCTGATGCGCAGCCTGGACAAATGCACGCGCGTAAACGGCGAAGTGTGCCTGGACCCCGGCAACGATTCCTGGCTCGGCTTGGCCGAAGGCAACATGTACCAGGGCGCTCGCCAAGGCGCCGATGCCATCACCCTGCAGAACTGGGCACCGGGCGATGCCGTAGAAAGCCTGACCCGCCGCCCAACCTTGGTCGACTCCAACATCGGCATGCGCGACGCGCTGCAAATCCGCTACCAGACCGGGCACAAGTTGGTGCTGCACGATGCCAATCGGGTGGTGGGGGTGTTGGGTGATACCGAGCTGTATCACGCGTTGTTGGGTAAGAATCTGGGTTAGGTGTTTGTCTGGCCTACGCGCACGACTTGCAATTCTGGATTCCGAATCGTCGGACCGCCGCCTTCGCGGAATGACGGAGGCGACTGAGAAAACTCCGTCATTCCCGCGCAGGCGGGAATCCAGAATCTTGAGACTGAACACGTTAGCGAAGAAAACGCAGCCCGAACCTCTAACGAACACCCCTCAATGTCGCGAACACACCACACCGACTCCCCTATGTCGCTCAGAGCTACAGCCGGTCGTTTTTATTGATTCCGCGTTCAATAAAAACTCACTAGACTGCTGTAAAGCCCGCCGCGTCTGGATGCAGGAGTACACCAATGCCCAAAGTAGGGATGCAACCCATCCGCCGTTCCCAGCTTATTCACGCCACCCTGGAGGCGGTTGACCAAGTCGGCATGGACGCCAGCATCGCCCTGATCGCCCGATTGGCCGGTGTATCCAACGGCATCATCAGCCACTATTTCCAAGACAAGAACGGCCTGCTCGAAGCCACCATGCGCCACCTGATGACGGCCCTCAGCCTGTCGGTGCGCGACCGTCGCGCGTTGCTGGAAGACGAAAGCCCGCGCGCCCATATCCGCACCATCATCGAAGGCAACTTCGATGACAGCCAGGTCAACGGCCCGGCCATGAAAACCTGGTTGGCGTTCTGGGCCAGCAGCATGCACCAGCCCTCGCTGCGGCGCCTGCAACGGATTAACGACCATCGCTTGTATTCAAATATCTGCTGCGAATTCCGCCGCGTATTGCCCGTTAACGAGGCGCGCATGGCCGCCCGTGGACTGGCGGCGCTGATTGATGGCTTGTGGTTACGCGGCGCCCTCAGTGGCGAGGCGTTCGACACCCAGCAAGCCCTGCAAATCGCTTTCGACTACCTGGACCAACAACTGGCCAGGCAAGCGGGCTAAGCGCTCGCCCTTCCCCTTACCCGAATTTCGCGAGGACACCATGGCCCGTTTCCCCCTGCAAAAACTCTACATCCACGGCGGTTACGTTGACGCCACCAGCGGCGCCACGTTCCAGGCCATCAACCCGGCCAACGGCGAAGTGCTGGCCGAGGTGCAACGGGCCTCGCAGGCAGATGTGGAGCGCGCCGTGGACAGCGCGCAGAAGGGGCAGAAAGTGTGGGCGGCAATGACTGCCATGCAGCGCTCGCGCATCCTGCGCAAAGCCGTGGACATTCTGCGCGAGCGCAACGACGAACTGGCCGAACTGGAAACCCTGGACACCGGCAAGGCGTTGTCGGAGACCCGTTACGTCGACATCGTCACCGGCGCCGACGTGCTCGAGTATTACGCCGGCCTGGTGCCCGCCATTGAAGGCGAGCAGATTCCGCTGCGCGAAACCTCGTTCGTCTACACCCGCCGCGAACCGCTGGGCGTGGTCGCCGGCATTGGCGCGTGGAATTACCCGATTCAGATCGCCCTGTGGAAGTCCGCACCGGCATTGGCGGCGGGCAACGCGATGATTTTCAAGCCCAGCGAAGTCACCTCGCTGACTACGCTGAAACTGGCGGAAATCTACACCGCCGCCGGCCTGCCCGATGGCGTGTTCAACGTACTCACCGGCAGCGGCCGTGAAGTCGGCACCTGGCTCACCGAACACCCGGCCATCGAGAAAATCTCCTTCACCGGCGGCACCGACACCGGCAAAAAGGTTATGGCCAGCGCGTCGAGTTCTTCGCTTAAAGAAGTGACCATGGAACTGGGCGGCAAGAGCCCGCTGATCATCTTTGAAGACGCCAACCTCAACCGCGCCGCCGACATCGCGGTGATGGCCAACTTCTACAGCTCTGGCCAGGTGTGCACCAACGGCACCCGCGTGTTCGTGCCGCGCAGTTTGCAAGCTCGCTTCGAAGCCAAGGTGCTGGAACGTGTGCAGCGCATTCGCCTCGGCGACCCGACCGACGACAGCACCAACTTTGGTCCGCTGGTGAGCTTCGCGCACATGGAAAACGTGCTCGGCTACATCGCCAAAGGCAAGGAAGAAGGCGCGCGTTTATTGATTGGCGGTGAGCGCGTCACCACCGGCGAATTCGGCAAAGGCGCCTACGTGGCGCCCACCGTATTCAGCGACTGCACCGACGACATGAGCATCGTGCGCGAAGAAATCTTCGGCCCGGTGATGAGCATTCTGGTTTACGACGACGAAGACGAAGTGATCCGCCGCGCCAACGACACCGAGTTCGGCCTGGCGGCCGGCATCATCACCCAGGACCTCAACCGCGCCCACCGCGTTATCCATCAACTTGAGGCCGGTATCTGCTGGATCAACACCTGGGGCGAATCGCCGGCCGAGATGCCCGTGGGCGGCTACAAACAGTCAGGCGTTGGCCGCGAAAACGGGCTGGTGACGTTGGCGCAGTACACCCGGATAAAGTCGGTGCAGGTGGAGTTGGGTGGGTATACGTCGGTGTTCTAACACCGAGCCCATTCCAACCCACCGTCATCCCCGCGAAGGCGGGGATCCAGAATGGTTCAGGAGTACGCGCTCGCCGCCAAATACTGGATTCCGATTCGTCGGACCACCGCCTTCGCGGGAATGACGGGGTATAGGCCCAAAGCCGGTTCCAAGTTAGGAAAAATCATGAACACAGAATTCGATTACATCATCGTCGGCGCCGGTTCGGCTGGTAACACCCTGGCCACGCGCCTGACCGAAGACGCCGACGTTACCGTGCTGCTGCTCGAAGCCGGCGGCCCGGATTATCGCCTCGACTTTCGCACCCAGATGCCCGCCGCGTTAGCGTTCCCGCTGCAAGGCCGGCGCTATAACTGGGCGTACGAAACCGACCCGGAACCGCACATGAACAACCGCCGCATGGAATGCGGACGCGGCAAAGGCCTGGGCGGTTCGTCGCTTATCAACGGCATGTGCTACATCCGCGGCAACGCCATGGACTACGACGGCTGGGCAAAAACCCCAGGGTTGGAAGACTGGAGCTACCTCGACTGCCTGCCCTACTTCCGCAAAGCCGAAACCCGCGACATTGGCCCCAACGACTACCACGGCGGCGACGGCCCGGTGAGCGTCACCACGCCAAAGGCCGGCAATAATCCGCTGTTCAAAGCGATGGTCGAAGCCGGCGTGCAAGCCGGTTACCCGCGCACCGACGACCTTAACGGTTACCAGCAGGAAGGCTTCGGTCCCATGGACCGCACTGTCACCCCGCAAGGCCGGCGCTCCAGCACGGCGCGCGGTTATCTCGACCAGGCGCGCGGCCGGCCAAACCTGACCATCGTCACCCACGCCCTCACCGACCGCGTGCTGTTCGAAGGCAAACAGGCCGTGGGCGTCGCTTACCTCAAAGGCACCAGCTCGATTCCCGTGGAAGCCATGGCGCGCCGCGAAGTGCTGGTGTGCTCGGGCGCCATCGCCTCGCCGCAAATTCTGCAGCGCTCCGGCGTTGGCCCGGCGGCCTTGCTGAAAAAACTGCGCATTCCCCTGGTGCACGACCTGCCCGGCGTTGGCGAAAACCTGCAAGACCACCTGGAAATGTACCTGCAATACGCCTGCACCCAGCCGGTGTCGCTGTACCCGTCGTTGCTGTGGTGGAACCAGCCGCCGATTGGCGCGAAATGGCTGTTCCTGGGCAAAGGCATCGGCGCCAGCAACCAATTCGAAGCGGGCGGTTTTATCCGCAGCCGCGCCGAGTTCGAATGGCCGAATATTCAATATCACTTCCTGCCGGTAGCGATTAACTACAACGGCAGCAACGGCGTGCAAGAACATGGCTTCCAGGCGCATGTGGGCTCCATGCGTTCGCCGAGCCGTGGGCGCATTCAGCTCAAATCCAAAGACCCGCGCGAGCACCCGAGCATCCTGTTCAACTACATGGCCACCGAGCAGGACTGGCAAGAATTCCGCGACGGCATCCGCATCACCCGCGAGATCATGAACCAGCCCGCCCTCGACCCGTTCCGTGGCCGTGAAATCAGCCCCGGCCCCGACGTGCAGAGCGACGAGCAGCTCGACCAATTCGTCCGCGAACACGCCGAAACCGCGTTCCATCCCTCGTGCTCCTGCAAGATGGGCAGCGACGACATGGCGGTAGTCGACGGCGAAGGCCGCGTGCATGGCGTGCAGGGTTTACGTGTGGTGGATGCCTCGATCATGCCGCTGATCACCACCGGCAACCTCAACGCGCCGACCATCATGATCGCCGAGAAAATCGCCGACAAAATTCGCGGTCGAGCGCCATTGCCACGCAGTACTGCGCCTTACTACGTGGCGAATGGGGCGCCGGCTAGAGGGGCGCCGTTGCGTTAAGGCGGCCCTCTCCCCCAGCCCCTCTCCCGCGAGCGGGCGAGGGGTGACGTTTGCGCGAGCAGCTGCGATCCAACCCCCTCTCCCGCTTGCGGGAGAGGGCTGGGGAGAGGGGCCTTTGATTTGGCTTTTTCAGTCAATCCGGCAAATTCCGTCGAATCATCCACTGCCCATTCGGCGGCACCAGCACACTCAAATCCAGCCCGCCTACCGTATCGCGATCCAACATGATGATCTGCGGACTCACCCACTTAGCCACCGGCTGCTTCTCCAACAGGCGCACTGCCATGTCCACGGCAATGCGCGCCTGCACCACCGGCGAATCGGTCGGCGCCGCCAGCACCTGCCCTTGGGCGATCGGCTCCAGCAGCCGCTCGTTGGTATAAAACGACAACGTCTCGAAGTGAAAGCGCGGCCCGCTGTTGTGCCGCAGCCGCGAGGCAAACGCGGCCGCCTCGGCGTTGCCGACGACGTAATCCAGATTGGGCTCGCGTTCTAAAAGGCCGCGAATCAAGGGCGCCTGGCCGGAGATATCTGCCGGCCCATAGCCGCCATGAATCAGCGTCACCGAGCTGCCCTCCAGCGCCTTGTGCAACCCGGCTTCCGCGTCCGTGAGCCAGCCCGCGCCTTGCGGTCCGGGGAACCAGCCGACCCGAATCGCGCGGCCTTTGCTGTTGGCCAGCATGTAGGCAACGGCCGCCTCCGTCATGGCCGCGAAGTCCACCCGCGAATGGGCGCTGACGCCGGGGCAGTCGAGTCGATTGGCCAGGTCTATCACCGGCGCGCCCTGGTCGGCGACCGCTTTGATCTGCCCGCACAGCGCCGTGTCGCTGACGGCGCCGATGATGTACGCATCGGCGCCACGGTCGGCGCAGCGGGCCAACTGGTCGCTCTGCACCGTGGCGTTTTGGTAGCCGCCGGCATCGTAAATCCCCAGCCGCACACCCTGGCGATTGGCCTCTTGCGACAAGCCCCACGACATCGCCCACCAGTAACGGCCCACGCCTTGCGGCACCATCGCGCAGATACGCCACGGCTTGCTGGCTTTGAGTTGCGGCCGATAACTGGCGGGTTGCCCATCGCTGACCACGGGCACCGGGAACCACTCCTCGGCGCGCAGGGGCAGCGCGAACAGCAAGCACATCGTTACGCAACACATCAGCCGCATGAGGCAAGCCTTAACCAGTGAATTAGCACAATGGAACGCCGGTACAAGCGTGGCAGTCGCATGTGAATAATGCCAACCCGCCGGCGGCAAAATCAGGTCTGAACCGAGGCCATTTGCGCCATAGCTGCTGGTCAGTTGCAAAGCTTGGGCCTAGAGTCCGTGCAGCGTTGCCCGTGTCGCTCAGAAGTCGAGAACTGTTATGCCCGTACAACCCGCGCTGGATGCCCGCACTGCCCGTTTGCTGCCCTGGATTGTCGCCATCGCATTTTTTATGCAGACCCTGGACGGCACCATCCTCAATACCGCGCTGCCGGCCATGGCCCGCGAACTGCTGGAAGACCCGCTGCGCATGCAGTCGGTGGTCATCGCTTACATGCTCACCGTGGCGCTGCTGATTCCCGCCTCCGGTTGGATTGCCGACCGCTTTGGCACACGGCGGATTTTCTTCGGCGCGATTCTGTTATTCAGCCTCGGCTCGTTGCTCTGCGCCCTCAGCGTCAGCCTTCCGCAGTTGGTGGGCGCGCGCATCGTGCAGGGTTTGGGCGGCGCGTTGATGATGCCGGTCGGGCGCTTGGTGGTGCTGCGCGCCTACCCGCGCACGGAACTGGTGCGGATCATGAGTTTCATCACCCTGCCCGGTTTGCTGGGTCCGCTGATTGGCCCGACGCTGGGCGGCTGGCTGGTGGAGTACGCCAGTTGGCATTGGATTTTTCTGATAAATATTCCGGTCGGCATCATTGGCTGCATTGCGGTATACCGCGTGATGCCAGATCTGCGCGGCCCGCAACGCAGCCGCTTCGACACCCTGGGTTTTCTCCTGTTTGGTGGCGCCATGGTGTTGATCACCATCGCCCTCGAAGGGTTGGGTGAACTGCACCTGGCGCATATGCGCGTGATGTTGCTGCTGCTCGGCGGCCTGGCCTGTCTGGCCGCCTATTGGCTGCGCGCCGGGCAGGTGGACGAGCCGCTGTTTTCGCCCCGGCTGTTTCGCACGCGCACGTTTGCGGTCGGCATTCTGGGTAATTTGTTCGCCCGCCTGGGCAGCGGCTCGTTGCCCTTTCTGGTGCCGCTGCTGCTGCAAGTGGCGCTGGGTTATTCGCCCGCCCAGGCAGGCATGAGCATGATTCCCCTGGCCCTGGCGGCGATGGCAGTAAAGCCGCTGGCAAAGACCATCATCGACCGCTTCGGCTACCGCACCGTACTCACCGGCAACACCCTGCTGCTCGGCGCCCTGCTGGCCAGCCTGGGCACCGTCAGCGCCGAGACGCCTTACGCGTTATTGCTGCTGCATTTGGGCTTTCTTGGCGCGGTGAATTCCATGCAGTTCACGGCCATGAACACCGTCACCCTGATCGACCTGGACGATGCCAGCACCAGCAGCGGCAACAGCCTGCTGTCGGTGGTGGTGCAACTGGCGATCAGCCTGGGCATCGCTTCCGGCGCGGCGTTATTGGGCGGGTTTACCAGTGAAATCGGCACGGGCGAAATCGACAGCGTGCTCGGTGCGTTCCAGCTGACGTTTCTGTGTGTGGGCGTGTTGACGCTGCTGGCGGCGGCGATCTTTCTGCAGCTATCGCCGGAGGACGGGCGCAAGGCGAACCGGATCGCGACCGAGGTGCACGACTAAAGGCAACGCGGCGGATGGCCTAGGCGAAGTAACTGCCGTTCTTGGTCGGCAGCCCGCTCCACAGTTCTTCCAGCCGGGGGAAGTTCCAGTCCTCCGGCGCCTCGCGGCCGACGATCTTTTCCCGGCCGACCAGCTTGGATAAGTCGACGATTTGCTGAGGAATGGGGGTTTTCGACTTGGCCGAGAAAAACACTTTTATCCGGGGCGTTAGCAGCGAGGTGGGGTGTTGGTCCATGACCAGGCCCAGCCGGCCACTTTCCAGACGCACCAGCGAGCCGGTGGGGTAAATGCCGACCGATTTGACGAAGGCCTGAAACACCGCCTGGTCGAAATGCCCTTTGCTCCACTCGGCCATTTTGCGGATGGATTCGGCGGGGTCCCAGCCGGCTTTGTAAGGGCGGTTGGAGGTGATGGCGTCATACACGTCGCACACCGCCCCCATTTTGGCGAACAGGCTGATTTCGTCGCCTTTCAAACGATGCGGGTAACCGCTGCCATCGATTTTTTCGTGGTGGTGTAGGCACACGTCGATCACCGCATCACTCACTTGCTGGTTCTCGCCGAGCAAGCGCACGCCGGCTTCCGGGTGCTGGCGCACGGTGGTGAATTCGGCGTCGGTGAGCTTGCCGGGTTTGTTGAGGATGGCGTCGGGGATCATCATTTTGCCGATGTCGTGCAGCAACCCGGCGATGCCCGCCTCGCGAACCTGTTCCTCCGCCAGTTCAAGCTGACGCGCCAGGGCAATCATCAGCGCGCACACGGCCACTGAATGCATGTAGGTGTATTCATCACAGGTCTTCAGGCGTGCCAGGCTGATCATGGCGTCAGGGTGGCGGGCCACCGAATCGGCGATTTCTTCCACCAACTCGGCCACGTGCTCCGCGTTAATGGCCTGGCCCATGCGTACTTCGCCGAACATGGCGACCACCGCTTTTTTCGAGCGGGCGCATAGTTTTTGGGCACGTTTGACTTCGTCATCCAGCGAAGCGCTGATCGGCTTCTGCGGCGCCTGGGCTTCAGTCACCAGCAGGTTATCCACTTCAGCCGCCACCTCCGCCTGGCTTAACGCAGCGCTGCCGTCAGCGACATCGCGACCTTTGGAGGCGTCGATCCACACTTCCTCGATGCCACTGTCGAGGATGCGCTTGAGGTCTTTGTCTTCGGTAAGGAGAAACTTGGCCTTCCAGAATGGGTGCTCCATCCACGAACCGCAAAATTCGTGAATGTGCATGCCCAGGCAAAGGTCGGTAACGGCGATTCGTTTCAGCACGGTGGCACCCGGAAACGGTCTTCGGTTACGGGCATGCATGAGCGCAAGCCCGATAGAGAAGTAATACCAGCAAATGGCCAGTTCTGCGCCAGACTTTAGGCGTAATCCGTCGGCTGCAACGCAGTTTTTCAACGCAGTCTGTCGCGCGCCGGTACGGCCCATGCCGTGCCGCGCGGCGCCCCTGTTACACTGCACGCCATTTCCGTTTAGCAGGTCTGTGCCGTGACTTCCACCGCGTTCAATTCGTTGCCCCTGTCCGCCGCCATGTTGGCCAACCTCGAGTCGCTGGGGTACGCCGAAATGACGCCGATTCAGGCACAAAGCCTGCCGGTGATTCTCAAGGGCATGGACCTGATCGCCCAGGCCAAGACCGGCAGCGGCAAAACTGCTGCCTTTGGTATCGGTCTGCTCAACCCGCTGAACCCGCGCTATTTCGGCTGTCAGGCGTTGGTGCTGTGCCCGACCCGCGAGCTGGCCGACCAAGTGGCCAAAGAAATTCGCCGCCTGGCCCGCAGCGCCGACAACATCAAAGTGCTGACGCTGTGCGGCGGCGTGCCCTTCGGCCCGCAAATCGGCTCGCTGGAGCACGGCGCGCACATCATCGTCGGCACGCCGGGTCGGATTCAGGAGCACCTTCGTAAAGGCACGTTGAAACTCGACGGCCTCAACACGCTGGTGCTCGACGAAGCCGACCGCATGCTCGACATGGGCTTTAACGACGCCATCACCGACATCATTGGCCAGACCCCCAGCAAGCGTCAGACGCTGCTGTTCTCCGCCACCTACCCGGCCGGCATCAAGCAATTGTCGGCCGCGTTCATGCGCAATCCGCAGCAGGTAAAGGCCGAGGCCCTGCACGCCGACAGCCAGATCGAGCAGCGCTTCTACGAGATTGATCCGGACCAACGCATGCAGGCAGTGACAAAACTGCTGGCGCACTTCCGCCCGCAATCGTGCGTGGCGTTCTGCTTTACCAAGCAACAGTGCCAGGAAGTGGTCGACCACCTCGCCGCCAAAGGTTTCTCGGCGCAGAGCCTGCACGGCGATCTGGAACAGCGTGACCGCGACCAGGTGCTGGCGATGTTTGCCAACCGCAGTTGCAGCGTGCTGGTAGCCACCGACGTGGCAGCGCGTGGTCTGGACATCGACGCCCTCGACGCCGTGATCAACGTGGAGCTGGCGCGCGATTCTGAAATTCACATTCACCGCGTTGGCCGTACCGGTCGCGCTGGCGAAAAAGGCCTGGCCTTGAGCCTTGTCGCCCCGGCCGAAGGGCACCGCGCGCAGGCCATCGAAACCCGCCAGCAAGCGCCGCTGCATTGGGACCAGCTCGACAACCTGAAACCGCAACCCGGCGGCCCGCTGCAACCGCCCATGGTCACCCTGTGCATCGCCGCCGGGCGCAAAGACAAAGTGCGGCCCGGCGACATTCTCGGCGCCCTGACAGGCGATGCCGGCATTGCCGGAGACAAGGTCGGCAAGATTGCGATTTTTGATTACCAGGCCTATGTGGCGGTGGATCGCAACGTGGTAAACCAGGCGCTGAATCGCTTGAATAGCGGGAAGATCAAGGGCAAGTCGATTCGGGTAAGAATGTTGTAATCGTAGTTTGCTCGTAGGAGCGAGCTTGCTCGCGAAGAACACACTGCGGTCTTCTGGCTCGCCGCGGCGCCTGCTTCGCGAGCAAGCTCGCTCTACATACGCATCAACAGCAAGGAGGCAAGCAGTGCGTAACATTTTAGTCGTCGAAGACAGCCCGCTCGTGCTCAAAATCCTGGAGCACCTGTTCCGCCAGGAACCCAACCTGCAGCCAGTGTTCTGCGCCTCGCTGGGCGAAGCCCAGGTGATGCTGGAGACCTCCGCCGGGTTGTTCTTCGCCGCTATCGTCGACCTCAATCTGCCCGATGCCATGGACGGTGAAATCGTCGACCTGGTGCTCGGCTTCAACCTGCCGTGCATCGTGCTCAGCGGCTCGTACAACGAGCAGCGCCGCGACGAGTTGTTGCTCAAGGGCGTGGTCGATTACGTGCTCAAGGAAAGTCAGCACTCCTACGAATACGCCTTCCGCCTGCTGCACCGTCTGGAGAGCAACAGCCAGGTGAAAATTCTGGTGGCCGAGGATTCCGACGCCACGCGCAATTTCATCCGGCGCATTCTCACCTCCCACCTGTACCAGATCATCGAAGCGCAAGACGGCAACCAGGCGCTGCAGATTCTCAAAGATCAGCCCGACATCGACCTGCTGCTGGTGGACCACAGCATGCCGGGTATCAGCGGCTTCGATCTGGTGAAGTTGCTGCGCCAAAAAATGAAGCGTTCCGACTTGATCATTCTTGGCCTGTCGGCAGACACCAAAGGCTCGCTCAGCGCCTTGTTCATCAAACACGGCGCCGACGACTTCCTGCGCAAACCGTTTTGCCCGGAAGAACTCAACTGCCGCGTGATGTCGACCCTGGAACGTCGCGACCTGATGCAAGCGCTCAAGCAAGCGGCCTTGTTCGATTCGCTGACCAACCTCTACAACCGCCGCGCCTTCTACGAGCAAGGCACGCAAATGTGCAAGCTGGCGCAACGCGGTGGCCATGATCTGAGCGTGGCGATGCTCGATCTGGATTTATTCAAAAGCATCAACGACGACTACGGCCACGCCAGCGGCGATACGGCGTTGGTGTTGTTTGCCCGGGCCTTGTTGCAGGTATTCCCCGACGCCCTGCTCGGGCGTTTGGGCGGCGAGGAATTTGCGCTGATCAGCCGCCAGGACGCGCCGGCTTTGCACGTGGCCCTGGAACAGTTGCGCCAGGTGGCGGCAGGTTTGCGTTATGCCACTGACGCACCGCCGCTGAATTTCAGCGCGGGCGTGTATCAAGGCGCGGCGGAAGATTTGGAAAGCCTGCTGCATCACGCCGACGGTCGTTTGTACCAGGCCAAGCATCAGGGTCGCGGTCGCACGGTCAGCAGCTAGTCAGGGATTTCGCCCGGGTCTTGCCCGGTTGGGCCCACTGCGTCACTCGCCGCCGCAAAACCATGAGCGGCAAAAATCTTTGCGTAGGTGCCGTCTTCACGCATGGCCTGCATGGCTTTATTGAAGCCGGTCACGATCTCTTGCGCGTGCGGGTGATTACTGCGCACCAGAATATGCAAACCGTTTTCGCTTAACGGTTTCGGCAAAAATTCCACTTGGTCTTCGATACCGCGCAGTTCGTGCTGAAAGTAGTGACGCGCCACCAGTTCATCTTCCAGGGTCATTTGCACGCGCCCTGCGGCCAACATGCGTGCGCCCATGGCGAAATCCACCACCGGCACCCTGAGCAGCGACGGATCGTTGTCGAACTCGCGCTGGTACGAGTAGCCGCGCACCACCGCGATGCTGTTGTCGGCCAGATCGCTCAAGGTTTTGAAGTGCAGGTCGCTGCCCTTGCGCCGCATAAATCGGATGCGGTTAATCAAATACGGTTCGGAAAAAACACCGTACTGGGCCCGCTCCGTGTCGTACCAGGCGCTCAACACAATGTCGTAGTCGCCGGCTTGTAGGCCATACAGCACGCGCGCCCAGGGCACCTGAAAATAGGCACTGGAGTAACCGGCGCGCTTGAGCGCGGTGATCACCAGGTCGCTGGATAAGCCGTTATTGAGCAGGTTCACATCGTTGAACGGCGGCCAGGTGTTGGCCACCAAACGCAGCGACTCGGCGCTCGTCGAGGCGCTACAGGCTAAAACCAGCCACAACATAAGGCGCGGGAATAACTTCATGCCTGGCGTCTTCTCAGTCTGACCCGTTTATACAAGCAGCTTAGTCAGGTCAGCGCCAACAGCACCAGTGCGCAAACGCCAAGTTTGTGCGGCGCTTACGCTAAACTGCCGCCCCGGTGGGTTGGCTCAATTGTTTTCGAGGTGCGTGGTGCAGGTTTCGGATGTGGTGATTATTGGCGCGGGCGCCGCCGGCTTGATGTGCGCCATGCAGGCAGCCGGGCGCGGCCGTTCGGTGCTGCTGCTGGACCACGCGAACAAGGCCGGGAAGAAAATCCTGATGTCCGGCGGTGGACGCTGCAACTTCACCAACATGTACACGGAGCCTGCCAACTTCCTTTCGCAGAATCCGCACTTCTGCAAATCGGCCCTGGCGCGCTACACCCAGTGGGACTTTATCGAACTGGTGAGCAAGCACGGCGTGCCGTACCACGAGAAAAAACTCGGTCAGCTGTTTTGCGATAACAAGGCCAGCGACATTCTCGAGATGCTGCTCAGCGAATGCGACCAGAGCGGCGTGCAGTTGCACCTGAACACCGCCGTCACACAAATTGAAAAAAGCGACGCCGGTTACCTGCTGCAAACCGGCATCGGCGCAGTGACATGTACATCGCTGGTCATCGCCACCGGCGGTTTGTCGATTCCCACGCTCGGCGCTACCGGCTTTGGCTACCAAGTGGCCAAGCAGTTCGGCCACAACCTGCTGCCCACGCGCGCCGGCCTGGTGCCGTTCACCATTACCGATCAGCTCAAAGCCCTGTGCACCGAGTTGTCGGGCACCTCGGTGGATTGCCTGGTGAGCTGCAACGATGAAAGCTTCCGGGAAAACATTCTGTTCACCCATCGCGGCCTCAGCGGCCCGGCGATTTTGCAGATCTCCTCGTACTGGCTGCCCGGCCAGGCCATCAGCATCAACCTGCTGCCCGACCACGACGTGCCGACCTGGCTCAACGAGCAACAGGCCGAGCGCCCGAACAGCGAACTGAAAACCCTGCTCGGCGAGCTGTTCACCAAGAAGATGGCGACGCTGTTGGCAGAGCACTGGTTCGTGTCCAAGCCGATGAAGCAATACACGCCGGCCGAGCTGGCGCAAATCGCCGAACAGCTTGCCAACTGGCAAGTGGTGCCCGCCGGCACCGAGGGTTATCGCACGGCGGAAGTGACCCTGGGCGGCGTCGACACCAAAGAGGTGTCGTCAAAAACCATGGAGTCGCTGAAGTCGCCGGGGCTGTACTTTATCGGCGAGGTGCTGGATGTGACCGGCCACTTGGGCGGCTTCAATTTCCAGTGGGCGTGGGCCTCGGCCTACGCGGCGGCGCAATTCGTTTAAGCACCACGTGACTTCATGGCGCGGCGAGAGTCCAACCACTCTTCACGCGCCACAGCGCTGTGTGACCGCTGCCGTTTTCGCTAAAAAATCGTAACGGCGGTTCGCACAGCCGGGCTTATCCGTTCTAATCAACGTATCGCCAGTCAGGTTGTCTGCCCACGATGCCAGCGTCCACTATTCGCCAAACCCTCCGCCGTCTCTGGGCGCAGGACAAATTCAGCTACAGCGTGCGGGCCTTTATCGCCCTCACCGGCATCATGGCGTTGTGCTGGACCCAAGACGCCATGCACCAGCTGATTCCGCTGTTCCTCGGCGTTATCGCCAGCGCCCTGGCTGAAACCGACGACAGCTGGCAAGGCCGCCTCAATGCGCTGCTGGTGACCCTGGCGTGTTTTAGCGTGGCCTCGGTGGCGGTGGAACTGTTGTTCCCGCTGCCCTGGGTATTTGCCGCGTCGATGGCAGTGGCCAGTTTCTGCCTGACCATGCTCGGCGCCTTGGGTGAGCGCTATGCGCGCATCGCCCAAGCCACGCTGATTCTGTCGGTGTACACCATGATCGGCGTCGATCAGCGCGACGGCGCCCAGGTCAATTTCTGGCACGAGCCCATGCTGTTGGTGGCCGGCGCCGCGTGGTACGGGCTGTTGTCGGTGGTGTGGCAGGCGTTGTTTTCCAATCAGCCGGTGCAGCAAAGCCTGGCCGTGTTGTTCCGTGAGCTGGGGCGTTTTCTCAAGCTGAAGTCGGCGCTGTTCGAGCCGCTGCGCGGCGTGGACCTGGAAGACAAACGCCTGGCCCTGGCCAAGCAAAACGGCAAGGTGGTGGCGGCGCTGAATGCCAGCAAAGAGATCATTTTGAACCGGGTCGACAGCGCGCGGCCGGGGCAGAAAATCAGCCGTTACCTCAAGCTGTACTTCATGGCGCAAGACATCCACGAACGCGCCAGCTCCTCGCACTACCCGTACAACGAATTGGCCGAAGCGTTCTTCCACAGCGACGTGCTGTTCCGCTGCCAACGCTTGCTGCGCCAGCAAGGCGAAGCCTGCCAGCGCCTGGGCCAGGCCATTCAGTTGCGCCAGAGCTTCGACTACGGCGGCCACTCCAGCCAGGCGTTGGCCGACTTGCAAGCCTCGCTGGAACACTTGCGCATCCAAAGCAACCCGGCCTGGCGCAGCTTGTTGCGCTCGCTGCGGGCATTGGCCAGCAACCTTGGCACGCTGAACAACCTGCTCAGCAACGCCAACAACCCCGACGCCCTGGCCGAGGAGCAAGACAGCAGTTTGCTCGACCGGTCGCCGCGTTCGTTCAAAGACATCATCGGCCGCATCCGCCTGCAACTGACGCCCACCTCGTTGCTGTTCCGCCACGCGCTGCGCCTGTCCATCGCCTTGAGCGTTGGCTACGGCATGCTGCACCTGATTCACCCTGAGGAAGGTTACTGGATCATCCTCACCACGCTGTTCGTGTGTCAGCCCAACTACGGCGCCACGCGCAAAAAACTCATGCAGCGGATCGGCGGCACGGTGATCGGGCTGATTCTGGGCTGGGCGCTGTTCGACCTGTTCCCCGGCGCGCTGATTCAAGCGATGTTCGCGGTGGTGGCCGGCGTGGTGTTCTTCGTCAACCGGGCCACGCGCTACATGCTCTCGACTGCCGCCATCACGCTGATGATCATGTTCTGCTTCAACCAGGTGGGCGACGGCTACGGCCTGATCGTGCCGCGCCTGGTCGACACCCTGCTCGGCGCGCTGATCGCCGGCCTGGCGGTGTTCCTGATCTTGCCGGACTGGCAGGGCCGACGCCTGAACCAGGTCGTGGCCAACACGCTGATCTGCAACAGCCGCTACCTGCAGCAAATCATGCTGCAGTACGCCGCCGGCAA
This sequence comes from Pseudomonas sp. AC229, assembly GCF_979254655.1. Classification (NCBI taxonomy): domain Bacteria; kingdom Pseudomonadati; phylum Pseudomonadota; class Gammaproteobacteria; order Pseudomonadales; family Pseudomonadaceae; genus Pseudomonas; species Pseudomonas sp. AC229. Next base: position 164,507 of record NZ_CEEDHK010000011.1, read on the forward strand.
GCGCGACGACCTCACCTATCGCCTGGCGCGACGCAACGCCCACAACGCCGACGCGGCGCTGTCGAGCACGCTGGCCAATATGCTGATGGAGCCGGGGCACTTCCGTAAGGAAGCCGACGTGGGCTTCCGCTTTCTGGTGCTCTCGCACACCTTGCTCAGCTACCTGTCGGCCCTGGGCGCGCACCGTGGCGAACCGCTGCCGGGCGCGGCCGAGCCGGGGCTGATCAGCCAGGCCGCGGCCACGCTGGCGGCCAGCCTGGACGAAGTGGCGCAGAACCTGGCGCAGAAAACCCCCGTGGTGGTGCACAGCGATGCCGAGGAAAACCTGGCTAAAGAGCTGGAGCAACTGCCGGAGGAAATGGACGACCGCGAGCGGTTGGTGCAGAGCGAATTGGCGTTGATTTGCCGCCAGTTGAGCCCGTTGCGCACGTTGGCGGCACATGTGTTGCGTGATCCGGTGAGCATTAACGCGCCGGGTTGATTAACGGTCCCACTCAGCAAGCCACCGTCATTTCCGCGTAGGCGTCGGTCCGCCGGGAACTGCGGAATTTTCGAGAGACGTGTTTGCCGAGCCATACTGGATCCCCGCCTTCGCGGGGATGACGGTGAAAGTGAGTTACCGCAACATTTCCGCTAATGCATCAATCTCCTGACGGTGCACGCTGATCAGTTGCAGGCCGCCGTTGATGTCGAGCTGGTTGTAGGGCGGCAGCAACTTGCCAAAGCCAGTCAGACTTTGCAGCGGCGGCAGGTCGCTGACATGGTCGAAGCCTTTGAGACGGTGGTAGCGCGCCAGGTTGACCAAGTCGATCAGCTCCATGTGGTAGTCCGTGCTGCGCTCGCTCCAATCGCCGCTGTGGCGCACGATCTCGACCAGCTCGGCGTCTACCGCCCACTTGCGCAACAGGATGATGCCCAGCGATTTGCTGTACTCGCGGCACAGCTCCAGGTACAGCTCGCGCGACGGCACGGCATCTTCTTTGAACGCGGACAAAATCGCCAACGAACCCAGCTCACTCATCAAGCTCGCCAGCAATGCCTGCTCCGGTTGGATATGGCTGGCGCGTGAGGCCAGAAACGCGCAGATGCAGGCCTGCAAAATCAGGCGTTCCCAGGCTTCGAGAAACAGTTTTTTATGCGCGGCACTGTGCAAGGTGAACAGGCTTTGAATGCTGTGGACCATGGTGATGCGGTCCACCTGGCCGACGCCGAGTACCTGCATCACGTCTTTGAGGGTTTTCGGACCGCGACGGGTGCGGTTGAGCGGGCTGGAGGAGTACTTGATCAGCAAGGCGGCGAGCGCCGGATCGCGGCTGACCAGCTTGCTCAGCACTTCGAGGCTGATGTCCGGGCTGCGCAGGGCTTTGCGTATTTCCAGCGTCAACGCCGGCAGGCTCGGCAGTTGCTCCTCGCCAGACATCAACTCCGTCACCACCTGGCGATAGCGGGCGTAGCTACTCATCATCACTGCCGACATGAAACCCTACTCCGCGCGAACCTCAGGCAATACAGGCTAATCGCTATCACGGGGTTTGCCCATTGGCCGCCCGTCTAGTCGACGTGTTTTTTCGCAACTATCGCTGACTCCAAAACCATCGAGGCTGAAGCCTCTCGCACAAGACAGCGCATTTCTGTAGGAGAGGCTTCAGCCTCGATTCCTGGAAACGCTTACCCCATGGTCTTAACGCAGGTTGAACCGGCGCCCGACCCAGGCAGTCCCACCTTTACAACGCTTCGCTACGAGAGGACATCTCATGGAATTGCCAGTGCACAGCCTGCCCACCCTGTTCGAACAACTGGGCTTGCCCTCCGAGCCTCAGGAAATCGCCGCATTCATCTCCAGCCATTCACCGCTGCCGGATGAAGTAAAAGTGTCGGAAGCGAGTTTCTGGACCCCCGCGCAGAAAGCGTTTTTGCGTGAGGGCATTCGTGATGATGCGGATTGGGCGCCTTACGTCGACCAGCTCAACGTGCTGCTGCACGAACACAAAGCTTAGCTGGCTTCGCGGCCTGCGAGGTCGCGCCAGGTGAGGTACACGCGCAAGTCGAATTCGAGCTGGTGGTAGCCCGGCAGCATGTATTCGCAGAGCTTGTAGAACGCTTTGTTGTGGTCTGACTCTTTGAGATGGGCCAGCTCGTGCACCACGATCATGCGTAGAAATTCCGGCGCCGCGTCTTTGAACAGCGAGGCGACGCGAATCTCTTTTTTGGCTTTGAGCTTGCCGCCCTGCACCCGCGAAATGGCGGTGTGCAAACCGAGCGCACGGTGGGTAAGGTCCAAGCGGTTGTCATACAGCACCTTGTCGATCGCAGGCGCGTTGCGCAGATGTTCCTGCTTCAATTCCAGCGTGTAGCTGTACAGCGCCTTGTCGCTCTGCACCGCGTGCTTGCCCGGATAACGCTGCTGCAAATAATCCCCTAAGCGATTGCTGGCAATCAGCTGCTGCACCTGCTCTTGCAGGTTTGGCGGGTAGGCTTGCAGGTATTTGAGCGGCGGCATGGCGGGTTGTTCGTCGGCGGCGGATCGCCAGTTTAACGGAGGCGACTGGCGCGGCAAAACGCCAGCTTTTGCTCGGCGATCAAGCGCATCAAGCACTTGCCCCCACTGCGTGCCGGGCGAGCGCAACGGCCGCCGTTTTCATGGCAGCGCGGGCACGACGAAAGGCATTCAAGGGCAGCAGACGCCGCACGATAAACAGCCCGCGGGACACCCGGACAACACCGTTGAGTTGCACCGAAACCACCGCTCCCGCGGAGAACACTGATGATCGACCTTGCAACCTGGAACCTGTCCATTCCCGTTGGCGTTCCGGCCACCACTATACAGACGCCCCTGCTGGTGGGCGGCTATCAGGACTACTACTTCAAGTCGGACAACGGTTCGATAATTTTCTGGGCGCCGGTCAACGGCACCGTCACCGACAGCGCCAGCTACCCGCGCAGCGAACTGCGCGAAACCTACCCCGACGGTAAGTTGCGCAACTGGACCTACCCCAGCGCCGACAACTTCCTGCGCGCCGCCGTGGCCGTCACCCAAGTGCCTTCAACCGGCAAAGTAGTGATCGGGCAGATTCATGCCTATGGCAGCTCCAAGCCGATGGTGAAGCTGGAGTTCCAATACAAGACCAAAACCGCGACCGCCAACATCGTCGCCAAAGTTCGCACCGCGCCGACCGATGAAGAAGGCCAGGTGATCACCGTATTGAGCGGCGTGAAGTTGGACCAACGCTTCACCTACACCCTGCACCTGACGCCCAAGGGCTCATTGTCGGTAACGGTGAACGGCGCGCAGTGGTCGACCAAGCTGGACCCAACCTGGGCGCCGAAACCGCTGTACTTCAAGGCCGGGGTTTATACCCAGGACAACAGCGGCTACGAAACCGAAGCCGGCGCGGCGACGTTTTATGTGTTGAAGATTGACCACGTAGGCGAGGCGCCGGCGGTGGCGGCCAAAAAGTAAAAAGCATCGCGGCTAAAGCCGCTCCCACAGACTGCGCAATACCTGTAGGAGCGGCTTTAGCCGCGATTGCCGCCCACAAAAAAGCCCGCCATAACGGCGGGCTTTTCAGCAAGCAATCAACGCATCAGCGAACTCAGTTCACCTTGGCGTTCAGCTCGCCTTTGGCGTAGCGCTGGTACATCGCTTCGAGGGAGATCGGTTTGATCTTCGAGGCATTACCGGCGGTGCCGAACGCTTCGTAACGGGCGATGCACACGTCACGCATGGCTTTGACGGTTTCGCCAAAGAATTTGCGTGGGTCGAATTCGCTCGGGTTGGTCGCCATCAGGCGGCGCATGGCGCCGGTGGAAGCCAGACGCAGGTCGGTGTCGATGTTGACCTTGCGTACGCCGTGCTTGATGCCTTCAACGATTTCCTCAACCGGTACGCCGTAGGTCTCTTTGATGTCGCCGCCGTACTGGTTGATGATCGCCAGCCACTCTTGCGGCACCGAGGAAGAACCGTGCATCACCAAGTGGGTGTTGGGGATGCGTTTGTGGATTTCCTTGATGCGGTCGATAGCCAGTACGTCGCCGGTAGGCGGCTTGGTGAACTTGTACGCGCCGTGGCTGGTGCCGATGGCGATGGCCAGGGCGTCGACCTGGGTTTTCTTGACGAAGTCAGCGGCTTCTTCCGGGTCGGTGAGCATCTGGCTGTGGTCCAGCACGCCTTCAGCGCCAATGCCGTCTTCTTCACCGGCCATACCGGTTTCCAACGAACCCAGGCAGCCCAACTCGCCTTCAACCGACACACCGCAGGCGTGAGCCATGGCCACGGTCTGTTGGGTAACGCGCACGTTGTAGTCGTAGTCGGTTGGGGTTTTGCCGTCTTCGCCCAGCGAGCCGTCCATCATCACCGAGCTGAAGCCCAGTTGAATGGAGCGCTGGCACACGTCAGGGCTGGTGCCGTGGTCTTGGTGCATGCACACCGGAATGTGCGGAAACTCTTCGATTGCCGCCAGGATCAAGTGACGCAGAAACGGTGCACCTGCGTATTTCCGTGCGCCGGCCGAAGCCTGGACGATCACCGGGGAATTGGTCTTGTCAGCCGCTTCCATGATGGCGCGCATCTGTTCCAGGTTGTTGACGTTGAAAGCTGGAACGCCGTAGCCGAATTCGGCGGCGTGGTCCAGCATCTGGCGCATGCTGATAAGTGCCATGGTTTAACTATCTCCCGGTTTCGCTAGTTAATTCGTGCAAGCCTGCAACTGCGGGCATTGTATAGGCGAAGAAGGCGCTGCGTTAGGCCCACTTGCCCTGTGAAATCTCACTGGGCTTTGCAGCCCCGGCCAATCAAGTCGTCGTTGGCGACCCAGTAAAGCAGGCCTTCCTGTCCTTTTATGTGAAAGGCCAGCACATCGCTGCTATAGAAAGCCCCGGTCTCGACAGGTTCCTGTTGCAGCTGATAAACCACATCGCCGCCGCCCAGGCGCACGTCGACCGCTTTCTGCTGGCTGTCGGCATACCGCCACAGGACTTTGGCTTGGCTGTCGCAGGTCCAGGTGGTCCACTGCTCACCCGATGGCGAGCTGGCACAGCCGGTCAATGCAGCACTGGCAGCAAGCAATACGGGGGCCAATCGGCCCATAACGCCTTTCATCCACACTCCTTATGGGCCAGCGTTGCTTGCCCGGGTTCGTTCGGTCAGGGGCAGTTTTGCTCGTGACTGTCAGTCATTGGTGGCTCGCCGGTGCTTTGCGCCTCAACCCGTTGATCGTTCTGATTGGTCGGCAGACTGATCTGAGCAGGGCTCAATACTTCGCACGTACTCGTCGCGCCACCGCCGGCACAGCCGGTCAACAGCACTAACAACGAAGCAGACAACAGCGTGGCGCAGTAGCGGTTCATGGCGGGTCTTCCTTTACGCGGGAGGGGTATTAGCAATGACCGTGGGGCCATTGAAATAGTTGCTCCTACGTAACGGCTCAGACCGCGCGGGAATCCGCTACGGGCATTCCTCCATGGCCGCCGCCGGCTGGTTATCGCCTTGGGCCGGCTGCGGGCGGTGTTCTTCGTCGAATCGACGGTAGATCACCGCAGAGGTTTCTGCCCACCAACTGGTTTGATAACAGCTTGGCTCGCCAGCCTGCTGCGCCTGTTGCGGTTTATCCGGCGTGACCTTCTGCTCCGGCGCGCTGCTGCAGCCTTGCAGCAATACGCCGAGGACAACAACGGACAACGGAGCGAGCAGGCGCATGGTTCGCATCAGCCCTTCGCGCGCTGCTCAAGCACTTCCACAGCGGGCAGTACTTTGCCTTCGACGAACTCGAGGAACGCACCGCCGCCAGTGGAAATGTAGGAGATCTGCTCGCCCACACCGTATTTGTCGATAGCCGCCAGGGTGTCGCCACCGCCGGCGATGGAGAACGCCTGGCTCTCGGCAATCGCCAGGGCCAGGGCTTTGGTGCCGTGGCCGAACTGGTCGAATTCAAACACGCCAACCGGGCCGTTCCACAGAATGGTTTTCGACGACTTCAGCAAATCGGCGAACAGCGCGGCAGTTTGCGGGCCGATGTCGAGGATCATGTCGTCGTCGGCCACGTCGCTGATGGCCTTGACGGTGGCCTCAGCGGTTTGCGCGAATTCCTTGGCAACCACCACGTCCACCGGCAGCGGCACGCTGACCTTGGCGGCGATGGCTTTGGCGGTGTCGAGCAGGTCGGGTTCGTACAGCGACTTGCCCACCGGGTAACCGGCGGCCGCGAGGAAGGTGTTGGCGATGCCGCCGCCGACGATCAACTGGTCGCAGATCTGGCTCAGGCTGTTGAGCACGTCGAGCTTGGTCGACACTTTCGAGCCGGCAACAATCGCAGCCATCGGTTTGGCCGGTGCGCCCAGGGCTTTGCCCAGCGCGTCCAGTTCGGCAGCCAACAGCGGGCCAGCAGCGGCCACTTTGGCGAACTTGGCCACGCCGTGGGTCGACCCTTCGGCGCGGTGGGCGGTGCCGAAGGCGTCCATCACGAACACGTCGCACAGGGCGGCGTATTGCTGGGCCAGCTCGTCAGCGTTCTTCTTCTCGCCCTTGTTGAAGCGCACGTTTTCGAACAACACGATGTCGCCCGGTGCCACGTCAACGCCACCGAGGTAGTCGGCTACCAACGGCACATCGCGGCCCAGGGCCTTGCTCAGGTAGTCGGCCACTGGCTTGAGGCTGTTCTCGGCGCTGAATTCGCCCTCGGTCGGACGCCCCAGGTGGGAGCACACCATGACGGCCGCGCCTTTTTCCAGGGCCAGTTTAATGGTCGGCAAAGAGGCGAGAATGCGCGCATCGCTGGTGACCACGCCGTCCTTGACGGGCACGTTAAGGTCTTCGCGAATCAGCACGCGCTTACCTTTCAGATCCAGATCGCTCATTTTTTGTACAAGAGGGGTGGTCATGGCGCAGTCCTTCCCGGGCTGGTTGATCAAAGGGGCTTGGAAACAGGTGCAACAGAAACAGGTGAAGCAGCGACGTCCAGATAATGCTGAGCCACGTCGAGCATGCGATTGGCGAAACCCCATTCGTTGTCGAACCAGGCCAGCAGGTTCACCAGCCGTGGGCCGGAAACGCGGGTCTGACTGCCATCGACAATCGCGGAATGCGGGTCGTGGTTGAAATCGCAGCTGGCGTGCGGCAATTCGGTGTAGGCCAATAAACCCTTCAATGGCCCACTTTCCGCCGCTTGGCGCAGCACTCGGTTGATCTCGTGTGCATCGGTATCACGCGCAGTTTGCAGGGTGATGTCCAGGCACGAGACGTTCACCGTCGGCACTCGCACGGCTTTGGCCTGAATTCGTCCGGCAAGTTCCGGCAACAAACGCTCGATACCGCGAGCCAGGCCGGTGGACACCGGAATCACCGATTGAAACGCCGACCGCGTGCGACGCAAGTCTTCGTGGTGATAAGCGTCGATCACCGGTTGGTCGTTCATGGCCGAGTGAATCGTGGTGATGGATGCATATTCCAGACCCACCGCTTCATTGAGCAATTTCAGCAACGGCACGCCGCAGTTGGTGGTGCACGAGGCGTTGGAGACCAACGTCTCGTGGCCCGTTAGCTGTTGCTGGTTAACGCCGTAGACGATGGTGGCGTCGATATCCGCCTCGCTCGCCATCGGCTGCGAGAACAACACACGCGGCACGCCGGCGTCGATAAAGCGCTGGCCGTCGGCGCGGGTGTTGTAGACGCCGGAACATTCCAGCACCAGGTCGACATCCAGCGCCTTCCAGTCGATGCCCTCAGGCGTGGCGCTGCGCAGCACCAGCAAGTTGTCGCCATTTACGTGCAGGCAATCGCCTTCAATCCGCACCTCACCGGGGAAGCGCCCGTGGGTGGAGTCGAAGCGCGTGAGGTATTCGATGCTGGCCAGATCCGCCAGATCATTCAGCGCCACCACCTGAAAACCGGCCTTGGCGCCACGCTCATACAACGCACGCAGTACGCAACGACCAATGCGGCCATAACCGTTGAGGGCAACTTTGTAAGGACGCTGGGACATGGACAGGCTCACGTCGGGTAAAGCGGAGGGGGTTAGCAGTCAGCCTTGGGTTCACTCCAAACACCCGTCATTCCCGCGCAGGCGGGAATCCAGGCTTATCGATTGGACGACACGACTGAATCCACCTGCGTGAGGACGGCGAGTGCAGAGCCGGCTCTTAACCTTCCAGCAACTCGCCAGCCTGCTCGAGGATGTTCTCCACGGTAAAGCCGAAGTGCTCGAACAACGCCGGAGCGGGGGCCGACTCGCCGAAGCTGGTCATGCCGATTACGCGACCTTCCAGGCCGACGTACTTGTACCAGTAGTCCGCGTGGGCGGCTTCGATGGCGATACGCGCGCCCACTTGCAGCGGCAACACGGCCTGCTTGTAGCCGGCGTCTTGGGCGTCGAACACGCTGGTGCACGGCATGGACACTACGCGCACCTTGCGGCCTTGCTCGGTGAGCTTGTCGTAAGCCTGAACGGCCAGGGCAACTTCCGAGCCGGTGGCGATCAGAATCAGCTCAGGCTCGCCCGCGCAATCTTTCAGCACATAACCACCGCGCTCGGCGTTGGCCAGTTGCTCGGCGTCGCGGTTTTGATGCGGCAGGTTCTGGCGCGAGAAAATCAGCGCGCTCGGGCCGTCTTTGCGTTCAACGGCGTGCTTCCAGGCGATGGCCGATTCAACCGCGTCGGCTGGGCGCCAGGTGTCGAGGTTCGGCGTGGTGCGCAGGCTGGTGAGCTGCTCGATTGGCTGGTGCGTCGGGCCGTCTTCACCCAGACCGATGGAGTCGTGGGTGAACACATACAGCACGCGCTTTTTCATCAGCGCCGACATGCGCACAGCGTTGCGAGCGTATTCCATGAAGATCAGGAAGGTGGCGCCATACGGCACGAAGCCGCCGTGCAGGGCCACGCCATTCATGATGGCGCTCATGCCGAACTCGCGTACGCCGTAGAACATGTAGTTGCCAGCAGCGTCTTCGGCGCTCACGCCTTTGCAGCCTTTCCACAGCGTGAGGTTGGAGCCGGCGAGGTCAGCCGAGCCGCCGAGGAATTCCGGCAGCAGCGGACCAAATGCATTCAGCGCGTTCTGGCTGGCTTTGCGGCTGGCGATGGTTTCGCCTTTGCTCGCCACTTCATTGATATAGGCAACGGCCTTGTCGGCGAAGTCGGCAGGCAAGTCGCCGGCCAGGCGGCGTTTCAGCTCGCTCGCCAGTTCCGGGTGAGCGGCAGCGTAAGCGTCGAAACGGCTGTTCCACTCCGCTTCGGCGGCAGCGCCCGCCGTTTTGGCGTCCCACTCGGCATAGATGTCGGCCGGAACTTCGAACGGGCCGTGGTTCCAGCTCAGCGCGGCGCGGGTCAGGGCGATTTCGTCGGCGCCCAGCGGAGCGCCGTGGCAGTCTTCCTTGCCTTGCTTGTTTGGCGAACCGAAGCCAATCACGGTTTTGCAGCAGATCAGCGTCGGCTGCGCGCTCTTGCGAGCGGTGTCGATGGCGATCTTGATTTCTTCGGCATCGTGGCCGTCCACGTTGCGGATCACTTGCCAGCCGTACGACTCGAAACGCTTGGGCGTGTCGTCGGTGAACCAGCCTTCCACTTCACCGTCGATGGAGATGCCGTTGTCATCGTAGAAAGCGATCAGCTTGCCCAGGCCCAAGGTGCCGGCCAGCGAACTCACTTCGTGGGAAATGCCTTCCATCATGCAACCGTCACCCAGGAACACGTAGGTGTGGTGGTCGACGATGTTGTGGCCAGGACGGTTGAACTGCGCGCCCAGCACTTTCTCCGCCAGGGCAAAACCCACGGCGTTGGCCAGGCCTTGGCCCAGTGGGCCGGTGGTGGTTTCTACGCCAGGGGTGTAGCCGTATTCCGGGTGGCCCGGGGTGCGGCTGTGCAGTTGGCGGAAGTTTTTCAGGTCGTCGATGGACAGGTCGTAACCGGTCAGGTGCAGCAACGAATAGATGAGCATTGAGCCGTGGCCGTTGGACAGGATGAAGCGGTCACGGTCGGCGAACTCAGGGTTGCTCGGGTTGTGCTTGAGGTAGTCGCGCCACAGCACTTCGGCGATGTCCGCCATACCCATCGGTGCACCGGGGTGGCCGCTGTTGGCTTTCTGCACGGCATCCATGCTGAGGGCACGAATGGCATTGGCACGCTCACGACGGCTGGGCATCGCTAATCTCCTGGGTAGGGCTGTTCACAAAAAGGCGGCCATTTTCGCCCAGGCCGGTAGTGCGGGGCAATCACAGATGGTCGAACCGGGCCGCTTTTGTCCCTTCGACGACCCTCGGCGCGCAATATCAAAACTTTTTGATATTGGTGTTGCTGGATAAAAAATGACCGACTAGACTGCGCACCCTATGAATATGCGCGTCCCCCAACTGCGTTTCGAACCCGCCGATGAGCTGGCCGCCCTGTGCAAGGCCGGCGGTGATCCGCTGCGGTTGAACGTGTTGCGCGCGCTGAGCAACGACTCGTTTGGCGTACTGGAGCTGGCGCAAATTTTCGCCACCGGCCAGTCCGGCATGAGCCACCACTTGAAGGTGCTGGCCCAGGCCGGGCTGGTTGCCACGCGCCGCGAAGGCAATGCCATTTTCTACCGCCGTGCCCTGGCTCCGGCCGAACGCCTGGGCGGCCTGTTGCACAGCGCGTTGTTGGATGAAGTCGACAACCTGGAACTGCCGGCCGACGTACAAACCCGCATCGCCGCCGTTCACGGCCAACGCGCCGCCGCCAGTCAGGATTTTTTCAGCCGCATGGCCGAGAACTTTCAGGCCCAGCAGGACTTGATCGCCGGCCTGCCGCAATACCGCGACAGCGTGCTCGCCCTGCTCGACGCACTTGGCTTCAGCCGCGGGGCCACAGCGCTGGAAATCGGCCCCGGCGATGGTGGTTTTTTGCCCGAGCTGGCCAAGCGTTTCGCCCGTGTTACGGCGCTGGACAACAGCGCGGCCATGCTTGAATTGGCCCGCGTACGCTGTGAGCAAGACGGCCTGAACAACGTTGAATTACAACTGGCCGATGCCTTAAATGAAGAAAGCGCGCGGCTGACCGCCGACTGCGTGGTGCTGAACATGGTGCTGCACCACCTGGCCGCCCCGGCCGACGCGCTGAAGCAACTGGCGCAGCGGGTCAAACCCGGCGGCAGTTTGTTGATTACCGAGTTGTGCCGCCATAACCAGAGCTGGGCCCGCGAGGCCTGTGGCGACCTCTGGCTTGGCTTCGAACAGGACGACCTGGCCCACTGGGCACAAGCCGCAGGGCTTGAACCCGGTGAAAGCCTCTACATTGGTTTACGCAATGGTTTCCAGATTCAGGTGCGCCATTTTCAGCGCGCCCCTGGTAGCCCGGACCCATCAGCAGCCACAACGCTGCCGAACACTTGATAAACAGGAACCCGTCGAGATGAGCGAATACTCTCTTTTCACCTCTGAGTCCGTGTCTGAAGGACATCCAGACAAAATCGCCGACCAGATTTCCGATGCCGTCCTCGACGCCATCATCGCCCAGGACAAACACGCTCGCGTAGCGTGCGAAACCCTGGTGAAAACCGGCGTTGCCATCATCGCCGGCGAAGTGACCACCAACGCCTGGGTCGATCTGGAAGAAATCGTCCGTAACGTCATCACCGACATCGGCTACACCAGCTCCGACGTCGGCTTCGACGGCGCCACCTGCGGCGTGATGAACATCATCGGCAAGCAGTCCCCCGACATTAACCAGGGCGTTGACCGCAGCAAGCCGGAAGACCAGGGCGCTGGCGACCAGGGCCTGATGTTCGGCTACGCCAGCAACGACACCGACGTGCTGATGCCAGCCCCGATCTGCTACGCGCATCGTTTGGTAGAGCGTCAGGCCGAAGCGCGTAAATCCGGCCTGCTGCCTTGGCTGCGCCCGGACGCCAAATCGCAAGTGACCTTCCGCTACGAAAATGGCAAGCCGGTCGCCGTGGACGCCGTGGTTCTGTCGACCCAGCACAACCCGGAAGTCAGCTACAAAGACCTGCGCGAAGGCGTGATGGAACTGATCGTCAAGCACGTGCTGCCGGCTGAATGGCTGCACAAAGACACCCAGTTCCACATCAACCCCACCGGCAACTTCGTGATCGGCGGCCCAGTGGGCGACTGCGGCCTGACCGGCCGTAAAATCATCGTCGACTCCTACGGCGGCATGGCCCGTCACGGCGGCGGCGCGTTCTCCGGTAAAGACCCATCCAAGGTAGACCGCTCGGCCGCTTACGCCGGTCGATACGTGGCCAAGAACATCGTCGCTGCCGGCCTGGCCGAGCGCTGCGAAATTCAGGTGTCCTACGCCATCGGCGTGGCCCAGCCCACGTCGGTTTCGATCAACACCTTCGGCACCAACAAGGTCAGCGAAGAGAAGATCATCCAGCTGGTGCGCGACACCTTCGACCTGCGTCCGTACGCCATCACCAAAATGCTCGACCTGCTGCACCCGATGTACCGTCCAACTGCGGCCTACGGCCACTTCGGTCGTACGCCGGAAGAACTGACTGTCGGTGATGACACCTTCACCACGTTCACCTGGGAAAAAACCGACAAGGCCGAACAGCTGCGCGCTAACGCCGGTTTGTGAGTGCTGCGTTGAAGTGAAAAAGCCCCGCCTTGTGCGGGGCTTTTTTGTGTGCAGGACGGGATGGATTCGAGCCCACCTCAAGCAACGCCGTCATGGCCGCAAAGGTGGCGGGGGATCTGTCCCAATTACCGTCATACCCGCGCAGGCGGGAAACCAGGCTTGCGGACCGAAGTGAAATGGTCGGCGGTCCCAAGTCCTCTGCCCGCCGAAAGATTCTGGATCCCCGCTTTCGCGAGGATGACGGAGGTTTTTCTCAACACCACGTCCCCCCCGCAAGCGGCAACGACAGACTCTTTTCCAGCCATAACCTACAACCCCGCCAGCCCGCTCTGCTTGGCACAATTTCCCCAATCCGTAACCTGCCGGGTGCCCTCATCCGAACAGGACGTTCGCCATGTTGCGACGGATTGCCATACTGCTTTGCTCCACCCTGCCCCTCTTGTGTTCTGCCGCGCCCTGCCCGTCCTGGCCACCGGAGCGCGCCGCCCTTGAACTCAACGCCCTTAGCGACCAGATTGGCCAATGGAACGAGGATTACCGCCAGGGCCGCGTCACGGTCGCCGATGAGCTTTACGACCAAACACTGCTAAAACTTCAAGACTGGAAAATCTGCTTCTCCGCCATTGAGGTGGCAGAACCGGCGACCACGCCGACTGAAGGCGGACCGCTGGAGCATCCGGTCGCGCACACCGGGCTCAACAAATTGCCCAACGCGCAGGCGGTCGGCGAATGGCTGAAGCACCGCAGCGATATCTGGGTGCAGCCCAAGGTCGACGGCGTGGCGGTCACCCTGATCTATGCCGATGGGCAGCTGCAGCGCGTCATCAGCCGCGGCGACGGGCTCAGCGGCCAGGACTGGACCGACCACGCGCAACACATTCCCGCCATCCCACCCCGCTTGAACGCCAGCGAAGGGCAAACGCTGGTTCAAGGCGAGCTGTATTTGCAGGCCGCTGGCCATGTGCAAGCCAAGCGCGGCGGCATGGGTGCGAGGGCGACCGTGGCCGGGCTGCTCAATCGCAAACAGCTGTCGGATGCAGACGGTCAGCGCATCGGCTTGTTCGTGTGGGAGCTGCCAAACGGCCCATTGGATATGCCGTCCCGGCTAGACCGCCTGATTGACCTGGGCTTTACCGATACCGTGAAGCTGACCCACCCGGCCCATTCCCTCGCCGATATAGAGCAGTGGCGCCAGCACTGGTACCAAAGCCCGCTGCCGTTTGCCAGCGACGGCATCGTCATCCGCCAGGGCACCAGGCCCGCCGGCAAACGCTGGCGAAGCGTGCCGCCGGCAAGCGCGGTGGCGTGGAAATACCCGTATGCCCAGGCGTTGGCCGAAGTGCGGCGGGTGGAGTTCAAAGTCGGCCGCACCGGCCGCGTCACCCCTGTGCTGCACCTGGAACCGGTGCAGTTGGACGACCGCACCATCCGTCGCGTGAGCGTCGGCTCCTTACGGCGCTGGAGCCGCCTGGATATTCGCCCCGGCGACCAAGTGGCCATCGCCTTGGCCGGCCTGACCATTCCGCGCCTTGAAGGCGTGACCTGGCATACGCAAACCCGTGAAGAACTCGCCCCACCTGAGGCGAGTCGCTATCACCTGTTGAGTTGCTGGACGCCGGAGCCAGACTGCGCCAGCCAGTTTCGCGCCCGACTGGAGTGGCTGAGCAGCAAAAAAGGCCTGGCGATGGCGGGCGTTGGCCCGGGCACGTGGGAAAAATTAATGAACGCCAACCGCGTTAGCGGGCTGCTCGACTGGTTGGACTTAACCGAAGCAGAACTGGCCGGCCTGCCAGGCTTGGGTAAACGCAGCGCCAGCAACCTGTATGGCAGCTTCCAAAGCGCATTACAGCAGCCGCTGCCCACTTGGTTGAAAGCGCTGGGGATGCCGCCGACGGGCGATGCGAGTATGGCTGAAACCTGGGACGAGCTCGCGCAGCGTAGCGAACGGGATTGGCTCGATCAGCCCGGCATTGGCAAAACGCGCGCACAGCAACTGACGGCTTTTTTCCGCGATCCGCAGGTGCATGCGTTTCGGGAAAAATTGCAGGCGGCGGGTGTGAGTGGCTTCTGATGACCCGAGTCCGCCACCCTAACAGACCGGTTTCTATCGGATAGACTTCTGGCCATCGCGACCTCGCGCAAGCGTCCGGTCGCCGATCTTTTTCACTGCCAACGGAGCGTTGCAATGTTGTCTTTACATGCCTTACGTCACCTTGTCACAGCGGCCGCGCTTGGCCTTTTCGCCGCCTCGGCTGTGGCTGCCGAAAGCACTAAAACCCTGACCGGTTGCGCCGCCAAGCGCGACGAAATCCAGCAGCAAATTGAACACGCCAAAGCCGCCGGCAACAGTGCGCAGCAGGCAGGTTTGGAAACGGCATTGAGCCAAGTTAAAAACAACTGCACCGATGAGCAGTTGGAGAAATCACGCGAGCAAAAAGTGCTGGACGCTCAGCACGAGGTGAAACGCCGCGAAAGCGATCTGCAAAAGGCCATGGCCAAAGGTGACCCAGAGAAGATCGACTCCCGCAAAAACAAACTGGCCGAAGCCCGCAAAGAACTCGACGAAGCCAAAAAGCAACTGGGTCGCTAATCACGATCAGTGATTGCGGAACGCCTTGTGGCAGGTTTCACAGGCGTCTTCCACGGCCTGCACGGGCGCGTCGAGTTTCTTCGCGTCCAGTGCCGGATCCCGGCTGGCGACGACGAGGGCTGCCGTCGCGGCTTCCAGATTTTTCGCTAGCTCCTGAAAGCGCGCCTGGTTTTCCCACACTTCGGGCTTGGCGCTGCTTTTGTCGGTTTCCTGCGCCTGCGGGAAATACTGCCAAGGCTGCTTGGACAACTCGTCGAGCTTCACCGCGCCGGCAGCGAATTTCTCGCTGTCGAACTGCACCCTGCCGCGCAACATGCCGCCCAGGTCTTCACCTGTTTTGAGCATCTGTTTGAAGATGGCCTGGCGCTTGCCCTGTGGCGAATTGGGATCAACGCCACCGCAGGCGGCTAGTGCCAGACAGGCGAAAACAATGAGAGTGGCTTTTTTCGAAATCATGGCGAGGCTACTTTTGGCTGTTCAACGGCGGCCGCCAGTATCCTCGCCTTGCTCCCGATTACCAACCTTCGACGTCAGACGCTGACGAAGAAAAAGCTCGCGATCAGCGCCATGCCAACGCCCCAGATCAACGAGCGAATCGGCGCCCAGTCAGCCAGGTAGCAGATGATGTAAAGAATGCGGCTGACGATAAACCAGATCGCCAGCAGGTCGATGGTGGTCTGTGTGGCATGGCCGATTTGATGGGCAATGATCACCGCAGCAGCGAATGCCGGCGTCACCTCAAAGCCATTGAGCTGGGCGTTGTTGGCGCGCTTGGCCGGACCATTCATGGTCGCCTGCAACGCACGGGGATCGTGATTGTGTTTGGGCGTGAAACCGCCGCCCAAGCCTTTGGCCAGCCCTGTGCAGAGGTAGGGAAGAAACAGCGCAATCAGCACGCACCAATAAGCAACGGTCATAGCAACTCCTCGGTTTTATTGTTCCGAGCAGCTTGCCCTGATGCGCGCGCCGAATCCATGGCCAGCCAGGCGCTGGCCAATGGCATATGAGTCAATCGCTCGGCTTAGGCCGAACCGCCCTCTTCCTTGAACTGGTCACGGATATAGGTGATTTCGGTTTTGCCATGGGGCGCCGGGTTGCCGTCGGCATCGACGTTAACAAACACCATCTTGTCGATGGTCAGGATGCTTTTGCGGGTGATCTTGTTGCGCACCTCGGCGCGCATGGTCAGCGACGTGCGGCCGAAAGCGGTGGCGGTGATGCCCAACTCGATGATGTCGCTCTGGCGCGCCGACGAGACGAAATTGATTTCGGAAATCAGCTTGGTCACCACGTGCTGGCTACCCAGCTGGATGATCGCGTAGATCGCCGCTTCCTCGTCAATCCACTTCAGCAAGCTGCCGCCGAACAAGGTGCCGTTGGGGTTGAGGTCTTCGGGCTTCACCCATTTGCGTGTGTGGAAGTTCATACCTGCTCCTCGTGTTAGAACGCCCGCAGCATGGCAGAAGCGATGCGAGGCTGTCGCAACAACGCTGTTAATAGTGGCTATAGCCCATTGCGACAGAAAGCCTTGGGCAAGCTCGCCGGCGCAGCTATAATCCCCCAGCTTCAAAGCGGCCCCCTGGATTGTGGGTCGCTCCCGCCACCTGTTCGAGGGGCGCTGCAGCAGGTTCTTCCGTCGCGAAGTGGCCTGTCAGGCTCGAGCAGGGCGTAGAGAACAGCCATTCGCTGGCTGTTAAAACGCATCAACGGCGCCCATTCGCACACCACGAATGGAGTTACAGCATGAGCGCTGCTTTTACCGACTATAAAGTCGCCGATATTTCCCTGGCCGCTTGGGGCCGCCGCGAAACCATCATCGCCGAATCCGAAATGCCAGCCCTGATGGGCCTGCGCCACAAGTACGCCGGCGAGCAGCCGCTCAAAGGCGCGAAGATCATCGGCTGCATCCACATGACCATCCAGACTGCCGTGCTGATCGAAACCCTGGTTGCCCTGGGTGCCGAAGTACGCTGGTCGTCCTGCAACATTTTCTCCACTCAAGACCAAGCCGCTGCTGCCATCGCTGCTGCCGGCATTCCTGTGTTCGCCTGGAAAGGTGAAACCGAGCAAGAGTACGAGTGGTGCATCGAGCAAACCATCCTCAAAGATGGCCAGCCGTGGGACGCCAACATGATTCTCGACGACGGCGGCGACCTGACCGAAATCATCCACAAGAAATACCCGGCCATGCTCGACAAGATTCACGGCGTGACCGAGGAAACCACCACCGGCGTTCACCGCCTGTTGGACATGCTGGCCAAGGGCGAGCTGAAAATTCCGGCCATCAACGTCAACGACTCGGTGACCAAGAGCAAGAACGACAACAAGTACGGCTGCCGTCACAGCCTGAACGACGCCATCAAGCGCGGCACCGACCACCTTCTGTCCGGCAAGCAAGCGCTGGTCATTGGCTACGGTGACGTGGGCAAAGGCTCGGCTCAGTCGCTGCGTCAGGAAGGCATGATCGTCAAGGTCACCGAAGTAGACCCGATCTGCGCCATGCAAGCGTGCATGGACGGTTTTGAAGTGGTTTCGCCGTTTATCGATGGCAACAACGACGGCACCGCCGCCAGCATCGACAAACAACTGCTGGGCAAAATCGACCTGATCGTGACCACCACCGGTAACGTCAACGTCTGCGACAGCAACATGCTCACCGCTCTGAAAAAACGCGCAGTGGTCTGCAACATCGGTCACTTCGACAACGAGATCGACACCGCTTTCATGCGCAAGAACTGGGCATGGGAAGAAGTGAAGCCGCAGGTGCACAAGGTTCACCGCACCGGCGCTGGCAGCTTCGATCCGCACAACGATGACTACCTGATTCTGCTCGCCGAAGGCCGCCTGGTTAACCTGGGCAACGCCACCGGTCACCCGAGCCGCATCATGGACGGCTCGTTCGCCAACCAGGTGCTGGCGCAAATCTTCCTGTTCGGCCAGAAGTACGCCGACCTGTCGCCGGCTGAAAAAGCTGAGCGCCTGACTGTGGAAGTGCTGCCGAAGAAACTCGACGAAGAAGTGGCCCTGGAAATGGTCAAGGGTTTCGGCGGCGTTGTGACCAAGCTGACCAAAACGCAAGCCGACTACATCGGCGTGCCGCAGGAAGGCCCGTTCAAGCCACACGCCTACCGCTACTGATGTGCCCGGCGCCCGCACCCGCGGGCGCTTTGCCGCGAAGTACAGGCTCGCGCTTTCCGATTGGAAGCCGGGCCTGTCGACCATTCGCCAGCGTTTCCGAGAGCACTTTTAAATGAGCAAAGAACGTCGCTACAGCTTCGAGTTCTTCCCGACCAAGACCGACGCTGGGCATGAAAAACTGTTAGCCACTGCCCGCGTGCTGGCTGGCTACAACCCCGATTTCTTCTCCTGCACCTACGGTGCCGGTGGTTCGACCCGCGACCGCACGATCAACACCGTGCTGCAACTGGACAGCGACGTGAAGGTGCCGACCGCACCGCACCTGTCCTGCGTGGGCGACAGCAAGGCCGAACTGCGCGCCCTGCTCAAGCAATACCAGGATGCGGGCATCAAACGCATCGTGGCCCTGCGCGGCGACCTGCCATCCGGCATGGGCATGGCCAGTGGCGAGCTGCGTCACGCCAATGACCTGGTCAGCTTTATCCGTGAAGAAACCGGCAGCCACTTCCACATCGAAGTCGCCGCCTACCCGGAAATGCACCCGCAAGCGCGCAACTTCGAAGACGACATCGCCAACTTCGTGCGCAAGGCCAAGGCCGGCGCCGACAGCGCGATCACTCAGTACTTCTTCAACGCCGACAGCTACTTTTACTTCGTCGAGCGCGTGCGCAAGATGGGCGTCACGATTCCGATCGTGCCGGGCATCATGCCGATCACCAACTACAGCAAATTGGCGCGTTTCTCCGACGCGTGCGGCGCTGAAATTCCACGCTGGATTCGCAAACAGCTGGAGGCTTACGCCGACGACATCGAGAGCATTCAGGCGTACGGCGAGCAGGTCATCACAGAAATGTGCGACCGCCTGCTGCAAGGTGGCGCACCGGGCTTGCACTTCTACACCCTGAACCAGGCAGAACCGAGCCTGGCCGTGTGGAACAACCTCAACCTGCCGCGCTAAGCGAAAGTTTGCAGGGTTTCAAATGAACAAAGCGCGGAATTGAAGTGTCAATTCCGCGCAACTGGTTGATGAAACACGAACCACACTAAACTCAAGCGCTCCTGGACTAAGGCCAGGCAAGGCAAGGCGGAGTGAAATCAAAAAGCGCAGCGTACTCAAGTACGTGAGCATTTTTTATTTCGCTCCAACGCAGCATGGCCGACGGCCAGGAGTGCGCAGCCGTACACCAGTGTATATACTCCGGGCTCCCTGGCTACGCCCGGACGCCGGCCCCCCTAGAGGGCCCGCAGGACCGGACGGGAACGCGCCCTCAACGCGTTTCATGCACGGCAGAATTTCCCCTATGGGCCACGCCCTCACTAAACAGGATTACTCATGTCCTTTGCTTCCCTCGGTCTCTCCGAGGCTTTAGTCCGCGCCGTCGAGGCTGCTGGCTACACCGAGCCCACTCCAGTGCAACAGCGGGCCATTCCCGCCGTGTTGCAAGGTCGCGATCTGATGGTTGCCGCCCAGACGGGCACCGGCAAAACCGGTGGCTTCGCCTTACCCATCCTAGAGCGCTTGTTCCCCAATGGTCATCCGGACCGCGAGCACCGCCACGGCCCGAAACAGCCGCGCGTACTGGTGCTGACACCCACCCGCGAGCTGGCCGCGCAAGTGCACGACAGCTTCAAGCTGTATGCCCGCGATCTGAAATTCGTGTCGACCTGCATCTTCGGCGGCGTTGGCATGAACCCGCAGGTGCAGGCCATGGCTCGCGGTGTCGACGTACTCGTCGCCTGCCCCGGTCGCCTGCTCGACCTGGCCAGCCAAGGCAGTGTCGACCTCTCGCACGTTGAGATTCTGGTACTTGACGAAGCCGACCGTATGCTCGACATGGGCTTTATCCATGACGTGAAAAAGGTGCTGGCGCGCTTGCCGTCCAAGCGTCAGAACCTGCTGTTCTCGGCGACGTTCTCCAAAGACATCACCGACCTCGCCGGCAAGCTGCTGCATAACCCCGAGCGCATCGAAGTCACGCCGCCGAACACCACGGTCGAGCGCATCGAGCAACGGGTGTTCCGCCTGCAGTCCAACCACAAGCGCGCCCTGCTCGCCCACTTGATCACCGCTGGCGCGTGGGAACAGGTGCTGGTTTTCACCCGCACCAAACACGGCGCCAACCGTCTGGCCGAGTACCTCGACAAACACGGTCTGCCGGCTGTGGCGATTCACGGCAACAAAAGCCAGAACGCGCGCACCAAGGCCCTGGCGGATTTCAAAGCCAACGCCGTACGTGTGCTGGTTGCTACCGACATCGCCGCGCGCGGTCTGGACATCGACCAGTTGCCCCACGTGGTCAACTTCGAACTGCCCAACGTTGAAGAAGATTACGTGCACCGCATCGGCCGTACCGGCCGTGCCGGTCGCAGCGGTGAGGCCATTTCGCTGGTCGCGCCGGATGAAGAGAAATTGCTCAAAGGCATTGAGCGCATGACCAAGCAGAAAATCGCTGACGGCGACCTGATGGGCTTCGATGCCAGCACCGTGGAAGCGGAAAAACCGGAAGTGCGCGAGCGCCCTGAAGGTCAGAACCGTGGCCGTGGTGGCCCACGTGATCCGAACAAACCAGGCGGTGGCGGCGGCGGTGATCGTCGTGGCAGCGGGCGTAAAGACAAAGGCAAGGACGGCAAAGACAAACCCGCCGCCCAGGGCCGCGACAAGCCAGCCAACTCGGGCCGCCAGCAACAGCCGCGCCAGGGTCAGCCACGCAGCAACGAACCCCGTCAGCCACGCACCAGCAGTGCGGCAGCGGTGGTTCCGCCATTGCCAGCGGATCGCGCGCCGGATGAGTTTCTCGACGACGAAATCGATAACTTTGGTAACCGCGCCGACTACGTCAGCCCGAACCAGGGCAATCGTCAGCAGAACCGTGGCCGCAAGCCGGCCGCTGCTGGCGCCGCGCCTAGCGCACCGCGCGCCGCTGGCCAGCCGCCACGGGGCCAATCGCCCCGTCCGCAGGGTCAGGCAAAACCGCAAGGTCAACGCAGTGGCGGTGGCGCTAATGCCCAGGGTAAACGCCCACAACGCAGCGGCGGCCAACCCCGTCGCGACGAGTCGCGCGCACGCCCCGACGCCTTGCGTCAGGAACCGGCCGTTCGTGGTCCGCGTGAGCCCCAGCACCAGCCAGTGATCGTGCATAAGGAGTCGAAAATAGACCGCACCTTGACGCCCGAGCAGTTGGAGCAATTGGACAAACTGCCGAGCCGCAATCGTGGCGAGAAACCGGCATTGCTGACCCGTAACCGCGAAGGCTAAGGCTCAGCGTTACAACAAAAACACCGGCCCTGTGCCGGTGTTTTTGTTTGGGGCCGACATTTCGATTGGGCGCGAATCCTGGAAACCTCGGTGGCGAATTGTTGGCACGGTTCGCGAGCAATCGGAAGGCCGCCCCCTCGCTCCTACGAGTCCGACAAGGTTTTAACCGCCCATAAAAAACGCCGGCATCAGCCGGCGTTTTTTATGGGCGGTTAAAACCTTACTTCTTTACACCTTCAAACGAGATCTGCAGTTCCAGCTCTTGGGATTTCGGGCCCAGGTCTTTCTGAATGTCGAAGTCTTTCAGCTTGATGGTGGTGGTGCCTTCGAAGCCAGCGCGGTAGCCGCCCCATGGGTCTTTGCCTTCGCCGAGGAAGGTTGCCTTGATCACGACCGGCTTAGTCACGCCGTGCAGGGTCAGGTCACCGGTAACGTCGGCCTTGCCTTCGCCAGTCGACTTAACCGAGGTGGACACGAACTTGGCTTCCGGGAATTTCGACACGTCGAGGAAGTCGGCGGTGCGGATGTGCTTGTCGCGCTCGGCGTGGTTGGTGTCAACGCTGGTGGTTTTCAGCGTTACGTTGATTTTGCTGGCTTCCGGGTTCTTGGCATCAAAGCTGAACGAACCGTCCCAATCTTTGAACGTGCCGTAGATGTAGCTGTAACCCAGGTGGCTGATTTTGAAATCGATGAAGGCGTGCTGGCCGGTTTTGTCGATGGCGTAGTCGTCGGCCATGGCGTGCCCAGCGCTGAGCATTGCGGTGCCGAGTGCCAGAGCGGCCAGGGATTTTTTCAGGGTTGCGTTGAACATTGCGTAAGTCCTTCTTGTGCAGTGAGAGAGCTAGTCGGCGCGACGGCCAAACATGCGGGTCAGGGTTACATCGTGATCGATAAAGTGGTGCTTTAAAGCTGCTAACGCGTGAACCCCGGCAAAAATTACCAAGGCCCACGCCAGGTACAAGTGCACCGCGCCGGCCAGATCTTCCTGGTCAGGAATGCTGGTCAAAGTGGCGGGCACAGCGAACAAACCAAAGACCTCGATGGGGCGGCCATCGGCGGTGGAAATCAGGTAGCCGGCGATCAGCACGGCGAACAACAACAGGTACAAGGCGCCATGGCCGAGCTTGGCGCCCAAGCGGGTGGCGCGGCTGTAGCTGCTTAGCGTCGCCGGAGCCGGACTGATAAAGCGCCACAGCAGGCGCACGATCATCAAACCCAGCAGGGTCAGACCGATGCTTTTATGCAGCGCCGGGGCGGAGTGGTTGTAGGGGCTGTAGTAATCAAGCGTGACCATCCACAGGCCCAAACCGAACAATCCGAATACCGCTAATGCGATGCCCCAGTGCAAAACAATGCTGACCAGACCATAACGGGAAGGGGAGTTGCGCAGTTGCATGTAAGGGGTTCCCTAAAAAAGCAGTGGGCTAAGACTAGCGGTTAATCTATCGAGTTAAAGCGAAAAATTCTGCTTTGAAATATCGGGAAATACGATCGGTTCGCGGCCGTGCAAACCAAGCGTCGAAGCGTCAGCAATTGGCTGTAAGTCCGCCCCTGCTCGCCCGTTAACCCCCCGGCGCGTCGGCGGCCTTTATTCTTCCTTCTTGAACACATAAAACAGATTCGGCTCGCTGACGATGTACAGATTGCCCGCGTTATCGCTGGCAATGCCCTCCGCCTGCGGCACGGTTTTCTTCAGCCCACTCTGGCCGCGCAACAAAGACAACGTGCTGATCGGCTTGCCGTCGGTGTCCAGCTCGATCACCAGCCGCGACTCATCCGACAGCGCCAGCAAATGCCCGGTGGGCATGTCGAAATCCAGACTCGACAGGTCGCGCACAAACAGCCCGGCGTCCCGTTGGGGATCGTCTACCACGTGCACGGCGAAGGGGCGGTCGACATTGGTGTGGGGGAACCCGTGCACCTCATAGATGCGCACCGGATCGCGCTCCTTGGCGACAAATAGGCGCTGGCCTTTGGCGTCGTAAGCCAGGCCTTCAAAGCCTTTGTTGCCACTGGGACCCAGCCCGAGGGAGAGCTGCTGGGCGTCGTCGGCGCGTACTGGCGTTGAGGTTTCGTCCAGCTGCACGCTGATCAAACGTTGGCGGCGCTCGTCGGTGATGACGTACACGCCAGGGCTGATGTATTCGATCGCTTCAGGGTCGCCAAAGCCCAGCAGCGGGATGCGACGCAGCACGTCGCCGGCCAGCGACAGCTCGATAATTTCCGAGCGCTGGTTGGTCACGGTGAAAAGCGTGTTGCGGTCGGGGTCGTAGGTCAGGGCCGACACGTCGTCATCTAGGCCTTTGATGGGCATGGCTTCCACGCTGACTCGATACGCCGGCAGCCACAGCGAGCGCGCTTGCCAGGCTTCGCCATGGCGCCATTCTTGCACCTGAAACCAGGCCCGTTCGAACAGCCGAAACTCCTGCGCAGCTGTTGCCAGGAGAATCAAAGCGCCGAGCACCACGGCTCCCAGCAGGTACTTCAAGGTCAGCAGACGACGCATCAGGGGGATCTCGCAAAAGGTGGCGGGGCAGAAAACGGGCGCTAGAAATAGCACAGCCATGCTGAATTGAAACTTAACCGTGCACGCCGGTTGCAGTTCGCCGCACTGGCGTTACAAGAAGAAGCATCAAGGGCAGAAATATGGGCTTGTCATTACTTCCCGAAGACCGCGCACGCACCACCCTTCACACCATTGCCCTGGCCGTCAGCCAGCTCAGCGAAACCGGTATCGCGCATCAGCGTTTGCTGCACGACAGCGGCCTGAGCAGCGCCGACCTGGAAACCCCGGAAAAGCTCATCAGCCCCGCGCAAGAGCTGCGCGTATTCGCCAACGCCATTCAATGCACCCGCGACCCAGCGCTGGGGCTCTCGATGGGCCTGCGTATGCACGTGTCGGCCTACGGCATCCTCGGCTACAGCATGCTCGCCAGCCGCACCCTGCGCGACGCGCTAAACCTGGCGATGGCCCAACCGACCCTGCTGGGCACGTATTTCAAATTGCACCTGGAAGAAGACGGTGACGAGGCTCGCCTGGTCGCGCGCGGATATCGTTATGCGCCAGAGCTGACGGTGTTCAACACCGAGCTGTGTTTGATGTCGTTGCTCACCGTGATTCGCGACCTGTTGGGCGAAGCGGTGCGCCCGCGCAGCGTGCATTTCTCCTACCGCCCGCCCTTGCATGCACATTCCTACACGCAGTTGTTTGGTTGCCCGGTGGAGTTTGGTGAGCCGGTTAACACCTTGTGCTTCAGCGCCGCCCTGCTCGACCGCGAGCTGCCGCTGGCCGACCCGGTGAGCTGCCATTACGGCGTGCAGCAATGCCTGAAACTCGCCGCGCAACTGGACAGTGGTCAGGATGTGCTCGAGCAGATTCGTCAGCACCTGAGCAGCAACATGCGTGAGGCCAGCAGCCTGGAACGTGTGGCCAACCAATTGCACCGCAGCGCTCGCACCCTGCGCCGCCATCTCACGCGCATGAACACCAGTTACCAACGTCTGCTCGACGAAGTGCGTTACGACAAGGCGCGCCAACTGCTGATGCAAACCGACCTGCCCATTTACCTGATCGCCGAGCAGTTGGGCTACAGCGAAACCGCCAGTTTTCGCCATGCGTTTTTGCGCTGGAGCGGGCAGACGCCTAGCGTGTATAGACGTTAGCGGCCAACTTGGCCGCATCTATCCCCTTTTGACCGTTTCTATCGTTCTGCCCTGCGGGTCACGCTGACAGAATCGAAGACACGCTTGGCAGCCGTTTCGTATGCGCTAAAAGCCAACAATAACAACGGGTTATAGAACTCTATGGGAAATTCCAGCGCCATCAGCATTGAGCAGCTCAGCATGGAATTCGGCGACCCTGGTCAGGGCGTCAAAGCCCTCGATACGGTTTCTCTGGAAATCCAGTCCAACGAATTCTTCACCCTGCTCGGCCCTTCTGGCTGCGGCAAAACCACGTTGCTGCGCCTGATCGCCGGCTTCGAACAACCCAGCGCCGGCACCATTCGCTTATACGGCGAAGCCATGCAGGACTTGCCGCCCTTTCGCCGCCCGGTGAATACCGTTTTCCAAAGCTACGCGCTGTTTCCCCACATGACGGTGGCGCAAAACATCGCCTTCGGTTTGGAAATGCGCGGGCTGAGCAAGGCTGAAATCAGCGAAACCGTGACCCGCATGTTGGCGCTGGTAAAGCTGCCGGATGTGGGCGCACGCCGTGCCGACCAGCTTTCCGGCGGCCAGCAACAACGCATCGCCCTGGCCCGCGCTCTGGCCAATCGGCCGAAAGTGCTGCTGCTGGATGAGTCGTTGTCGGCGCTGGATCAGAAGCTGCGCAAAGACATGCAGATCGAGCTCAAGCGTTTGCAGAGCGAAACCGGCATCACCTTTATCTTCGTGACCCACGATCAGGAAGAAGCGCTGACCATGTCCGACCGCATCGCGGTCATGAGCAAGGGCCGCATCTTGCAGGTGGGCACGCCGACCGAAATCTACGAAGCACCGGCCAACCGCACCGTGGCCGACTTTATTGGCGAAACCAACTTCTTAACGGCCGAGGCCGGCGACGACGGCGTGAAGCTCAGCGACGGCCAGGTGCTCAGGACGCTCACTGAGCACCGCGGCCCGGTCACCCTGGCGATTCGCCCGGAACGGGTGAGCCTGGCGGCCGACGGCCAGTTGCTCGGCAAGGTGGAGAACGTGGTGTATGTCGGCACCGACACCGTGTACCACCTGGACGTCGCCGGCCAAGGCGGTTTTCGCGTGCGCCAGCAGAACCGTGACGGCGCCGTGGGCGGGTATCGGGTGGGCGATCAGGTGCGGGTGCAGGTGCCCACCGCCGCCATCAAGGTGCTGGTCGAATGAGTACGCCACGGCTGCTGGCCGAGCGCCGCCAATTGGGCCGCCGCCTGCTGCTCAGCACGCCCGCCATGCTCACGCTGCTGGTGTTCATGCTGCTGCCGCTGGGCATCATGTTTGTGGTGTCGATCCTGCAATCCGGCGAGTACGGCGGCGTGAAGTGGGGCGAGTATTCCCTGGAGGCGTACCGCAATTTCTTCTACGAGCGCGATCTGGATGACGCGTTGGTGTTCAACACCGACTACCTGGAAATCTTTCAGCGCTCGTTCTGGCTGTCGATCCTGACCACCGCCGGGTGCCTGCTGATCGGTTTCCCCACCGCGCTGTACCTGGCGTTGCAGAGCGAGCGCAAACGCAACCTGCTGCTCTTTCTGGTGACTGTGCCGTTCTGGACCAACCTGCTGGTGCGCGCCTACGCGTGGATGTTGCTGCTGCGCAACGGCGGGCTGGTGGACGAAGGGCTGCAAGGCCTGGGCATCACCCAACATGGCTTGGGCCTGCTGTACACCGACAACGCGGTGATTATCGGGCTGCTCTATACCTACCTGCCGTTTATGGTGCTGCCGATTTACACCAGCCTGGAAAAAATGGACTGGCGCTTGGTGGAGGCGGCGTTCGATCTGGGCGCCAATCGCTTCCACGCGCTCAAACGCATCATCGTGCCGCTGGCCATGCCGGGCATCGTGGCCGGCAGCATTCTGGTGTTCATTCCTTCGCTGGGTAACTACATCATTCCCGAGCTACTCGGGGGCGGTAAAACCCTGATGATCGGCAACCTGATTCAGCTGCAATTTGGCAGCTCGCATAACTGGCCGCTCGGCGCCGCCTTGTCGTTTGCCCTGCTGAGTTTCGTGCTGCTGGCCATGCTGGTGTACAGCGTGCGCTTCAAGCCGGGCAGCGCGGGGGGCCACCCATGAACACGCGCAATCCGTTGTGGCGCTTCGCGGGCATGAGGCCGGCAGCCTGGTTCTTTTTTATTTTCCTGTACCTGCCGATTGTGGTGCTGGTGGTGCTCAGCTTTAACGGCGGGCAATCGGCAACGCTGTGGGATGGTTTCAGCCTGAAGTGGTACAGCGTGGTCGCCAACGACGCCGAAGTGGTGCGCGCGGCGAAGAACTCGCTGATCATCGCGACCCTCGCCACATTGATTGCCACGTCCCTGGCGACATTGGCGGCCTTGGGAATGCGCGGCCGTGCGTTTCGTGGGCAAACCCTGATGAGCGGGGTGCTCGGCTTGCCGCTGTTGGTGCCAGAGATTGTCACGGCGGTGTCGACGCTGATGTTCTTCTCGTTTATCGGGCTGAAACTGAGCCTGTTCACCATCCTCATCGCCCACGTGGTGTTCTGCATTCCGTTTGCGTATCTGCCGATTCGCGCCCGCCTCGAAGGCATGAACCCGTACCTGCTCGAAGCCGCCGCCGACCTCTACGCCTCGCCGTGGAAAGCGTTCTGGAAAGTGACCTTTCCGCTGCTCAGCCCGGGCATCGTTTCCGGGGCGATGCTGGCGTTCATCATTTCCATGGACGACTTCGTCATCACCTACTTCGTTGCCGGTGCCGGCGCCACGACGCTGCCGGTGTACATCTTCAGTTCGATTCGCATGGGTATCTCGCCGAAGATCAATGCGATCTCGTCGATCATCCTGGTGATTTCCATCGCGTTTGTGGCGCTGTCGTATTACGTGGGTCAGCGCAAACGCTAACGCTCTCTAAAAAAGTCCAGCAAGGAGCTTTGCCATGCACGTTCGCACCACCTCGCTCGCGTTGTCCCTGCTATGCGCCATGGGCATCGCCACCTCGGCTCAGGCCGCCGGCACGCTGCACTTCGCCAACTGGTCGGACTACTACCCGCCAGAGCTGCTGAAAAAATTCGAAGCCGACACCGGCATCAAGGCCACGCTCGACGCCTACGACTCCAACGAAACCCTGCTGGCCAAACTCAAAGCCGGCGGCGGCGCGTACGACGTGGTGGTGCCCTCGGACAGCTTTATCGAAATCATGGTCAAAGAAGACCTGCTGCAGAAGTTCGACAAGAGCAAGCTGACCAACCTCGCCCTGCTCAAAGACACCTTCAAAACCCTGAGCTTCGATCCGGGCCACGACTACAGCGTGCCGTATCTGTGGGGCACTACGGGTTACAGCTACGACACCGCCAAGGTGCCCGGCGGCAAACTGGAAGAAAGCTGGAAACCCTTCTTCGAGCCCGACCCCGAACTTAAAGGCAAAGTCGTGGCGTTGAATTCGATCGAAGAATTGTTCGTGCCGGCCGCGTTCTACCTGGGCATCGACCAGTGCACCGAAGACCCGAAAGCTGCGCAGAAAATTCAGGACCTGCTGCTCAAGCAGAAACCTTCCCTGGCCATGTACAACAGCGACGGCACTATCGAGCGCATGGCCGCCGGTGAAGTGACAATGCACCAGCAATGGAACGGCGCCTTCCACCGCGCCCAGGCCCAGCGCGCGAGCCTTACTTACGTGTACCCGAAAGAAGGCATTAGGGTGTTTATCGACAATTTCGCCATTCCCAAAGACGCCACCAACGTGGCCGAAGCCCACGCCTTCATCAACTGGATGATGAAACCGGAAAACATCGCCGCCGCCTCCAACTTCGCCAAGTACAACAACGCCATCGAAGGCTCGGACAAGTTCATGGACAAAGAACTGTTCGACGACCCGGCCATCAACACCCCGGCCGACAAACTCGACCGCCTGAAACCCTTCGAACTCTGCTCCCCCAAAGCCCTGGCCCTGCGCGCCAAGGTGTGGACCAAGTTGAAGAAATAAGCGCCGCCCGGTCTCCTTGTAGGAGCCAGCTTGCTGGCGAAACTTTTTAAATCAACAGCTTCGCCAGCAAGCTGGCTCCTACAAAAGCCCCATACAAACCCTCTTTCACAGGCCTGCTCCTGAGGGCACCCCCATGCTGACGATTTATAGCGACGACCATCACCTGCACCACGGCAAGTACGAGTTGATCGGCGGCCAGTTCACGCCGTGTTTTGAGATGCCCAGCCGCGCCGACATGGTGCTCGACCGCGCCAAGGCCGTGGGCCTGGGCGATGTGCACGCGCCGCTGGATTTCGGCCTGGCGCCGATTCGTCGAGTGCACAGCGAAGGCTTTGTGCGCTTCCTTCAGAACGCCTGGAGCGACTGGCAGGCCATCGGCCGCCAGCACGACATGCTGCCCATCGCCTGGCCGACCCGGCGCCTGCGTCAGGTAGAACCGACCGCCATCGACGGTCGTTTGGGCTACTACTCGTTTGATGCCGGCGCGCCGATTACGGCCGGCACCTGGCAGGCGATTCTAAGTTCGGCCAACGTCGCCCTGACCGGCCAGGCCGAACTGGCGAAAGGCGCGCGCGGGGTGTTTTCCCTGTGCCGGCCGCCAGGTCACCACGCAGCCGCTGACTACATGGGCGGTTATTGCTACCTGAACAACGCCGCCATTGCCGTGCAAGCCCTGCTCGACCTCGGCGCCAACCGCGTGGCCGTGCTGGATGTGGATTACCACCACGGCAACGGCACGCAGGATATTTTCTACGAACGCGCCGACGTGCTGTTCACCTCCATTCACGGCGACCCACGGTTCGAGTATCCCTATTTCCTTGGCTTCGCCGATGAGAAAGGCGCCGGCGTCGGCAGCGGCTTCAACATCAATTACCCATTAGCCGAGGGCAGCGACTGGTCGGTGTGGAGTCTGGCCCTGGCCGACGCCTGCCGGCAGATTCAGGCCTACGCGCCGGATGCGTTGGTGGTGTCGCTGGGCGTGGACACTTACAAGTCCGACCCCATCTCGCAGTTCAAACTCGACAGCCCCGATTACCTGCGCATGGGCGAGGTCATCGGCAAGCTCGGCTTGCAGACCTTGTTCGTGATGGAGGGCGGTTACGCGGTCGAGGAGATCGGCATTAACGCCATCAACGTGCTGCAAGGGTTCGAGAGCGTCGCCTAAGCGCGCGGTGTGTCAGCCACAAAAAAGCCCGCCCCGGTGGAATGCCAGGGCGGGCTTTTTGCAGTGCAGTGTTTACATCACTTCGACGATATCCACGTCCACTTCGCGGCTCATCAGATCGCGCTCAACTTCACCGGTGAGCTTGACCTTGGCGCTGTCGGAGATGGCTTGGGGCGGCCAGTCTTCATCGTCGATTTCCACTTCGATGGTGCCGCTGGCGTCTTTGAATTCGTAGCGATCACCCTTCAGGCGTTTGACGATCTGGCCTTGCAGCACCACCGGCGCATCGTCGGCGGCGTCCAGCGCAGCGGCTACGCTGGTGATTTGCTGGGTGGCGCCAGGGCCGGTGTAACCGCCGGCAGCCAAGGCGGTGCCGGACAGCAGCGGAACAAACAACAGGGCGAGTGCGTGGGTTTTCAGGTTCATCAGGACAATCCCGTTCTGGTAAATGACGGGGTCAGGTTAAGCAGCGCACCTGAACTGAAACTGAATAGCGCCTTAATCCAAGCTTAAGACGGGTCGGCCGCTTTCTCTTTGCGGAACACGTAGAACAGGTTCGGCTCGCTGACCATATAGATGGTGCCTTGCTCATCGATGGCCACGCCTTCGGCGCGCGGAATACTGTCGTGCAGACCGTTCATGCCGCCGTACAAACTGATAAAGCTGACCGGCTGACCGTGCTCGTCCATTTCCAGCAGCAGCTTGGATTGAGCCGACAACACCAGCGAATGGCCGGTGCGTGGATCGACGCTCAGAGCCGAGATATTGCGCATATACAGCTCGTCGCTAGGCAGCGGCTCCATCTGCCCGGCCAATCCTGCGGTGCCGTCACTGCTCCAACTGAACAGCGCCGTTGGCGAACGCTCTTTGCCCAGCAGCAGGCGCTTCTGCGCGGGATCCCAAGCGATGCCTTCAAAGCCTTTGTTGCCGGACTCGGCGTAGCCCAGGTCGAACTCGCGGGTGTCGATGGCGCGCAGTTCCAGAGCGACCGGCCCGAGCTTGAAAATCGACAGCGTACGGCGGCGCTCGTCGGTGATCGCCATGTTGCCATTACTCAGCATCGCCACGCCCTCGGGGTTGGAAAAACCAACCAGGGCTATGCGCCGCAGCACTTCACCGTCCAGGCTCAGTTCCACCAACAGCGGCTCTTTGCCGGTAACGGTGAACAGGGTTTTGGAGTCGGGGTTGTACGTGAGGTCCGAGGTTTCATCGTCCTCGAGGTCTTTCAGGGGTTTGGCTTGAATCACCGGGCGGTAGCCGGGAAGCCAGATGCTGGCGGCGCGCTCGGCCGGGTCGAAGTTGTCTTCATCCGCCCAGTACTTCACCTGGCCAAGCCAATGCTGGGTATAGGTGAGCACCGCAACGGTGAGCAGCACAAAGGCGAGCAGCAGCCAGGGCCAGTTGCGACGAAACGAAACGGAGCGAGCGGTGGGCATGGGACGTTCTCTGTTACTGCAGCAGCAAGCTAGCCGCCAAAGCAGGAGATTACGGTTTGATCATCCGTGAACAACCGCGAACCCGCGCAAAGCCGGCGCGGGCAGTGCCGAACTGTACATCAGCCGTTCGCGGTTATCCCACCCATTAGTAATTACAGCGCTTGTACGCAGCGCCGCTTACAGAACGCGGGTCGTCACGCTCGAATGGCCGACCAGTTCGAGCAGCAATTCATCACCTTGGTTCAACGGCCCAACGCCGGCTGGCGTGCCAGTGAGAATCACGTCACCGGGCTGCAAGCTGAAGTGCCCGGCAATGTGGGCAATGATCGGCAGAATTGGATTGAGCATCGACGCGCTGCTGCCGTCCTGGCGCACTTCACCGTTGATGCTCAGACGAATGCCGATCTCGGTCAGGTCGCTTACCGCATCGCTGCTGACAAAGGGCGCCAGCACGCAGGCGCCGTCGAACGACTTGGCCACTTCCCACGGATAACCCTTTTCCTTGAGCTTGGCTTGCACGTCACGCAGCGTCAGGTCCAGCGCCGGAGCGAAGCCGGAGATGGCGTCGAGCACTTCTTCCTGATTGGGTTTACGCGACAGCGGCTTGCCGATCAGCACGGCAATTTCCGCTTCGTAATGCACGCCGCCACGGTCGGTCGGAATGCTGAAGCCGCCTTCGGCTTCCACCACGCAGCTGCCCGGTTTGATAAACAGCAGCGGCTCGGTGGGCACCGGGTTGTTCAGTTCTTTGGCGTGCTCGGCGTAGTTGCGGCCCACGCACACCACTTTGCCGAT
The DNA here is from genome assembly GCF_979254655.1 of Pseudomonas sp. AC229. Classification (NCBI taxonomy): domain Bacteria; kingdom Pseudomonadati; phylum Pseudomonadota; class Gammaproteobacteria; order Pseudomonadales; family Pseudomonadaceae; genus Pseudomonas; species Pseudomonas sp. AC229. Next base: position 197,078 of record NZ_CEEDHK010000011.1, read on the forward strand.
GGGGAAATGGATGGTGGTGCCGTCGAGGTAGCGGTGTTGGTAGCTCATAAACACTCCTGAATTGAGTTGGGGCCTATCGCGGCTAAAGCCGCTCCTACAGATAGCGCAGTTTTGTAGGAGCGGCTTTAGCCGCGATAGGCCAGACCTGGAAACAGAGCTTACAAGGCGAAAATCTTGCCCGGGTTCATGATGCCGTTCGGGTCGAACGCGGCCTTGATGGCCTTCATGTAGGCGATCTCGGCCTCGGAACGGCTGTAGGTCAGGTAATCGCGCTTGGTCATGCCCACGCCGTGTTCAGCGGAGATCGAGCCGTTGTACTTCTGCACGGTCTCAAACACCCACTTGTTCACCGTGGCGCACTTGGCGAAGAACTCGTCTTTGCTCAGGTTGTCGGGTTTGAGGATGTTCAGGTGCAGGTTGCCGTCACCGATATGCCCGAACCAGACGATTTCGAAATCCGGGTAGTGCTCGCCAACGATGGCATCGATGTCATGCAAGAACGCCGGCACCTGGGCGACGGTCACGGAGATGTCGTTCTTGTACGGCGTCCAGTGCGAGATGGTTTCAGAGATGTACTCGCGCAGCTTCCACAGGTTCTGCAACTGCTGCTCGCTTTGGCTCATCACGCCGTCCAGCACCCAACCTTGCTCCACGCAGTGCTCGAAGGTCGCCAGGGCCGCTTCGGCGACTTCTTCGGTGGTGGCTTCAAATTCCAACAGGGCATAGAACGGGCATTCGGTTTCGAACGGCGCCGGCACATCGCCACGGCCCATGATTTTGGCCAGGGCTTTGTCGGAGAAGAATTCGAAGGCGGTGAGGTCGAGCTTGTTCTGGAAGGCGTGCAGCACCGGCATGATCGAGTCGAAGTCGGCGGCGCCCAGCACCATGGCGGTGAGGTTCTGCGGCGCGCGGTCGAGGCGCATGGTGGCTTCGACGACAAAACCCAGCGTGCCTTCAGCGCCAATAAACAGCTGACGCAAGTCGTAGCCGGTGGCGTTTTTGATCAGGTCTTTGTTCAGCTCCAGCAGGTCGCCTTTGCCGGTCACCACTTTCAAACCGGCCACCCAGTTGCGGGTCATGCCGTAGCGAATCACTTTGATGCCGCCGGCATTGGTGCCGATGTTGCCGCCAATCTGGCTGGAGCCAGCGGAGGCAAAGTCCACCGGGTAGTACAGGCCTTTTTCTTCGGCGAACATCTGCAATTGCTTGGTCACCACGCCTGGCTGGCAGACGGCGGTGCGGTCGAATTCGTTAAAGCTGAGCACCTGGTTCATGTAGTCGAACGCCACGACCACTTCGCCATTGGCCGCCACGGCAGCGGCGGAAAGCCCGGTGCGGCCGCCTGATGGCACCAGCGCAACCTTCTGTTCATTAGCCCAACGGACGATCGCCTGAACCTGCTCGGTGGTTTTCGGAAACACGATGGCCAATGGCGCGGGGGCGAAGTGTTTGGTCCAGTCTTTACCGTAGGCGTTCAGCGAATCGGCGTCGGTAAGTACCTTGCCAGGCTCGACCAGGGTCTTGAGTTGTTCAATCAGGGCAACGTCGGTCATCTACGGAACTCTCACGCAATTCATGGTCGCCCTGAGAACCTTTCAGGTCGCAACCGAGCAAGTAAAAAGGAAGACATGCTAGCATACGCCCCCCGCGAATCGTGCTCTGTGCTCGGTTTTGCGGCAGCGGCGCGACGCCGAAACGGGCTGCCCGCGACGCTGGCTTTCCCTGACTTTTCTACCGGGACAAACAGGTACTCAGATGAGCAAGACCTCTCTCGACAAGAGCAAGATCAAGTTCCTTCTTCTCGAAGGTGTGCACCAGAACGCTGTCGACACGCTGAAAGCGGCCGGCTACAGCAACATCGAGTACCTCAAAGGCGCCCTGTCGGACGCTGAGCTCAAAGAAAAGATCGCCGATGTGCACTTCATCGGCATTCGCTCGCGTACCCAGGTCACCGAGTCGGTGTTCGACCACGCCAAGAAGCTGATCGCCGTCGGTTGCTTCTGCATCGGCACCAACCAGGTCGACCTCGACGCCGCCCGCGAACGCGGTATCGCCGTGTTCAACGCCCCGTACTCCAACACCCGTTCGGTCGCCGAGCTGGTGCTGGCTCAGGCGATTCTGCTGTTGCGCGGCATCCCGGAGAAAAACGCCTCGTGCCATCGCGGTGGCTGGATCAAGTCCGCCGCCAACTCGTTCGAAATTCGCGGCAAGAAGCTGGGCATCGTCGGCTACGGCTCCATCGGCACGCAGCTGTCGGTTCTGGCCGAAGCGCTGGGCATGCAAGTGTTCTTCTATGACACCGTGACCAAACTGCCGCTGGGCAACGCCACTCAGGTTGCCAAGTTGCACGACCTGCTGGGCATGGCCGACATCGTGTCGTTGCACGTGCCGGAACTGCCGTCCACCCAGTGGATGATCGGCGAAGCGGAAATCCGCGCCATGAAAAAGGGCGGCATTCTGATCAACGCGGCGCGCGGCACCGTGGTTGAACTGGAGCATCTGGCTCAGGCGATCAAAGACGAGCACCTGATCGGCGCTGCCATCGACGTGTTCCCGGTGGAGCCGAAGTCCAACGACGAAGAATTCGAAAGCCCGCTGCGTGGCCTGGACCGCGTCATTCTCACCCCGCACATCGGTGGTTCCACCGCCGAAGCCCAGGCCAACATTGGTCTGGAAGTGGCTGAGAAGTTGGTCAAATACAGCGACAACGGTACGTCCGTGTCTTCGGTCAACTTCCCCGAAGTGGCCCTGCCGGCGCACCCGGGCAAGCACCGTTTGCTGCACATCCACGAAAACATTCCGGGTGTGATGAGCGAAATCAACAAGGTGTTCGCCGACAACGGCATCAACATCTCGGGTCAATTCCTGCAAACCAACGCCAAGGTGGGTTATGTGGTGATTGACGTGGATGCGGAGTACTCGGACCTGGCGCTGGAAAAACTTCAGCACGTGACCGGTACCATTCGCAGCCGCGTTCTGTTTTAACTAAACGATCGGCTGCGCGTCGGCCGGGCTGCGTTGAAATCGGTTTTTGAATGCTCATTGGCTACAGCCAACTCCGCTTAAAAAACCGATTTCGCCTCGCCCGGCTCTAGCTCGCTCGATCTTGATCGCTGTAATGAAAAAGGGAGGCTTCGGCCTCCCTTTTTCATTACCCAAAAAACCCCTTCCTGTGGGAGCGGCTTCAGCCGCGATGCTTTTGACTTAAACAGCATCGCGGCTAATCGGCATACCGCCCAGCCGCTCCCAAAAAAGCACTATTTCACCGTGATATTAATCACCGGCGAAACCACCGGCATCGGCGCCGGTACGCCGTTCTTGTCGGTCTGCACCAGCTGCAAGCGGTGTGGGCCGCTGGGCAATACGAATTTCTCGGCTTTGTCTTCCGACAACAACCGCACCTGGTCGCTACGCAGCACCGGCATGTTGGCCGACACCGGCGGTGCATCGATCAGCAGGTGAATCTCGTTGTCTGGCGCGCTCATTACCGGCGGCGACATGCCTGGCGTCACTGTCACGGTGCGTAGGCCGAATTTGATCGCGAAGGGACGGTCAACGGTGGCGCCGTCGTGGGGTTCGATAAAGTACAGCTGCGCCGTTTGCGTCACTTCAATTGGCACGGCGGGCTCGGGGGTGGTGGCGGCCACGCTGGCGGAACTGGCGCCCAACGCCATGGCCATCAACAGCGCAGCCTGAACGGCCGGGGTGAACAACTTCATGTGCATGGTTGAGCCCTCCTGGATCCTTATTAGAAACCGCCCGTTGTCCGAGCTGCTCATTTAATGACCACCAGAGTGTAGGACGGTTCAGGCATAACGCCTGCGCTTCAAGCGCCCGGCTCCAGCGCTTGACGGGCGTTCCAGGTCACCGCCGGTAACACGGCCAAAACCGGCCACTATCGAAGGTGTGGCTTGGCCGGCAATAACCTGCAAAAGCCCGGTTTACGCGGCTTGCAGGCCCATCCTTCGACGGGAACCCGCGCGCGCCGCTGGCGCCTTGCCAGGCCGCTCGCCAGACTGCCGGTCGCCCATCAAGGAAGTGCCGCAATGATAAAAACAATCGCACCTGCCGCTCTCGCTCTACTGTTCGCCACGCCGTGCCTGGCGGACTTGCAGCCGCTGGACAATCCCGCCCTGAGCGACGTGGCAGGCCAAGCCGGCATCAGCATTCGCCTCGACTTGCAGGCGCGCATCAACCAGATCCGCTTCAGCGACACCGGTGGCAACGTGTCGCTGCGCAACGTGAAAATCGACAACGGCTGCGTCACCGCCAGCGACTGCCCCAACGGAGCCGGTGGAAGCTTTGCCCTGGGCCCGGCGCAATTGGGGTTGGTGCTGCCGATTTTTGGCGTTAACCAGCCCACCCTGATGGTCGACGTGGTGACCGGCGCCAACGGCCAGCAGCAGCTGCAATTCACCCTGCCGGATCTCACCACCATCAACGAGCAACTGATCGCCAGCGGCCTGCCGGCGCAACGCATTCGCCTGCGCGTGGCCAGCGACATGTTCGTCGGCGAGAGTCGTTTAGGCAGTTTGGAGGTGCGCGATATCACCGATTTGCACGGCACGATCAAGGTGTGGGGGCACTGATCGCAACAGACGCCGGCCGCCCTTCGAAAACAGCGGGGTGCTAGGCCTCTCGGCGGCGAAACCAACCCGTCAACGACAAGCGCTCCCGCGTCGCCGGCAGCACTTCATGGGGCAACTCGCCGGACATGAAAATCACCAGTCGCCCGCCTAAGGGCGCGATGTCGTAAGGCTGCTCGGCAGGGTAAATGCGCAACGCCCCGCCTTGCTCGGCTAACCAGCCTTCGTTCAGGTACAACACGGCCGACACGGTGCGGCGGTCATCGTCGCGGAAACGGTCGACATGGCGCTGGTAAAACGCGCCGGGCGGGTACAGCGCAAAGTGGCTTTCGTAATCGTCCAGGCCCAGGTACAGCGCTTGATTCAGCGTCAGCCGCAGTTGATCCATCACGCTCAGGTAGGCATCGGTGGCCACGCTTTCGCCCGGCTCCAGCCACTGAATGCTGTCGCCGCGCACGCCTTCGCGCACTTGAGTCGCGGCACCTCGGCCGACACCCGCGCGTGCCAGGCGGCCATCGGCGGCACGTTGTTGGCACTCAGTGGCCAATTCGCCGGTCAGAGCCTGTGGAATAAACAGGTCGTGCTGCGACCAACCCTTGTCGGCGAGGTTGTCGACAAGGGTGGTCAGCAGCGCGTTATCGAGCAGAAGCGTTTCGGATGGAGTGGGCATGCCGGCGATTCTATCAGCGCCGCTCACGCGCCTCGACAAGCCCACGCCATGCCGCTGAAAATAGCGGCCTGCCCGACAGGAGTCTTTATGCGCGCCCTCTTTGCCCTCGTCTTGTTGTTTTGCACCTTGCCAAGCCTGGCCGACGAGCACAGCCAGCTCTATGAAACCGCCGGCTGGCCGCAACAACGCGCGCACTTCAACGCGGCCCTGAAAGCCGCACAGGAACGCTACCGCGCCAGCCTGCCGGACGCCGTCTATCAAACCCTGGTCAACAACAGCAACCAGCGCTTCGCACCCGAGGCGATGGACCAGCGCGGTGAAGCCACCCTGCGCGAGAAACTGCCCAACCCGGCGCCCGCGTTGGCGTTTTTCCAGTCGCCGCTGGGGCGCAAAATCGTTCAGGCCGAAGTCGATGCCACGCGCCCGGAAGAGCTGGCCAAGCACGCCAACGGTATTCCGCGCATTCAGGCTGAAGCCACCCGCGCCTTGTTGATTCGCCACCTGGCCCAGGCGCTGCCGGCCAAGGAAGCGGGCGCAGAAGTGAGCCTGGCGCTGGCTGGGGTCGCGGCTGACAGCCTGAGCCAGATGATTCCCGGCTTGCTCGGCGGCGGCCAGGCGCAAGGCATGCTGCAAAGCCAGCGCCAGCGGTTGATGCAGCAGATTGGCGCCGACGTCGATAACACGCTGCTGTACGTGTACAGCGGCTTGTCCGACCCGGAGTTGGATGAGTTTGTGATGTTCGCCGAATCAGCCGATGGCAAGGCCTACTACCAGGCGGCGCTGGAGGCGATGCGTGCAGGCCTGGCGGTGGGCCAGCCGGCAGCGGCGGCGCCGAACCCGGCAGCCAATCCGGGTATTTGAGCGGCAACAATCAGCGCGAAAACTGCTCACTCAAAAACGCAAAGTAGCGCTGGCGAATCTCCGCGCTTTCATTGGCCAGGTGATGCCGCCCGCCTTCCACCATCAGCACCGTCACCTCGCTGAACTTGCTGCGCAGCACCTCAAGGTTGAAACGCCAGTCGACGGTCATATCTGCATCGCCCTGCACGATCACCACGCGCCGCTGAATCACCTTGGCCCGCTCGATACCCGGCACCCAGCGCGATAACGCGCCCACCCAAGCAGTGGGCAAACTCAGCGGTTGCAGTGGATCGGCCTGAATGAAGGTGAGGAATTCCGCGTCATTGGAGTTAGGGCTGAAGCGTCGCGGAATTTCGGTGACGAAGTGGCGCAGCACGCGGTAGCTGAGCTTCGACCAGCCCCACGCACGCGGGCGCACCAGCGGCGCCAGCAGCAGCACTTCACCGATTTCGGCACGCACCGGGTTATTCAGCAGAAAGTCGACGATGATCGCCCCGCCCGTGCTCTGCCCACACAAGTGCCACGGCCGCGGCAAGTCGAGGCTGGCGGCTTCGGCCAGCACGGCCTTGAACACGGCCTGGTATTCGCTGAATTCGCCAATGCTGGCGCGCGGGCCGCTAGACAAACCATGGCCCGGCAAGTCGCACGCCAGCACGGCGAAGCCCATGCCCAGCGCCCAGGCGATTACGTGGCGATACAAGCCCATGTGATCGTAGTAGCCGTGTTGCAGCACCAGCGTGGCGGTGGGCGCGGGTGGCAACCACAGCTGCGTCACTACCTCGTAACCATCAACGGTCACAACCCCGAGTCGGCAGGTGGCGCCGGGAATATTCAGCCGATAGAACTGCCGATAAACCTGAGCCTCTGGCGGCTCGGCATGCGCCGCGGCCAAGGGTCGCAATTGCGCGCGGAGGGAATCGGGCTGGACGGGTTCTGACATGGGGCATCCGTGGATGTCGGAAGAAAACCGCGGCTCACACAAACGGCGCCGCAATGGCTGGGAAGTTTCGGCTGCGCGGCCTTCCGTGGCAAGCTAACAACCCGCCACCGAACGATTTGCCATGCGCCCCAGCCGAAAAACCGTACTCGCCACCTTGCTTGCCGTCGTCTGGCTGGGCGCCATGCTCAGTGCATTCTGGTGGTATGAGGCGCGTTATATCCGCCCGTTTGCCGAAACCACCGCACTGTTCTCCGGCGACCCACTGCAACTGCCGGCGCAGCTGGCCGGGCCGGGACCGATTCGCGTGGTGCACTTCTGGGACCCGGCCTGCCCGTGCAACGTCGGCAACCAGCAGCATCTGGCCGAGCTGCTGGCGCGCTTCGGGCCACAAGGCGTGGCCTTTTACGGCGTGCAAAAACCCGGCAGCAACGGCCAACTGCCGGACACCCTCAGCGCCCTGCAACCGCTCACCGCTTTCCCCGGCGCCGACCATCTGCCCGCCAGCCCCGCCGTGGGCATCTGGGATAAAAACGGCAACCTCGCCTACTTCGGCCCCTACAGCGAGGGCGCCACCTGCACCTCCAGCAACAGCTTTATCGAGCCGATTCTGGAAGCACTGGCCCAAGGCCGCACCGTAAACGCCACGCACACACTGGCCGTGGGCTGCTTCTGTCAGTGGGCTACGCCGGCCGCCGCGCCCTGAGTTGATACGCCTGCGGCGTCATACCTTGCCAGCGGCGAAAAGCGCGGTAGAACGGCGACAACTCGGCGAAGCCACAGGCGCGCGCCACCTCTCGAATCGGCTGGCCCGCTTCCAGCAGTTGCATGGCGTGCTGGCGCCGGACTTCTTCGTGCAGCTCGCGAAAGCTGCTGTTTTGCTGCGCCAAGGCGCGCTGCAAGGCGCCCCCGCTCAGGTGCAGCGCTTCGGCGCAATTGAGCAAGGTGCAGAGCGTCTGGCCCAGATGCAGTTGCAGCCAGTAGCGCACCCGGTTGAGCAATTGGTTCTCGCCCAGCTCTTGCAGCTCCAATTCCGCCTGCTGGCTGAGCAAGGCAAACAGCCGAGGATTGGCGCTGCGCGAAGGGCGGTTGAGCAGGCTACTGGCGAACAGCAGCGCGTCGTGGGCCTGGCCAAAGCTGGGGGTCAGGCCAAACAGGCGTTTGTGTTCACTGAGCCGGCGTGGCGCGGGATGACGAAACTCCACGCCCAGCACGCGAAACTCTTCATCGGTGACGCTGCCGAGCATCTTGATCAGCAGCAGCGCCAAGCATTCGATCTGCTGGCGCAACGAGCCAAAGCCTCGGTAGTTGAGGTCCAGCACCAGCCGCACGGTGTCGCCGTGCTCTTGTAGATGCGCGGCGAAACCGCCGGACAAAATGTGCTGATAGCGCACGAAACAGTGCAGCGCTTCGCGCAGGTCGCGACTGGCCAGCAGCAGGTAACTGACCACGTCCAACGGCCGTGGCTTCATGACTTCGGCGAGGTGCAGACCGATATCGCAATCGCCAGTGAGGTCTTGCAGGGCTTCCCAGAACAGCGGCGCGTTGTCGTGCTCCTCGCGCCCGGACACCGACGGCGCCGCCAGGGGCACGCCCTGATAAGCGCGGCGGTAGGTGTCGGTCGGGTCCCAACCCAGGCTCATCAGCCCCTCGTACAGCAAGCGGCGCATGGTCGGTGAATGGGTAAGCACGGCAGCGGTGGTGGACATGGGCGGCCTGGCGGCAATCGAATTGACCGGAGATTTTCACTGTTCGAATGTTTGGTCAATGCCGCGAGGCAATCGCGCTGCGCAAAATGCAGCACGCGCGCCCCGCCGTCGCTGCGCATAACAATAAGGACTCGACAATGAAACGCACCCTGACCGCTCTTGCCGTGGTGGTAGCCGCCGTAGCGGCTGGCGCCACCTGGTACATCCACAGTAAACAGCCGATGCGCGATGGCCAGGTGCAACTGGCTCACCTGGATGGCGCGGTCAGCGTGCGCTACGACGAGCGCGGCGTACCCCATATCAAGGCGCAGAACGAGGCCGACATGTATCGCGCCCTGGGTTACGTGCATGCCCAGGACCGTTTGTTCCAAATGGAAATGTTGCGGCGCCTGGCCCGTGGTGAACTGGCCGAAGTGCTCGGCGCCAAGTTGGTGGACACCGACCGCCTGTTCCGCACCCTGCGCCTGCGCGAACACGCCGACGCCTATGTGCCCAAGCTCGACCACAACACACCGGCCTTCAAAGGGCTGGAGGCGTACCTGGATGGCGTCAACCAGTTCCAGGCCAGCCATCCGAAACCCATCGAGTTCGACCTGCTGGGCATCCAGCCCCGGCCGTTTACACCCGAAGACACCTTGAGCGTCGCCGGCTACATGGCCTACAGCTTCGCCGCTGCGTTCCGGACCGAACCGGTGCTCACCTATGTGCGCGATGAGCTGGGCCCGGACTACCTGAAAATTTTCGACCTGAACTGGAAGCCGCAAGGCGCCATCGGCCAGGCCGCACTGGCGAGCAACGACTGGAAAGACCTCAACGCCATCGCCCGCCTCAGCCACGACGCGCTGGTGGAGGCCGGCCTGCCGCAGTTTGAAGGCAGCAACGCCTGGACCATTTCCGGCAGCCGCACGCAAAGCGGCAAACCGCTGCTGGCCGGCGACCCGCACATTCGCTTCGCCGTGCCGGCGGTGTGGTACGAAGCGCAGCTGTCGGCGCCGGGCTTTGAGCTGTACGGCCATCACCAGGCGCTGAACCCGTTCGCCTCGCTGGGCCACAACATGGACTTCGGCTGGAGCCTGACCATGTTCCAGAACGATGACCTGGATCTGATCGCCGAGAAGGTCAACCCGGACAACCCCAATCAAGTGTGGGTGAACGGCCAGTGGGCCGACCTGCAAACCCGCGAAGAAGAGATCAAGGTCAAGGACGCCGCGCCGGTCAAACTGACCCTGCGCCAGTCGCCCCACGGCCCGATCATCAACGACGCCCTCGGCGCCTCGGCCGGCAAAACGCCGATTGCCATGTGGTGGGCATTCCTGGAAACCGAGAACCCAGTGTTGCAAGGTTTCTACGAGCTGAACCGCGCTAACACCGTGGAGAAAATGCGCAGCGCCGGGGCGAAAATTCAGTCGCCGGGCCTGAACCTGGTGTGGGCTAACGCCAAGGGCGATATCGGCTGGTGGGCCGCCGCGCAACTGCCCATCCGCCCGGAAGGCGTGAACCCGACGTTCATCCTCGACGGCAGCACCCACGAGGCGGATAAAAACGGCTTCTACCCCTTTAGCGCCAACCCGCAGGAAGAGAACCCGGCGCGCGGTTACATCGTGTCGGCCAACTTCCAACCGGTATCGCCCACCGGCATGGAAGTGCCGGGCTACTACAACCTCGCCGACCGTGGCGCGCGCCTCAACGCGCACCTGGCCGACAGCAGCGTGAAGTGGAACCTGGAAAACAGCCAGGCGCTGCAACTGGACACCGGCACCGACTATGCCAACCGCGTGCTTCAACCGCTGCTGCCGGTGTTGCGCACCGTGGTCACCGACCCTAAGGAAATTCCTATGCTGGAGCAGTTGAGCTCCTGGAAAGGCGACTACCCGCTGGACTCTGTGAGCGCGACGATCTTCAACCAGCTCATCTACCAACTGGCAGACGCCGCTATGCGCGACGAGTTGGGCGATGCCTTCTTCACCAACCTGCTGGCCACCCGCTCCTTCGACGTGGCGTTGCCGCTGCTGGCGGCCGACGAGCATTCGCCGTGGTGGGACAATCGCACCACGCCAGCCAAAGAAACCCGCGCCGACACCGTAAAAGCGGCCTGGCAGGCGAGCATCGCGCATTTGAAAACCACCGCTGGCGACGACTCGAAAAACTGGCAATGGGGCAAGCTGCACACCCTCACACACGGCCACCCGCTGGGCGCGCAGAAGCCGTTGGACAAACTGTTCAACGTCGGCCCGTTCGCCGCACCGGGTAGTCACGAAGTGCCCAACAACCTCACCGCCCCCGTTGGCCCGGCGCCGTGGGGCGTGGTGTATGGGCCTTCGACCCGTCGCCTGATCGACTTTGGCGATGCGGCGCACAGCCTGGGCATTAACCCGGTTGGGCAAAGCGGCGTGGCGTTTGATGCGCACTATTCCGACCAGGCGCAAACCTACATTCAGGGCGGGTATGTGCCGCAGCATTTTGAAGAGTCGGAAGTGGCGGCCAATACCAAAGGAACGTTGAAGTTGGTGCCGGCTAAGTAAAGATCGTTGTTATGCAAAGCCCCGCGAGTGCGGGGCTTTTTTTATGGCGTGGGTTTTGCGTTGGGGCTGGCCCTCACCCCCCGCCCTCTCCCGCAAGCGGGCGAGGGGCTTAACCGCGTAACAGGCTAAATCGGTGATTGAGTTCCCCTCTCCCGCTTGCGGGAGAGGGGCTAGGGGTGAGGGCCGACCCAACGCCTATTTTTCCCGCTCGATAAAAAAACGCCCCGAAGGGCGTTTTTTTCACAACCAACAAATCACGCAGTCGCATGCTTCTGCGACGGATCCCGACGACTATCCGGCCCCGCGGCATTGGCCGCACCGGTGGTTTCGTCCATGGCCTGCTGAATCGCTTTCAACCGACGCTTCTCGGCCTTACGGCTGAAGAACCAGACCAGGAAGGTGAAGATCGACACCACCAGCAGAATCAAGCTGGCCACGGCGTTGATCTCTGGCTTCACGCCCAGACGCACGGCGGAGAACACTTCCATCGGCAGGGTGGTGGAACCCGGGCCCGATACGAAGCTGGCCAGCACCAGGTCGTCCAGCGACAGGGCGAACGACATCATGCCACCCGCTGCCAGCGACGGCGCGATCATGGGGATGGTGATCAGCATGAACACTTTCCAGGGCTTGGCGCCCAGGTCCATGGCCGCTTCTTCGATGGACATGTCCAACTCACGCAAGCGCGCCGATACCACTACCGCCACGTACGAGGCGCAGAAGGTGGTGTGGGCGATCCAGATGGTGAAAATGCCACGCTCTTGCGGCCAGCCGATCATTTGCGCCATGGCCACGAACAGCAGCAACAGCGACAGACCGGTGATCACTTCTGGCATTACCAGCGGCGCGGTGACCAGACCACCGAACAAGGTGCGACCCTTGAAGCGGGTGATACGGGTCAGCACGAATGCCGCCAGGGTGCCGAGCACCACTGCCGAAATCGCGGTGTAGAAAGCGATTTCCAGCGAGCGGCCCACGGAGTTCATCAGTTGGGTGTTGTCGAGCAAGCCGACGTACCACTTCACCGACCAGCCGCCCCACACCGTCACCAGCTTGGAGGCGTTGAACGAGTAGATGACCAGAATCACCATGGGCATGTAGATGAACAACAGGCCCATCACCAACATGATGTTCGAGAAACTGAAGCGCTTCATGCTTTGCCCTCCAGTTCTTTGGCTTGGCTACGGTTGAACAGAATGATCGGCACGATCAGGATCGCCAGCATCACCACCGCCAGGGCAGAGGCCACCGGCCAGTCGCGGTTGTTGAAGAACTCTTGCCACAACACCTTACCGATCATCAGCGTTTCCGGACCGCCCAACAGTTCTGGAATCACGAACTCGCCCACTACCGGAATGAACACCAGCATGCAGCCGGCGATGATGCCGTTCTTGGCCAGCGGTACGGTGATTTTCCAGAAGTTGTTGAGGTTGGTTGAGCCCAGGTCCGAGGCGGCTTCGAGCAACGACAGGTCGTGCTTCACCAGGTTGGCGAACAGCGGCAGCACCATGAACGGCAGGTACGAGTAAACGACGCCGATGTACACCGCCAGGTTGGTGTTGAGGATTTGCAGCGGCTCGTTAATCAGCCCCATGCCCATCAACGCCGCGTTAAGCAGGCCGTTGTTGCTGAGAATGCCCATCCAGGCGTACACGCGGATCAGGATGGCCGTCCAGGTCGGCATCATGATCAGCAGCAGCAAAACGGTTTGCGTGTCCTTGTTGGCGCGGGCTATGCCGTAGGCCATCGGGAAACCAATGACCAGGCACAACACGGTGCTGATGAAGGCCATCTTCAACGAGCCGAGGTAGGCCGAGATGTACAACTCGTCCTCGGTGAGCATCACGTAGTTGCCCAGGTTGAGGATCACCTGCAGCTTCTGCTCCACGAAGGAGTAGATCTCGGTGTACGGCGGAATGGCGACGTCGGCTTCAGCGAAGCTGATCTTCAGAACGATGAAGAACGGCAGCATGAAGAACAGAAACAGCCACAGGAACGGCACGCCAATGACAGCGTGTCTGCCGGTCGGCATCAGCGCTTTTAGTTTTCGACTTTTCATGAGCGTAACGCGACCCCGCTATCGTCTTCCCACCAGACGTACACCTCGTCGCCCCAGGTTGGACGGGCGCCGCGGCGTTCCGCGTTGGCCACGAACGATTGCACGATCTTGCCGCTCGGCAGCTCGACGTAGAACACCGAATGGCCGCCCAGGTAGGCGATGTCATGCACCTTGCCGCGCGACCAGTTGTATTCGCAGGTCGGCATTTCGGTGGTCACCAACAGCTTCTCGGGTCGGATGGCGTAGGTGATTTGTTTGTCTTGTACGGAGGTGGTTACCCCGTGGCCGACGTAGATGGCGCGTTCCAGATCCGGGCTGGCGATCAGGGCGTGGCCTTCCATGTCTTCCACCACGTGGCCTTCGAACAGGTTCACGTTGCCGATGAACTCGCACACCATGCGGCTGGTGGGCGTTTCATAGATATCGATGGGGCTGCCGATTTGCGCGATCCAGCCCAGGTGCATGATGGCAATGCGTTCGGCCATGGTCATGGCCTCTTCTTGGTCGTGGGTCACCATTACGCAGGTCACGCCAACGCGTTCGATGATTTCCACCAGCTCGAGCTGCATTTGCGAACGCAGTTTTTTGTCCAGTGCGCCCATGGGCTCATCGAGCAGCAGCAGCTTCGGGCTCTTGGCCAGCGAACGGGCCAGGGCCACGCGCTGACGCTGGCCACCGGAGAGCTGATGCGGCTTGCGCTTGGCGTACTGGGTCATGTGCACCAGCTTGAGCATCTCGTTCACGCGCTCGTCGATTTCAGCCTTGGACATGCGGTCCTGCTTGAGACCGAAGGCGATGTTCTGCGCCACGGTCATGTGCGGGAACAGCGCGTACGACTGGAACATCATGTTGATGGGCCGCTCGTAAGGCGGCATATCGGTGATGTCTTGGCCGTCGAGGAAAATCCGTCCCTCGGTTGGGCGTTCAAAGCCTGCCAGCATCCGCAGCAAGGTGGATTTACCCGATCCTGAGCCGCCGAGCAGGGCGAAAATCTCACCCTTGTTGATTGTCAGGGACACATCGTCCACTGCAATCGTCTCGTCGAACTTCTTGGTCACCCGATCGATTTTGACCAAAACCTCTTTAGGTTTCTGGTCGCCCTCGAGGGCTTTCTTGTAGGCGCCGGAGGCAACTGCCATTACAAAACTCCCAACTTTATTTTGAGGGCCAGCCCACTACGGGCCGGCCTTTTTTCATCATCACCCGGTGAAAACCAGGTGATTACTGGGTGAGTAGCGCCAGGTGCGCGCTGCTGTTTCGGTGGTGCTTATTCAGGTCATAACGACTTGTGCGAACTACTTGCCGGATTTGATCTTGGTCCAGGAACGGGTCTCAACACGTTGCAGTTTTTGCGGCAACGGCACCGACACGTACAGGCGGTCGATCACTTCTTGCGGTGGGTAAACAGCCGGGTCGTTACGCAGCTCTTGGTCCATTACCGCATCAGCTTTGCTGTTGGGGTTGGCGTAACCGACGTACTCGCTGATGGGCGAGATGACCTTGGGGTCCAGCAGGAAATTGATGAACGCGTGGGCTTGTTTGGCGTTCGGTGCGTCAGCCGGAATGGCGAGCATGTCGAACCACAAATTGCCGCCCTCTTTGGGAATGCTGTAGGCGATCTCAACGCCCTTGCCGGCTTCCTTGGCACGCGAGGCGGCCTGGAAAACGTCGCCGGAAAAACCAGCGGCTACGCAGATGTTGCCGTTGGCCAAGTCGGAGATGTACTTCGAGGAATGGAAATAGGTGACGTAAGGGCGAACGGCCAACAGTTTGGCTTCGGCCTTTTTATAGTCCTCGGGGTTGGTGCTGTTTGGGTCCAGGCCCATGTAGTTCAGCACGGCGGGGAACATTTCGTCCGGCGAGTCGAGGAAGGCGACGCCGCACTGGCTCAGTTTCTTGATGTTCTCCGGCTCAAACAGCATGGCCCAAGAGTCGATGTGGTCGACGCCCAGTACCGCTTTTACTTTTTCGACGTTGTAGCCAATGCCGTTGGTGCCCCACAGGTAAGGCACGGCGTAGACATTGCCAGGATCAACCTTGTCGAGCTGCTTGAGCAGCTTGGGATCCAGGTTACTGAAATTGGGCAGTTGGCTGCGGTCGAGTTTCTGGAACACGCCGGCCTTGATCTGCTTGGACAAGAAGTTGTTCGAGGGCACCACGACGTCATAACCGGTGTGGCCGGCGAGCATCTTGCCTTCGAGGGTTTCGTTGGAGTCGAAGACGTCATAAACCGGCTTGATCCCGGTGGCTTTCTGGAAGTCGGCCAGGGTGGTTTCGCCGATGTAGTCGGTCCAGTTGTAGACATGCACGGTCGGCTCGGCCTGGGCCAAGGCACTGATGCCCATCAGGGCAGCGGCGCTTATCAGGGTTTTGCGCAAAGAGGTTCGCACACGTCCATCCTCATTTTGTTAGATCAATGTGGCCATCAACGGTGGCCAGTTGGGTTACCGCATCTGCGCCGTTTGTACGGTGAGCAGGTGGCAAAACGGCAATCGCGGGGCGCAAAAAACTGTAAACGCCACTGCTGAGAGCCCGGCACTTCAACTACTGAGCAATACATCTTCAGAAGAACCGTGGGCCTCGTCGACGCCCAGGTTCCGGACACACCTCCAGCGGTTTGTTGTCACCGCCAGAGGTGTTGGTTCGCTTACTTACCAGACTTGATTTTGGTCCAGGAGCGGGTCATCAAACGCTGAACCTTGGCCGGCAGGTCAGGGAACGCATACAGCTTTTTCATGACGTCTTCGCTTGGGTAGATGCCTGGGTCTTTACGAATGGCTTCGCTCACCAACGGGGTGGCGGCGGAGTTGCCGTTCGGGTAGGACACTTCGTCACTGATCTCAGCAATGATTTCTGGCTTGAGCAGGAAGTCGACGAACTTCAAAGCGCCTTCCGGGTTTGCGGCATCCTTCGGAATGGCCACGGTGTCGAAGAACGCACCCGCACCTTCTTTAGGAATGTTGTAGCCGACGTTGACCTTGTTCTTCGCTTCTTCAGCGCGGGACTTGGCCTGGTAGATGTCGCCCGAATAACCGATAGCCACGCAGATGTTGCCGTTAGCCAGGTCGGAGATGTATTTGGACGAGTGGAAGTAAGCGGTCGACGGACGCACTTTCAGGAACAGCGCCTCAGCGGCGGCCAGCTCTTTGGGGTCTTGGCTATCGGATTTGTAGCCCAGGTAATGCAGGGCGGCCGGCAGCATTTCGGTCGGCGAATCCAGGAAGCTCACGCCGCACTCTTTAAGCTTGGCCATGTTCTCTGGCTTGAACACCAGGTCCCACGAATCGACCGGCGCGTTGTCGCCCAGAATGGCTTTGACCTTGTCGACGTTGTAACCGATACCGATGGTGCCCCACAGGTAAGGAATGGCGAACTTGTTGCCCGGGTCGCTGATTTCCAGGGTCTTCATCAGCTCGGGGTTGAGGTTCTTGTAGTTCGGCAGCTTGCTGCGATCGAGCGGCTGGTAAACGCCGGCTTTGATCTGCTTGGCCAGGAAGGAGTTGGACGGCACGACGATGTCGTAGCCCGACTTGCCGGCCAGCAATTTGGCTTCGAGCACTTCGTTGCTGTCGTACACGTCGTAGACGACTTTGATGCCAGTCTCTTTGGTGAATTTTTCCACGGTGTCCGGTGCGATGTAATCGGACCAGTTGTACACGTGCAGCACTTTGTCATCGGCCTGGACCGCGCCGACCATCACTCCCAATAAGGACAACGCGAGAAAGGACTTGCCGAATGTTTTCATGCGTACAGCTCCTGTTTTATGTAGTTATCCGAACAGTGGCGTTTGCTCAGGGGAGCGTTGCATCCGCCCCCTTGGCGGCCACCCTTCGGTGAGCCTGGCCAACGCACCGTGCAGTCTGGCAAGGACCAGCGCGGGTTTACAACTTTTCGGCGCACTCGAAGCGAAATTTCGCCCCGAACGTGCCTGCCCATTTACTGCTTAGCCCAGTACTGCACTGGCGGTCAGATCCAGGCACTTACGTGCCTTGGTCACCAGCTCATCGATTTCGTCTTTGCTGATTACCAGCGGTGGCGCAATGATCATGGTGTCGCCCACAGCGCGCATGATCAGACCGTTGTTGAAGCAGTGGCCGCGGCAGATCATGCCCACGCCCTTACCCTCGAACCGCTCGCGGGTCTTTTTGTTCTTCACCAACTCGATTGCGCCGAGCATGCCAAGACCGCGCACTTCACCCACCAGCGGGTGATCCGCCAGCTCACGTAAACGCTTCTGCAAATACGGTGCCGTTTCGGCGCGCACTTTCTCCAGAATCTTTTCTTCGCGAATGATCCGCAGGTTTTCCAGCGCCACGGCGGCGGCCACCGGGTGACCGGAATAGGTGAAGCCGTGGTTGAAATCGCCCCCTTCGTTGATCACTTGCGCGACCTTGTCGCTGACGATCAGGCCGCCCATGGGGATGTAACCGGAGGTCAGGCCCTTGGCGATGGTCATCAGGTCGGGCGTGTTGCCGTAGTAATCGCTGCCGAACCATTCGCCGGTGCGGCCGAAGCCACAGATCACTTCGTCAGCGGCGAACAGAATGTCGTACTTGGCGAGAATCTCGCGCACCTTCGGCCAGTAAGTGTCTGGCGGAATAATCACGCCGCCTGCGCCCTGAATCGGCTCGGCAATAAACGCCGCGACCTTGTCTTCGCCGACTTCGAGAATTTTCTTTTCCAGCTGCTCGGCGGCCCAGATGCCGAACTCGGCCGGGCTCATGTCGCCGCCTTCGCCGAACCAGTAAGGCTGCGGGATGTGCACGATGTCGGGAAGCGTGCCGGCCTGCTCGTGCATGCCTTGCATACCGCCCAGCGCGGCGCCGGCAACGGTGGAGCCGTGGTAGCCATTCAGGCGACCGATGATGACTTTCTTCTGCGGCTTGCCCTTCACCTGCCAGTAGTGACGGACCATACGCAGCATGGTGTCGTTACCTTCGGAACCTGAGCCGGTAAAGAACACATGATTCATGTGCGGCGGCGCCAGCTCGGCGATGGTTCTCGCCAGCTCCAGCACCGGCGGATGCGCGGTCATAAAGAAGGTGTTGTAGAACGGCAGCTGCTTCATTTGCTTGGCGGCGGCGTCGGCCAGCTCATCGCGGCCGTAGCCAATGGCCACGCACCAGAGGCCGGCCATGGCGTCGAGAATCTTGTTGCCTTCGCTGTCCCACAGGTACACGCCGTCGGCCTGGGTGATGATGCGCGGGCCCACTTCTTTCAGCTGTTTATAGTCGCTGAACGGCGCCAGGTGATGGTCGTTGCTCAGCGCTTGCCATGCGCGTGTCTGCGGGTTCTTCGTCGGGCTGGTCATTGCAAACCTCAATTCAAACAAGCCCGGCGTGTGCCGGGCCTGGTGAGTCTCTGATTAAACCGAGAGCAGGAGGAACTCACGTTCCCACGAGCTGATTACGCGCTTGAAGTTCTCGTGCTCGGCACGCTTCACGGCGATGTAACCGCTGACAAACTTGTTGCCCAGGTACTTCTCGACGGTCTTGGAGTTTTCCATGCGCTCCAGGGCGTCTTCGATGGTCAGCGGCAGGCGCAGGTTGCGACGCTCGTAGCCGCGACCTTTAACCTGGGCGCTCGGGTTCAACTGCTCCACCATGCCGATGTAGCCGCACAACAGGCTCGCGGCGATGGCGATATACGGGTTGGCGTCGGCACCGGGCAGGCGGTTTTCCACGCGGCGGTTTTGCGGCGATGCATCCGGTACGCGCAGGCCAACGGTGCGGTTTTCTTCGCCCCATTCCACGTTTACCGGCGCCGAGGTGTCGGGCAGGAAGCGGCGGAAGGAGTTTACGTTCGGCGCGAACAGCGGCAGCAGCTCAGGGATGTATTTCTGCAAACCGCCGATGTGGTGCAGGAACAGCTGGCTCATGGTGCCGTCTTCGTTAGAGAAGATGCTCTTGCCAGTGGCGATATCGATGATGCTCTGGTGCAGGTGCATCGCGCTGCCAGGCTCGCCAGTCATGGGCTTGGCCATGAAGGTGGCGGCCACGTTATGTTTCAGCGCGGCCTCACGCATGGTGCGTTTGAAGATGATGATTTGGTCGGCCAGGTGCAGGGCGTCGCCGTGACGGAAGTTGATTTCCATCTGCGCGGTGCCGTCTTCGTGGATCAGGGTGTCCAGATCCAACTCCTGCAATTCGCACCAGTCGTAAACGTCTTCGAACAGCGGATCGAATTCGTTGGCGGCGTCGATGGAGAACGACTGGCGGCCAGTCTCGGCGCGGCCGGAACGGCCAATCGGGGCTTGCAGCGGGTAGTCCGGGTCGTCGCTGCGCTTGGTCAGGTAGAACTCCATTTCCGGCGCGACGATAGGCTGCCAGCCTTTCTCGGCGTAGAGCTTGAGCACCTTCTTAAGGATGTTGCGCGGCGACAACTCAATCGGGTTGCCTTGCTTGTCGTAGGTGTCGTGAATCACCTGGGCAGTAGGCTCGATGGCCCACGGTACGAGGAACACGGCATTTTCGTCCGGGCGGCAGATCATATCGATGTCAGCCGGGTCGAGCAGGTCGTAATAAATGTCGTCTTCCACGTAGTCGCCGGTGACGGTCTGGAGCAATACGCTCTCAGGCAGGCGCATGCCTTTCTCGTCGATGAACTTGTTCGTGGGCGCAATCTTGCCGCGCGAAATGCCGCTTAAATCACTAATAAAGCACTCAACTTCGGTGATTTTGCGCTCTTTCAGCCAACTGGTGAGTTGGTCGAGTTTGGGACTCATAAAGACCTCAGGGGGGATTGAAAACCTAGCTCTATAGCTAAGCTCAGCGTTGACTCGCCCGCTTGCGGCAGGCATCTCCAAATGCCTGGAAGATGGCGAGGTATTCGGGGTTCGAGGCCACTTGCCATTCAGGGTGCCACTGCACACCGAGGGCGAAGCTTTTGGCGCCTTCAACCGAGACCGACTCGATCAGTCCGTCAGGCGCCAGGGCCTCAACACGCAGGCCCGGCGCCAGACGTTCAACGCCCTGACCATGTATGGAATTGACTCGAATCTCGTCTGGCAAACCAAGGCCGGCGAGCACACCACCCGGCTGCACATGCAGCGGGTGACTGGGTGAATACTGCACTTCAACCGGCTCGTTTTCCGGCTCGCGGTGATCCAAGAAGGTGCCGGTTTCGTGAACTTTCTGGTGCAGGCTGCCGCCAAAAGCGACGTTCATTTCCTGAAAGCCCCGGCAGATACCGAATACGGGCACGCCAGCCGCCACAGCTGCGCGAATCAGGGGCAGCGTGGTGGCGTCGCGTTCAGGATCATGAAGCGTGCCGGGCGCACTGGCCGGGCCGCTATAAAGGTGGGGTTCTACGTTGGACGGCGAGCCAGTGAACAACAGGCCGTCTAGACTCTCCAGCAGGGCGTCGAAATCGAGCAAATCGGCCAGCGAAGGAATGATCAATGGCAGGCCACCTGCGCCGACGGCCACTGCCCGAACGTATTTGTCACCCGCTATATGGTAGGGATGGAGGCCGACCTGCTTGGTGCAGGCGGTAACGCCGATTAACGGCAGGCGCGACATGGGACACCCGTTTTATTGCTGTTATGGGTTTGAACCGGAGCTTAGCCTTGTTCATTTTTTTACACAATAGTGATGTAAAAAATCTAACACGGCTCGCTGAGCGCCGCGCCAGACAAGGGCGCCAAGGGGGTTAAGATGCCCTGAAACGCCCTAAAAATGGCCACTGCGCCCCGTTTCAGGGCAAAATGTGGCACTATTGACAGCCTGAGGCGATTAAGATTGACTCACACCCCATCAGTCTGATGATTGATATTTTTAACAATAAAGGTGTTGCATCATGTCGGTACCCCCGCGTGCCGTTCAGCTTAACGAAGCGAACGCGTTCCTTAAGGAACATCCTGAGGTCCTGTTCGTCGACCTTCTTATTGCAGATATGAATGGTGTGGTGCGCGGCAAGCGCATCGAGCGTGCGAGCCTGCACAAGGTTTACGAACGCGGCATCAACCTCCCGGCTTCTTTATTCGCACTCGATATCAACGGCTCGACAGTGGAAAGCACTGGCCTGGGTCTGGATATCGGCGATGCCGACCGTATCTGCTACCCCATTCCGAACACGCTATGTAATGAGCCTTGGCAGAAGCGTCCGACCGCGCAACTGTTAATGACCATGCATGAAATGGAAGGCGAGCCGTTTTTCGCCGATCCACGGGAAGTGTTGCGGCAGGTGGTCGCGAAGTTCGACGAACTGGGCCTTACTATTTGCGCCGCGTTTGAACTTGAGTTTTATCTGATCGACCAGGCAAACGTGAACGGCCGGCCTCAGCCGCCGCTGTCGCCGCTGTCGGGCAAACGTCCGCACTCCACACAGGTTTATCTCATCGATGACCTGGACGAGTACGCCGAATGCCTGCAAGACATCCTCGAAGGCGCCAAAGAGCAGGGCATTCCTGCTGACGCCATCGTTAAGGAAAGTGCTCCGGCGCAATTCGAAGTCAACCTCCACCATGTGGCCGATCCCATCAAGGCGTGCGACTACGCCCTGCTGCTCAAGCGTCTGGTGAAAAACATCGCCTACGACCATGAGATGGACACCACCTTCATGGCCAAGCCGTACCCGAACCAAGCGGGCAACGGTCTGCATGTGCATATTTCGATTCTGGACAAAGAGGGCAATAACATCTTTGCCAGCGATGACCCGGAACAGAACGATGCCCTGCGCCACGCCATTGGCGGCGTGCTGGAAACCATGCCGGCCTCGATGGCGTTCCTCTGCCCTAACGTCAACTCGTACCGCCGTTTCGGCGCACAGTTCTATGTGCCGAACTCGCCGAGCTGGGGTATCGATAACCGTACTGTTGCCTTGCGCGTGCCTAACGACACCCGCGATGCCGTGCGTATCGAACACCGCGTTGCCGGCGCCGATGCCAACCCGTACCTGCTGCTCTCGGCAGTGCTGGCGGGCGTGCACCATGGCCTGACCAACAAGATCGAGCCAAGCGCACCGGTAGAAGGCAACTCCTACGAGCAGAACGAGCAGAGCCTGCCGAACAACTTGCGCGATGCCCTGCGCCTGTTGGACGACAGCGAAGTGATGGCCCGTTATATCGACCCGAAATACATCGACATCTTCGTCGCGTGTAAAGAGAGTGAACTCGCCGAGTTCGAAAACTCCATTTCGGACCTCGAGTACAACTGGTACCTGCACACGGTGTAAGTACCTACTCAACGCCGGCCCTCGGGCCGGCGTTGTTTTATCTGCTAACTCCAATTTTGCCTACACCGCAGCCTCGCGCTGCGGTGTTGTTTGTGTGCCATGGCCAGCCCAGACGTGCATCGAATCCACCAGACATGTCGCGGCTCGCTCAGTTGTAAAGGATTTGAGCGATAACTCCGTTCGCCGCGCCTTTTGTGCGGCCCATGCTGTGAACCGACACGTAAGGAAGTCGTCATGCCACGCTTTTTAGCCGCACTGTTGTTTGCTGGCTCATCCGTTCCGCTCGCCGCCCCGGCCGTCCATGCCGAAGACCTGGTGGTCTACAACTGGAACGACTACATCGCCCCGCAGGTGCTGGTCGATTTCGAAAAAGAAACCGGCATACATGTCGACTACCACACCTACAGCACCGCCGAGGAACTTGAAAAAGCCCTGGCCAGCGGCGAGTCCATCGACATCGCCGTGCCGTCGCACGACACCCTGCCGGCACTGATCAAAGCCGGGCGCTTGCAGCCGCTGGACCTCACCCGCCTGCCCAACCGCTCGCACCTCGACAAACAGCTGCTCAGCAAGCTAAACGCCGTGGACCCGCAAAACCGCTACGCCATTCCCTATCTCTGGGGCGCAGTCGGTTTAGCCATCAACGTGCCGCAGGCGGAAAAAGCCTTTGGCGGCCCATTGCCCAACAGCTGGAGCCTGCTGTTCGACCCGGCGCAAAGCGCACGCCTGGCCAGTTGCGGCATCAGCGTGCTGGATGCCCCGGATGAAGTGATGTCGGTCGCCATGAACTACCTCGGCCGTAGCCTGGCCCACAGCCCGCCGACGCAAATCAAGCAGGGCGGCGACATGCTGCAGGCCGTGCGCGGCAACATCCGCTACGTCGACAGCGAGCGTTATATCGATGACTTGAAAGAAGGCCGCCTGTGCATGTCGCTCGCCTGGGTGGGCGACGCATTGGGCGCCAGCGCTGCTGGGCAGAACGTGCAGTTCGTGGTGCCGGACGAAGGCTCGGTGCTGTTTATCGACAACCTGGTGATTCCCAGCAGCGCCCGTCGCGCCGACCTGGCGCACCGGTTTATCGACTACGTGATGCAACCAAAAGTGGCCGCGCAAATCACTGCTGAAACCCTGTACCCCAGCGGCAACGCCGATGCTCGCCAGTTCCTCGACCCGGCCCTGCGTGACCAACCCGGCCTCTACCCGGACCGCGCGACCAAGCGCCGGCTGGCTGCACTGGAAGTGCTGCCCGAGAAAATCTCGCCGATCAAAGACGAGGTGTGGGGCAAGTTCCGTAGCGGCAGTTGAGAGGATGAAGCCGTTCCCACAAGCGCGAGTCCGATGCTGTGGGAGAGGCTTTAGCCGCGATGCTCTTCCAGCCCGCTTGCCCCCACCGTGTGGCCTGACGTCCAATAGCGCCTCGATCAAGGAGAGCCTTATGCAGCGTCCCGCCACCGCCCGCAAACCCCGCGCCAGCAGCCAGGCGCGCATCGCGTCCATTCTCGATGCCGCGCGCGCCTTGTTGGCGGAGGAAGGCGTTGCCGGCCTGTCGATTTACAGCGTGGCCGAGCGCGCGCTGATGCCGCCCTCCTCCGTGTACCACTTCTTCGCCAGCGTGCCGGCCATTCTTGAAGCGCTGACGGCGGATGTGCACGCCGCCTTTCGCGCCACGCTCGAATGCCCCATCGACCACGCCAGCCTGCAGCATTGGCGCGACCTTTCGCGCCTGGTCGAGCAGCGCATGCTGGACATCTACACCGGCAATGCCGCCGCCCGGCAACTGATCCTCGCCCAGCACGGGCTCACCGAAGTCACCCAGGCCGACCGTCAGCACGACATCGAACTGGGCCGGCTCTTGCACGCGCTGTTCGACCGCCACTTCCCTCTGCCGCAATTGCCCACCGAGCTGGATGTGTTTGCCCTGGCCTTGGAACTAAGCGACCGCGTGTATGCCCGCTCGGTGCAGCAATTTGGCGAGATCACCCCGCGCCTGGCTGAGGAAGGCATGCGCGTATTCGATGTTTATCTGGGCTTGTACCTGCCGGCATTCCTGCCCAAGCGGGAAACAGCGGCCGTTTAATCGATATTTATCCGTTTATTTATCGTTAATTATCTTCCAATAGACAAAATCACCTTCTAAGTCGGATTTTTATCGACTATAAAATGGCACCTGCAAAACGGCTTTCCAAGCCTGCCAACAAGAGAAGAGGTGTTTGATGTCTCGTACCGTAACCGTCGCTGCCACGCAGATGGCCTGTTCCTGGGACCGTGCCGCGAATATCGCCACGGCGGAAAAACTGGTTCGCGAAGCGGCTGCCAAGGGCGCGCAGATCATCCTGATTCAGGAGCTGTTCGAGACGCCTTACTTCTGCCAGAAGCCCAACCCCGACTACCTGCAATTGGCCACGCCTACCGACACCAACGCCGCCATCGCCCATTTCCAGAAAGTGGCCAAAGAGTTGAGCGTGGTGCTGCCCATCAGCTATTTCGAACTGGCCGGCCGCGCGCGTTTCAACAGCATCGCCATCATCGACGCCGACGGCAGCAACCTCGGTGTGTACCGCAAGAGCCACATTCCAGATGGCCCGGGCTACCACGAGAAGTACTACTTCAACCCCGGCGACACCGGCTTCAAGGTGTGGAACACCCGCTACGCGAAAATCGGCGTGGGCATTTGCTGGGACCAGTGGTTCCCCGAATGCGCCCGCAGCATGGCGCTGATGGGCGCGGAAATTCTGTTCTACCCGACCGCCATCGGCAGCGAACCGCACGACAAAACCATCAGCTCGCGCGACCATTGGCAGCGCGTGCAGCAAGGCCATGCCGGCGCTAACCTGATGCCGCTGATTGCCTCCAACCGCATCGGCAATGAAGCGCAAGACGGCTACGACATCACCTTCTACGGCTCCTCGTTCATCGCCAACCCGTTCGGTGAAAAGGTCAAAGAACTCAACGAAACTGAAGAAGGCGTGCTGGTGCATACTTTCGACCTGGACCAACTCGAACACATCCGCAGCGCCTGGGGCAGCTTCCGTGATCGTCGGCCGAACCTGTACGGTCCGATCAAAACCCTCGACGGTGCGCTCGAATCCTGACACCGACCCTGTAGGAGCGAGCTTGCTCGCGATGCTCTTTAGATCGACAGCTTCGCGAGCAAGCTCGCTCCTACAGGTTTTCACCAAAGGTATTTGCAATGACCACACTGACTTCCACTCCCCGCGCCGACGGCTTTTCCATGCCAGCCGAGTGGGCACCCCACAGCCAGACCTGGATGGTGTGGCCGCAGCGCCCGGACAACTGGCGCCTCGGCGGCAAGCCGGCACAAGCGGCGTTCACCGCCGTGGCCAAAGCCATCGCCCGCTTTGAACCGGTGACAGTCTGCGTAAACGCCGACCAATACGAAAACGCCCGCGCGCGCCTGGATGCCGACAACATTCGCGTGGTCGAAATCAGCACCGACGACGCCTGGGTGCGCGACACCGGCCCGACCTTCGTGCGCAACGCCAGCGGCGAAATCCGTGGCGTGGACTGGACCTTCAACGCCTGGGGCGGCTTTGATGGCGGCCTGTATTCGCCGTGGACCCGCGACGATCAGGTGGCCAGCAAAATTCTCGAAATCGAACGCCGCGACCGCTACCGCACCGAAGGCTTTGTGCTCGAAGGCGGCTCGATTCACGTCGACGGCGAAGGCACGGTGATCACCACCGAAGAGTGCCTGCTCAATCGCAACCGCAACCCGCACCTGAGCCGCGAAGACATCGAAGCGGTGTTGCGCGATCACCTGGCCATCGAAACCGTAATCTGGCTGCCCGACGGCCTGTTCAACGATGAGACCGACGGCCACGTCGACAACTTCTGCTGCTACGTGCGCCCCGGCGAAGTGCTGCTGGCCTGGACCGATGACACGCAAAACCCCAACTACGAACGCTGCCAGGCCGCTATGCGCGTGCTGGAAAGCGTGAAAGACGCCAAGGGTCGCCAATTGGTCGTGCACAAAATGCCGATTCCCGGCCCGCTGTACGCTACGGACGAAGAATGCGCAGGCGTGGATCTGGTGGCCGGCACGCAAGAGCGCGACCCGTCGATTCGCCTGGCCGGTTCGTACGTGAACTTCCTTATCGTTAACGGCGGCATCATCGCCCCCAGTTTCGACGACCCGAAAGACGCCGAAGCCAAAGCGATCCTGCAGCGCCTGTTTCCGGAGCATGAAGTGGTGATGGTGCCGGGGCGGGAAATTTTGCTGGGTGGTGGGAATATTCACTGCATTACGCAGCAGCAGCCGGCCTGACCGCGTAGCCCGCTGCCCTCTCCCCCAGCCCCTCTCCCGCAAGCGGGCGAGGGGAGCAGAACGCCGATCAACCCGACAACGCCGAATCGCCCCCTCTGCCCGCTTGCGGGAGAGGGCTGGGGAGAGGGTTTGGTTCGAGCCGCTTAAGCCCGAATAATCCGGTTCTTGCCCTGCCGCTTGGCGTTGTACATCGCCGCGTCGGCGCGGGCGAACAGGGTGTCGAGGGTGACGTCGGCATCGGTCAGGCTGGTCAGGCCCTGGCTGACGGTGACGCCAAAGGTGACGCCGTTACAGCTGAACACCAGCCGCTGAATTTCCCGTTGCAGGCGCTCAGCAATTTGCAGGGCCAGCTCCTCGGTGCAGCAGGGGAATAGCGCAGCAAACTCTTCGCCGCCGATGCGCCCGAACAAGTCGCCACGACGCAACGCCGCGCTGCCACATTGGGCGATCCGTTGCAGCACCACGTCGCCCATCTGGTGGCCGTAGGTGTCGTTGATCTGTTTGAAGTTATCCACGTCCAGTAACAGGAACGCCAACGGCGCGTCTTCCTGGGTGGCTTGCTGGAATTCGGTGTGGGCGCATTCGAAGAAGTAGCGGCGGTTGCTGCTTTGCGTCAGCACGTCGGTGGTGGCCAGACGGTGCAGCTCGCCTTCCAGATGCTTCTTGTCGGTGATGTCTTCGGCGATGCCCACCACAATCAGCGGCTTGCCGGCTTCGGCCTGACGGCTGATAAAGCATTTATCGCTCAGCCAACGCAGTTGCCCGTCGGCTCGCAGAATGCGGTATTCGCGGTCTTCAACGGCCCCTTTGACCAACACCTCGGCGAGGGTGGCGGCGGCGTGCTCAACGTCGTCGGGGTAGATGCTATTCAGCCATTCCCCGTAATCGGCCATCAACAAGCCCGCGTTACGGCCGAACACACGCTCGTAAGCGGGGCTGACGTAGAGAATGCGCTGGGCATCCCAGTCGAACGCCCACAGCACGATGTTTACGCTGTCCAGCAGCGAGCTGAACATTTGCTCACGTTCGCGCAACCGCTCCACTTCGCCGCGGCTATGCAGCAGCGCCAGAGTCAGTTCTTCCAACTCGGGGGAAAGTGGCGGTGTTAATGGGGAATGTTCGTCCATTAGATGTCCTTTTCTATCAACGAAACTACGACCATCGGCGCGGCATAAGGTGCCAATCCCTGACACAGAAAAAAGCCCGCCGTTCGGCGGGCTTCGGCGCTCTATGGCGCAGTTATAGCCTGTTTACAGCGCGTTTGCCGGGCGCAACGAGTAGGTTTTGAGGTGCTCCGCAAAATCACGCAACGACTGAATGCCGCTGGCCTCTGCTTCGTGCACCCAGAGCTTCATCGCCTCAAGCATGTCGTGGCCGTTACTGCTGGTTTTCACCCAGATATGCTGCAGCGCCAGACGCTTTTCATAGATCACTTTCAACGCCTGGCTTTGCTCCAGCATGGCTTGAATACGCAGGTGATGACGCTCTTCCAGCAGGCTGGTCTCACGCGACAACAAGCGCTTGGCGCGGTGGAATTTGGCCCGCACCGAAGCGTCGGCCTTGGCCAGTTCCAGCTTCACCAGCGGCGCAATAACGGCGCGGCGGTACTGGGCCATGATCTGGAAGCGGTTGTTGAGAATGGCCATGGCGGTGTCCATGTCCAAGTAGCCTTTGCCCGTCACCCGATGAGCAATCGGCGCCACGCGCTGCACTTTGGCCAGGCGCAAGAAGCTGAACAGTTGAATCCAGGCCCAGCCCATATCGAATTCCCACTTGCGAACCGACAGCTTCGCCGAGTTCGGGTAGGTGTGGTGGTTGTTATGCAGCTCTTCGCCGCCGATCAAAATGCCCCACGGCACCAGATTGGTGGCGGCATCGCGGCATTCGAAGTTGCGGTAGCCGACGGCGTGGCCCAAACCGTTGATAACACCGGCGGCCCACACCGGAATCCACATCATCTGCACGGCCCACACGGTGATACCCAGCGCGCCGAACAGCGCCAGGTCGATCACCGCCATGATGGCGATACCGCCCAACGGGAAGCGCGAGTACACCTTGCGCTCAATCCAGTCTTCGGGGCAGTTCTTGCCATAAATCCGCAGCGTTTCGGGGTTTTCGGCCTCAGCGCGATACAGTTCCGCGCCTTTGCGCAGCACGGTGGACAAACCTTTGATGACCGGGCTGTGAGGGTCGTCAGCGGTTTCGCATTTGGCGTGGTGTTTGCGGTGAATGGCGGTCCATTCACGGGTGTTCTGGCCGGTGGTCATCCACAGCCAGAAACGGAAGAAGTGCTTGAGCGCAGGGTGCAGTTCCAACGAGCGGTGTGCGGAATAGCGATGCAAATAAACCGTCACGGACACAATCGTCACGTGGGTCATCAGCAAGGTAACCGCCAGAACCTGCCAGGCAGACAGGTCGAGAAAACCGTTGTACCACATAGATGGAGCTACCTCGGAAAAGTGAACGCCGGTTGGATCAACCTGGCGTGGGCATTATCTCTAAGCAGTGTGAGAAAACCACCCTGCACTTAGATCAAAATATGTTCAATTTCGGGGTGCTCTGTACGGCTGGCGATCAATTCTGAGAAAGACGGCTGGTGAGCACGGCCAAAATGCGCATCGCCAGCGCTCGCCGAGAACACCGAATGCGCACCTGAGGAATTAATCGGCTGTGTACCGCGAATGCTGAGGCCCGCTCGTCATGACGGCGAGGGGTTGCGGGAGAAGGATTTAAGTCGGGCTTCGCTGCGCTCACCCAACGCGGACCGACCCAACCTACGGAGGTGGGCCAAATTTCAACGGTCGTCATTCCCGCGCAGGCGGGAACCCAGAGTCTTTGCAGTTAGAGGTGCTTGCCCTGACATTCTGGATTCCCGCCTGCGCGGGGATGACGGTGATGAGGTTGGATACCGGCGGTACCCTTATTGCCACATCGCACTTACAGCTTGGCAATCGACACTTCAGTGGATTTCACGAACGCAATTACTTCGCTGCCCACGCCCAACTCCAGCTCTTTGACCGAGCGGGTGGTGATGACGGAGGTGACGATGCCGGAGGCGGTTTGTACGTCGATTTCCGACAACACGTCGCCCAGTACGATTTCCTTGATGGTGCCTTTGAATTGGTTGCGGACGTTGATCGCTTTAATGGTCATGGTGTTTCTCCTGATACGTGAGTAGTTACGTCGAGTGAGTTGCTTACAACGCCCAGCGCAATTGCGTGGGCAGGGGTGAAACCGGTTCGGGTGGCGGTGGGCCGGCAGGTATTTCCAGCACGCGGTTGAGCACTTCGGCTTCCAGCGCAGCCAGGCGCGCTGAGCCCCGCTGCCGCGGGCGGGCCAGGTGTACCGGCAGGTCGAGGCCGATGTGGCCGTCTTCAATCAGAATCACGCGGTCGGCAATCGCCACCGCTTCGCTGACGTCGTGGGTCACCAGCAGCACGGTGAAGCCGTGTTTCTGCCAGAGGCTTTCGATCAGTTGCTGCATTTCGATGCGGGTCAACGCGTCGAGGGCGCCCAGCGGTTCGTCGAGCAGCAGCAAACGTGGCTGATGAATCAGCGCGCGCGCCAGGGCAACGCGCTGCTTCTGCCCGCCTGACAGCGCCGCCGGCCATTCGTGGGCGCGTTCGGCAAGCCCAACGGCCTGCAACGCTTCCAGGGCACGGGGACGCCAGTCGCCGCTAAGACCCAGGCCGACGTTGTCGATCACCCGCTTCCAGGGCAGCAGGCGCGAGTCTTGGAACATTAGGCGCGTGTCTTCGCGGGCTTCGCTGAGCGGCGCCGAACCGGCGAGCAAGGCGCCGCTGCTGGGCGTGTCGAGCCCCGCCAACAGGCGCAGCAAGGTGCTTTTGCCACAGCCGCTACGGCCGACCACGGCAACGAACTGCCCGGCCGGAATTAGCAGCTCAATGTTGTGCAACACCTCGCGCTCGCCGAAGGCTTTATGCAGGCCGCGCACCGCCAGCGGAATGCCGCCCTTGAGGTGCTGCGGCGCCACGTGATTTGCGTTGAATGCGTTCATGCGGCACCGCCTTTCTTAACTTGGTAAGCCGGGTGCCAGCGCAGCCACACGCGCTCCAGGCCACGCGCCGTGGTGTCGGCCAGTTTGCCCAGCAAGGCGTAGAGCAGAATCGCCACCACCACGACATCGGTTTGCAGAAACTCACGGGCGTTCATGGCCAGGTAGCCGATGCCGGAGCTGGCCGAAATGGTCTCGGCCACGATCAGGGTCAGCCACATAAAGCCCAAGGCAAAACGCACACCGACCAGAATCGAGGGCAAGGCGCCCGGCAGAATCACCTGACGGAACAGGCCGAAGCCCGACAACCCGTAGCTGCGCGCCATCTCCACCAGCGCCGGGTCGACGTTGCGAATGCCGTGGTAGGTGTTGAGGTAAATGGGGAACACGGTGCCGAGGGCGACGAGAAAAATCTTTGCCGACTCGTCGATGCCGAACCACAGGATCACCAGCGGAATCAGCGCCAGGTGTGGCACGTTACGAATCATCTGCACCGTGCTGTCGAGGAAGCGTTCGCCCCACTTCGACAGCCCGGTGATAAAGCCCAAGGTCAGGCCGATGCTGCCGCCAATTAGAAAGCCGATACCGGCGCGCCAGCCGCTGATGGCCAGGTGGTGCCAGATATCGCCGCTGCTGATCAGCGCCACTGCCGCGTCGAATACCGCGCTCGGCGCCGGCAGAATGCGCGTCGACAGCCAACCGGCGACCACCGCCAATTGCCAGATCGCCAACAGCGCCACCGGCAGCACGAACGGCGCAAGGCGGTTAAGGATGTTATGCCCGGCTTTCATTTCAAGCTCCCGTAGGAGCGAGCTTGCTCGCCAAGCTCTTGGCGTCGCTGGCCGATTTCGGCAGCACGTCGTTGGCAATCATCTCGCCAAATGGGCTGACGTAACTGGCGCCTTCCGGGCGTTGCGGGCGCGCCACGTCCAGGTGCGGGAACAGCAGCTCGGCGACGCGGTACGACTCCTCCAGGTGCGGATAACCAGAGAAGATAAAGGTGTCGATGCCCAGGTCGGCATATTCCTTCACCCGTGCCGCCACGGTCGGGCCATCGCCCACCAGCGCCGTGCCGGCACCGCCGCGCACCAGGCCAACGCCGGCCCACAGGTTGGGGCTAACTTCGAGGTTGTCTTTGCTGCCTTTGTGCAACGCGGCCATGCGCTGCTGGCCAACGGAGTCGAAGCGCGCGAGCGAGGCCTGAGCGCGCTTGATGGTGTCGTCGTCCAGGTGGGAGATCAGGCGATCTGCGGCGGCCCATGCCTCTTCGTTGGTTTCACGCACAATCACATGCAAGCGGATACCAAAGCGCACGGTGCGGCCATGCTTGGCGGCTTTCTCGCGCACCTGGGCAATTTTCTCGGCGACGGCGGCTGGCGGCTCGCCCCAGGTCAGAACCATTTCCACCTGCTCGGCGGCGAGGTCTTGGGCGGCGCCTGACGAGCCACCGAAGTACAGCGGCGGACGCGGTTGTTGCAGCGGCGGATAGAGCAACTTGGCGCCCTTCACGCTGATGTGCTTGCCGTCGTAGTCCACGGTTTCGCCTTCCAGCACGCGGCGCCAGATGCGGGTGAATTCAACCGAGGCTTCGTAGCGTTCTTCGTGGCTCAGAAACAGACCGTCACCGGCCAGTTCGTCGGGGTCGCCGCCGGTCACCAGATTGAACAAGGCGCGGCCGTTGGACAGACGGTCCAGGGTCGCCGCCTGACGCGCCGCCACGGTGGGCGAAATAATGCCCGGGCGCAGCGCGACAAGAAATTTGAGTTGGGTGGTCACCGGAATCAACGAAGCGGCTACCAGCCAGGAGTCTTCGCAGGACCGCCCCGTTGGAATCAACACGCCACCGAAACCGAGGCGGTCAGCCGCCTGGGCAATCTGTTGCAGGTAGCCGTGATCGACCGCGCGAGCGCCCTCAGCGGTGCCAAGGTAATGACCGTCGCCGTGGGTGGGAAGAAACCAGAAAATGTTCAAGCTCATGGGAGTTGTCTCCTTAGTGCCCTCCCCAACCGGGGAGGGATGCTGCAATGGGGTTTGGTAACGGCGCTGTAATTACTGGGCGGTGGCCACGCTGGCGGGCGGCGTCCAGATCACGTCCTTGATGCTCAAGGGCTTGGGAATCAGCTTGAGTTGGTAAAAGGTGTCGGCGATTTTCTGCTGCGCGGTGACCACTTCCGGGGTAATGAAATGCGCGCCGTAGCCTTGGCGTTTCACCGCGGTGAGGGTGATTTCCTTCGACAGGCCCAGCAGCGGCGCGACCTGATCGGTGACGGCCTGCGGGTCGGCTTTGGAGTCTTCGCCCACTGCACGCACTTCATCGATGAGAGCGGCAATCACTTTCGGGTTTTTCTGCGCGTAGGGTTTGGTGGCCAGATAGAACTGGTGGTTATCCACCAGGCCTTTGCCGTCACGCAGGGTGCGCGCGCCTAACTGGTTTTCGGCGGCAGCCTGGAAGGGATCCCAGATGACCCAGGCGTCGACACTGCCGCGCTCGAAAGCGGCGCGGGCGTCGGCGGGCGCCAGGAAGGCAACGTCGATATCGCTGTATTTCAGGCCGGCATCTTCAAGCGCGCGCACCAGCAGGTAATGCACGTTGGAGCCCTTGTTGAGCACCACTTTTTTGCCCTTGAGTTCTTTCACCGATTTGATCGGCGAATCTTTCGGCACCAGGATCGCTTCGCTCAGCGGCGCGGGCGGCTCGTAGGCGACGTAGGTGAGGTCCGCGCCGGCGGCTTGGGCAAACACCGGCGGGGTTTCGCCGGTTACGCCGAAGTCGACCGAGCCGACGTTCAAGCCTTCAAGCAGCTGTGGGCCGCCGGGGAACTCGGTCCATTTAACGTCTACGCCTTGCTCGGCCAGACGTTTCTCCAAGGTGCCCTTGGCTTTGAGCAGCACCAGGGTGCCGTACTTCTGATAACCGATTCGCAGGGTTTCGGCTTGTGCTTGGCTGATGGCGCCGAAAGCTGTGGCCGCAACAAACAGGGCGACCAGACTCCGACGCAAAGTAACTGGGCGCATGGCGCTCTCCTTTGCTGTTCAAGTGGTGTCGCCTGCTTGCCCGTTGGCGGGTGAGTAAGGCTGATGATGTGTGGTTTTTTAATGCCCCCCTCCATTGGAGCGGACTGGGTAATCGTCCCCCTCTCCCTTGGGGAGAGGGTTGGGGAGAGGGAGCTTTTAACGGCCCCTCTCCCCCAGCCCCTCTCCCGCAAGCGGGCGAGGGGAGCTACACCTCAAATACTCCAGTTCGCCGCCAGCAACCGCTGGTTCAGCACATTCGGGTCCAGGGGTTTTGGCCGGCGGGCCAGGGCGCTGTGGAACTGCTCCAGCGCTTCGTTCAACCGTTGCTCCAGACTGGCCGCCAGTTGCGCGGGCGCGCCGTTTTCGCCGTAGGCGATCTGGCTGTCGTCAGCAAAAACACCGTGCTGCACCTCTTGCGCCTTCAGTGCGGTAAGCACCGGACGCAGGGCGTAATCCACGGCGAGCATGTGCGCCTTGCTGCCGCCCGTGGAGAACGGCAGCAGCACTTTGTGTTCAAGGGCGCGTTCGGGCAGCAGGTCCAGCAGCACCTTCAACGCACCGGAAAACGAGGCTTTGTACACCGGCGTCGCAATCAACAGACCGTCCGCCGCCGCCACGTGGGCTTGCAGTGTTTGAATCTGCGGGCTGTCGAAGCGGGCGTGCAGTAATTCTTCGGCGTTGAAGTCCTGAATTCGATAGCTCACCACTTCCACGCCATGCTGTTGCAGCCAACGCTGCGAGCGCTCCAACAAGATTCCACTACGGGATCTCTGGCTAGGACTGCCGCTCAACGAAACCACTAACATTGCTTACTCCTTGCCTTGCCGACTTGTTGCTGGAGGCCGCTGCCTCGAGGCTCAAGCGCGCTCAGGTAGTAACTGCTGCTCGGTATCAGCGATTGGGTTGAGGGGTCAGGCGCAGGTACGGTTTCACCGCGCGGTAGCCTTTGGGGAAGCGCTGCTTGATTTCGTCTTCGTCACGCAGCGACGGCACGATCACCACTTCATCACCGTCCTGCCAGTTGGCCGGAGTGGCGACTTTGTAGTTGTCGGTGAGTTGCAGCGAGTCGATTACCCGCAGAATCTCGTTGAAATTGCGGCCCGTGCTGGCCGGGTAGGTGATGGTCAGGCGCACCTTTTTGTTCGGGTCGATCACGAACAGCGAACGCACGGTGAGGGTGTCGTTGGCGTTGGGGTGAATCAGGTCGTACAGGCCCGACACTTTGCGGTCGGCATCGGCAATGATCGGGAAGCCGACGAGCGTGCTCTGGGTTTCGTTGATGTCGTCGATCCACTTCAGGTGTGAATCAACCGGGTCTACCGACAGGGCGATGACCTTGACGCCGCGCTCGGCGAACTGGTCTTTGAGCTTGGCGGTAAAGCCCAACTCAGTGGTGCAAACCGGGGTGAAGTCAGCGGGGTGAGAAAACAAAACGCCCCAGCTATTGCCCAGCCACTCGTGAAAACGAATGCGGCCTTGGCTAGAGTCTTGTTCGAAGTCGGGGGCGATGTCGCCGAGTCTTAGGCTCATGGTGCAGCTCCTGGTGCATGTCGATGCGTGGGGCTCACTATGCTCAGGCGACGATCAAATTAAAAAGAATAAATAACAATTTATTTATATGTTTATGGAATATGAGATTCAATCGGCTTGCCGGATGTATGGCATAAGCAAGGAAGCAATTATTCTTTATCAGAATAAACCGATGCTTTTATCATCCGCCGGTTGACTCATTTGCCCATGGACTCAGGACTTAGGAATTACTCGATGAAGCGATTGCTCACCACCTCCCTGCTCGCCGCCGGCCTGGCCCTGGCGTCCAGCGTGCAGGCCGCCACGCTGCTGAACGTTTCGTATGACGTGATGCGCGACTTCTACAAAGACTACAACGCCGCGTTTCAGAAGCACTGGCAAGCCGAAGGCAACCCGGCGCTGACGTTGCAGATGTCCCACGGTGGTTCGAGCAAACAGGCGCGCGCGGTAATCGATGGCCTGCAGGCCGACGTGATCACCATGAACATGGCCACCGACATCAACGCATTGCACGACAACGGCAACCTGATTCCGGAAAACTGGGCCACGCGCCTGCCGGACAACAGCGCGCCCTTCACCTCTGCGACGGTATTCATCGTGCGCAAGGGCAACCCGAAAGCCCTGAAAGACTGGCCAGACCTGCTCAAAGACGGCGTAGAAGTGGTTGTGCCGAACCCGAAAACCTCGGGCAACGGCCGCTACACCTACCTGTCCGCGTGGGGTTATGTGCTCAAGCAAGGCGGCGATGAAAAAGCCGCGCGCGAATTTGTCGGCAAGCTGTTCAAACAAGCCCCCGTGCTCGACACCGGCGGCCGTGCCGCGACCACCACGTTCATGCAAAACAACATCGGCGACGTGCTGGTGACCTTCGAAAACGAAGCGGAAATGATCGCCCGTGAGTTCGGTCGTGGCAGCTTCGAAGTGGTGTACCCAAGCGTATCGGCCGAAGCCGAGCCGCCGGTGGCAGTGGTCGACAAAGTGGTCGACAAGAAAGGCACCCGCAAAGAGGCCGAGGCGTATCTGAACTACTTGTGGTCCGAGGAAGGCCAGCGCATCGCCGCCAACAACTACCTGCGCCCACGCAACGCCAAGGTTCTTGCCGAGTTCTCCGACCGGTTCCCAAGGGTGGATTTCTTGCCGGTGGTTAAAACGTTTGGTGAGTGGCCAGTGATTCAGAAGACTCACTTTAATGATGGTGGGGTGTTTGATCAGGTTTACAGCGGGCAGTAAGTGCGGCTGGCGTAATGAAAAAGCCCGGCATTGCGCCGGGCTTTTTTGTGGTGAGGAAGTTTTGCGAAATCGAAACGCATCACGAGGAGCGAAGCGGTCGCCCCGGACCGGGAGGAACTAAAACGCCGCCTACCCTAAGGGAGGCGGCGTTGTTCTAGCAGGTCAAGCGTGCTTGTTAAGGGTACATCACAGCGACATACCCCGTAACCGGCGAGCCAGAGGCTTTCGGAGTTGTCATGAGTAACCGGGTCCAACCCGCCTTGGTCGGACTCGTAAAGACCACCGTGGCCACACCGTCTGCATCAGTGGTTGCCGTAGGGCTGGAAAGAGTACCGGCTGCGCCTAAAAAGTTATCCACAGACCATGTCACGTTATGGCCAGCGCCCAAAGGGTTCCCGAAAGCGTCCATGAGTTGAACAGTGATGGTTGAAGTGCTTACCCCGTCGTGCAAGATGTTGGTCGGCGAGGCAGTGAGGTCGCCGTATGAAACATCCCCGGCAACAAACTTCACGGTCAGCGGTTGGTTGGCTGCGCCGCTTTGCGCCGTTACCGTCGCAGTGCCGGCCTTCGTACCACTATCTAATGTGACTGTCGTAACACCATCATTGTTGGTGGTAGAAGTTGCTGTAAGCGCAGTGTTTCCATTCAGAGTTCCGAGGTCGGTCGTCCAAGTTACAGTCACCCCTGCACCGACCGATTTGCCGTTAGCGTCTTTAACCGTAGCGGTAATAGTCGTCGTTTTGTGAGACGCCTCAAGTGAAGCTTGCGAAGCAATGAGATCGATTGTGGCTGGCGCACCGGCGCTGAAAACAACCTCAGCGGTATCAGTCACAGAACCAATTGCGCCTGTCACAGTGGCTTTTTCAAGCGTAGTGGAACTGGTCAGTTCAATCGTCGCTACACCGCTTGCATCAGTAGTGGACGAATTGCTCGCCAACGTACCTGCGCTGGTGCTCCAGCTTACGGTTTGGCCGGATACCAGGTTGCCGTTAGCGTCTTTAACCGTGGCGCTAAGGGTCGACGTGCTGGTGCCGTTCGCTTCAATTGATTCAGGCGAAGCGGTTACTTCCATTGCACTTGCTGCACCGGCAGTGAAATCAACCTCAGCGGTATCAGTCACCGAACCAATTGCGGCTGTCACAGTAGCTTGGCCGGTAGTGGTTGCGCTGGTGAGGGTAATCGTCGCTACACCGCTTGCATTGGTGGTAGACGATGTGCCCGACAACACGCCAGCGCTGGTACCCCAGGTAACGCTCACACCAGCACCGACGGCGTTGCCGTTGGCATCTACCACAGCGGCGCTGATAGACGATGTGCTTGCGCCGTCGGCGACAATCGCAGTAGGCAAAGCAGTGACGGTCATTGT
>NZ_CEEDHK010000012.1:0-213944 GCF_979254655.1 Pseudomonas sp. AC229
TGGTGATTGAGGTTTGGGGGCGATATGGGGGCACCTTCACGATTCTGGATCCCGAATCGTCGGACCGCCGCGTTCGCGAGGATGACGGTGGAGATTAAATGGGCCTCCGTCATTCCCTGCTTCCATCACCCACAAAAAAGCCCCGCAAAAGGCGGGGCTTTTTTGCAGTCGGTCAGGCGTTAGCTGCCCTTAACTGCCTTGCCATCGACGCTGCCGTCTTTGAGCATGATTTGGTATTCCTTGCCGTCTTTCTCGACCTGATACAGGCGAACCAACAAATAATTCCAGTCTTTGGCAAACCACAGCACGGTTTTGCGGCTGCTTTGGGTCGGGTCGCGCACGCGCTCGACTTTGATGGCGTCGACGCTGCCGGCCATGGTCTCGACTTTCTCTTCGCCCAAAACGCGGAAGTCGTAGGTTTCGATTTCGCCGCCATCAACCACTTGGTAGCTCATGGTTTTTTTGCCGGCCGCGACGTCGGCTTGCAGCACCACTTGATAGGTGGATTTGTCTTGCACGCCACGGTTGAGTGGCAAGGACACCTGGTCGCCACGGTCGCTGCCGATGACTTTCTTGGCTTCCCAGTCGAAATCCAACTCAACCGATTTGCCCTTGCCCAGGCCGCTGCGTTCGTAGCGGTAGGTTTGTGGCAGGAAGGCGTTGTTGTCGATGCGGAAGGCGCTTTCTTCGGTGAGGCTGGCCACCAACATGGAGGCTTTGAAATTCAGCAACCAGCGGCCGTCTGCTTGTTTTTGCAGACTGCGCTCGGCAGTGCCGCTAACGGGAAGCTGTTTCCAGTCGGCGGTGTAGCTGGCCGAAAAGGGTTTCAGCTCCAGGGCCTGCGCCGGCAGGGTGAGCACGGCGAGGACGAACAGCAAGGCGCGACGCATAAAGTCTCCTAGGTTCGAATCAAATGGCCAGTGGCCGGTAACAACTGCTGGTGGAGCATTGCCCCCTCGCGGGTCAGTTGCAAGTCGCCGGTGGCGAACCAGCGAACCGCGAGCGGGTAAATCTGGTGTTCCTGGGCGTGCACGCGGTTGGCCAGGGTTTGCGCCGTGTCATCCGAGCGCACCGGCACAACTGCTTGTACGACCAGAGGCCCTCCGTCGAGTTCCTCCGTTACAAAGTGCACGGTGCAGCCGTGCTCGAGGTCGCCAGCATCCAGCGCACGCTGGTGGGTGTGCAGACCTTTGTAGTTGGGGAGCAGGGAAGGGTGAATGTTCAGCAAGCGCCCTTCGTAGTGCCGCACAAAGGCGCCGCTGAGGATGCGCATGAAGCCGGCCAGCAGCACGAGCTGCGGTTGGCAGCTGTCGATCAGCGCCATCAGCGCGGTGTCGAACTGTTCGCGGTCGGTAAAACTGGTGTGGTCGAGCACATGGGTGGCGATGCCGGCCGCCTTGGCCCGTTCCAGGCCATAGGCGTCGCTGCGGTTGGAGATGACGGCGCAAATCCTCGCCGGGCTGCGCGCTTGCGCGTCAGCACCGCCGTGGAGATCGTCGATCAATGCCTGCAGATTGCTGCCCGAACCGGACAGCAGAACCACCACGTTGCAGGGCGAGGCGTCTGGCATTAGTGGGCTTTCAGGTTGTTCAGCACAACGCGCTCGGCATCCGCTGCGCCGGCATTGATCTGGCCGATCACCCAAGGCTGCTCGCCGCTGGCACGCAGGTTGGTCAGAGCCGCTTCCACGTGTTCCTGAGCCACGCAGATGACCATGCCCACGCCGCAGTTCAGCACGCGGTGCATTTCGGTTTCGTTGACGTTGCCTTGCTGCTGCAGCCAGTCGAACACGGCCGGGCGTTTCCAGCTGGCCACATCGACCACGGCTTGAGCGCCGTCTGGCAGTACGCGCGGAATGTTGTCCAGCAGGCCGCCACCGGTGATGTGCGCCATGGCTTTTACCGCACCGGTGTCTTTGATCAGCTTGAGCAGCGGTTTGACGTAGATGCGCGTCGGTGCCATCAGCAGTTCAGTCAGGGCTTTGCCTTCGAGCTGAATGGTTTCGATGTCGGCACCCGACACTTCGATGATCTTGCGAATCAGCGAGTAGCCGTTGGAATGCGGGCCGGACGAGGGCAGGGCGATCAGGGCGTCGCCGGTTTGCACCTTGGAGCCGTCGATGATTTCAGACTTTTCCACCACGCCAACGCAGAAACCGGCCAGGTCGTAATCTTCACCTTCGTACATGCCAGGCATTTCGGCAGTTTCGCCGCCGACCAGCGAGCAACCGGCCAGTTCGCAACCGGCGCCAATGCCGGTGACAACAGTGGCCGCTACGTCGACGTTGAGCTTGCCGGTGGCGTAGTAATCGAGGAAGAACAGCGGCTCGGCGCCGCACACCACCAGATCGTTGACGCACATGGCGACCAGGTCCTGGCCGATGCTGTCGTGTTTGTTCAGGTTCAACGCCAGGCGCAGCTTGGTGCCCACGCCGTCGGTGCCGCTAACCAGTACAGGCTGTTTGTAGCCAGCCGGGATCTCGCAGAGGGCGCCGAAGCCACCCAGGCCGCCCATCACTTCCGGACGCGCCGTGCGCTTGGCCACGCTTTTGATGCGCTCGACCAGGGCTTCACCTGCATCGATATCGACGCCGGCGTCCTTGTAGCTAATGGAGGGTTGCTTGCTCATAGATCCAGGCCTTTAGAAAGGGATGTTCGGGGAGCGACCGAGACAGGCGTAGGCACTAGGCCAGCGCGCAGAAGAGGCACGGTCTGCGAAGGCGCGCGATTTTATCAGGCTTGCCCGTAGGCGGCCATCCGCGCAGCCGGATGGCCGGAAAATTAATAAAGTTGCCCCGGCCTGCCCTATAAACGAAAGCGGTCGACCGACAGCGACAACTGGCCGGCCAAGCCCGAGAGCTCGTCCGTGGTGTCAGCGGTTTTGCCAATCACCGTGCTGTTGCTGACCGACATGCTGGCGATGGTTTCCACCTGATGGGCAATTTCGTTGCTGGCCAGGCTTTGTTCGCTGATGGTGCGGCTGATGTCGTTGACCAGTTGCGTGGTGCTCAACGTGGCGGCCAGGATTTCGCGAATCGCCCGTTCCACGTCGGCGGTCACGGCCATGCCTTTATCCACCTGGGCAACGCCGGCTTCCATGCTGTTGGCGGCCTCGCGGGTGCTGGTTTGAATGCGCTGCACCATGGCGGCGATTTCCTGCGTCGAGGCGCTGGTGCGGCCCGCCAGGCTGCGCACTTCGTCGGCCACCACGGCGAAACCACGGCCCTGTTCGCCGGCCCGCGCCGCTTCAATGGCGGCGTTAAGGGCGAGCAGGTTGGTTTGGTCGGCGATGCCCTTGATCACCTGGATGATGCTGAAAATCTGCTCGGACTCTTGGTCCAGCGTGCGAATAACCTGGGCCGATTGCTGCACCGAGCGGGCAATGCCGTCCATGTCTTGCACCACTTGATGAATCACTTTGCCGCCGTCGTTCGCCAGGCGCTCGGCCTGGTTGGCCATGTCCAGCGCCTGACCGGCATGGCGGGTAATTTCCTCGATGCTGGCGGTCATTTCGCTGGCAGCGGCGGCCATAGTGTTGGACGCCTCGCTTTGTTGCGTGCTGCTGTTGGCGACTTGGTGGCAGCCGGCGCTGAGTTGCTGGGTGAGGCTGTTGACGTTGTTGGCATTGCTGCGCACCACGCCGATCATGTCGCGCAGGTCGCGTTGCATGGTGGCCAGGCTGCGGATTAGCGCGCTGGCTTCGTCCTGGGTAGCCGGCTCTTCGATGCGCCGGCTGAGGTCGCCCTGGGCGATGCTGGTGGCAATTTCACTGGCAGCGAGCAGCGGTCGCATAATGCCGCGAATGATCCATGCGCCTTGCAATACCAACAGCACCAAGCTCGCTATCAACACGATGGTCAGCGTGAGGTTGGCAGTGCTGATGGCGCTTTCGGTGTCTTTTGCGGTTTGCTCGGTGTTGCTTTCGATCAGCTCGCTGAGGGCGGCCATTTCGCCTTCCAACTTGCTGAACGCCGCGTTGAACGTGGGCAACTGCCCTTGTGCCGCGTCGGGGTTGGTGAGCGCCTGGGCGACGATGGCTTCGGCGGCAGCGATGTAGGAATCAAGGCTGGGTTTGACCGTGTTCAGTCCAGCCTTGATTGCCTCGTTCACCGGCAATTTCAGGTTGTCGGCCAGCACCTCGCGAAAATGCCCGGCGTGTTCTTCCAGGCTGCTGCGCGCTTCGGCAGCGGTGGTGGGGCTTTTGCCCAGCCCCACCAACATGGCTGCCAACACATCGGCGCGCAGGGCGTCGTGCATCATGTCCGCTTCCATATGGTTGCGCAGGGCATTGAGGCTGATCTGATTGGCTCGTACGGCATCGGCCACGTGGTAGTTACCCACGAAGCCAACCAGGCTGAGAATCAGCGCAGCCAGCAGGCCGGTACCCGTTAATAGCAGCAAACGCAATTTTATCGACACCGCAAGTACCCCTTCCTTTGTTGGCCAAACGGCGCCCGAGCTGCTCGCCTAGTGTGCTTATGTGCTGCGTATCGGCCGGCCGCTGCGCTTGTTGAGCGGGGCGTTTGATTAGCTAGTTAAGCCGCAAATGTCAGGGCGTGCCGGTTGTGCGGGTTATATGCGCTCGACAGCCCCCAAGTCGCCTGTTTAAGGTAGGGCTCTTTGCATTAAGGTAAGGCGCGTTTTCGCAGCGCCGCACCGCCGTCATGCGACTGGCCACTAGCGCTGGCGCCCCTTTCCGAGCCGAGAGCCCATCATGCGTTTGTCCGCCTCACTGTTCAGCCCGTTACTCGCCCTGAGCTTGTCGTTGTGCAGCCTCGCGTCCCACGCAGCGAGCGTTGAAGACCTCTATCAAGTGCGCCAACCGGTGACCAGCCAGCAACCGCAAGAACGCGCCGCCGCCCTCAGCAGTGCCCTCGATACGCTGGTGCTGCGCCTGACCGGCGACAACAAAGCCCTAACCAATCCGGCCATTGCCGAACTGCGCAAAGACCCGCAGCAACTGGTGAGCCAATACGCTTACGAGAACGGTCCGCCTGAAGTGCTGGTGGTCGACTTCGACGCCATCAGCACCGACCGCAGCCTGCGTCAGGCCGGTATTCCACTGTGGAGCGCGAACCGCCCTGCGGTGTTGGCCTGGTGGCTGAACACCACGGCCGAAGGCGCCAGCCTGGTTGGCGACAGTCAACCGGCAGCCGCTGCGCTGCAACGCGCTGCGCAAAACCGAGGCTTGCCGCTGCGTTTGCCGATTGCCGACCTCAACGAGCAACTGGCCGGCACCGCTGAAAACCTGGCGGCGACCAATGCCGATGCGCTGAAAGAACCGTCTGCCCGGTAT
The DNA here is from genome assembly GCF_979254655.1 of Pseudomonas sp. AC229. Classification (NCBI taxonomy): domain Bacteria; kingdom Pseudomonadati; phylum Pseudomonadota; class Gammaproteobacteria; order Pseudomonadales; family Pseudomonadaceae; genus Pseudomonas; species Pseudomonas sp. AC229. Next base: position 5,296 of record NZ_CEEDHK010000012.1, read on the forward strand.
GGCGCCGACGCCTTGTTAGCCGTCACCGCTCAGGAAGATGCTGGCAAATGGCAGGCGCAATGGCGGTTGTGGTTGGGCGAGAGCCGCGAGCAGGGCAAAGCCGAAGGTGCCGACGCCGATGCGCTGGCCGACGCGGTAATGCTCGCCGTTAGCCAACGGCTGGCCACCCATTTCGTGGCGGCGCAAGGCGCTGCGCAAGCGTTGACTCTGGATATCCAGGGCGCCGACCTGAACCGCTACGCCGAACTGCAACGCCTGCTGGAACCGTTCGATGCCCGCCTGCAAAGCGCCGTGGGTGATCGCCTGACCTATCAAGTAAAAGCCAGCCCCGAACAACTGCGTGCGCAGCTGGCCTTGGCTCGCCTGCGCGAGCTGCCGCCAGAACCGGTTGCCGCTGCGCCGGTAGACGCCAGCACCGCGCCAGCTGGCCAAGCACCGGTTCCAGCGCCAGTGGCGCCTGCACCGGCAACCAACGTGCTGCATTACGGCTGGTGAATTCTTCTCCCCTGAGGTTGTTGAGCATGACTGACTCACGTCATTGGCTATGGATTGCCGCGCTGCTTGTGCTCGGTGTTTTGCTGTATGCCATCCACCCGATTCTCTCGCCGTTTCTGATCGGCATTTTGCTGGCGTACATGGGCGACCCGCTGGCCGACCGGCTGGAACGCTGGAAACTGTCGCGCACCTGGGCGGTGATCGTGGTGTTCAGCGTGTTTACCCTGATTCTGGTGATCGCCCTGCTGGTGCTGGTGCCCATGCTCGGCAGGCAATTGGTTCGCTTGTACGAGCTGGCGCCACAGATGATCGACTGGGCCCAGCACAGCGCCTTGCCGTGGGTGCAAGCAAAGCTGGGGCTGGCCGATGGCTTCTGGAAGTTCGATCAGGTTAAAACGGCCGTTACCGAGCACTTGGGCAAAACCACCGACATCGTTGGCGCCGTGCTGGCTTCGGCCACCGCCTCGAGCCTGGCCTTGCTCGGCTGGCTGGGCAACGTGGTGCTGATTCCGGTGGTGAGTTTTTATCTGCTGCGCGACTGGGACGTGATGGTCGCCAAACTGCGCGGCCTGCTCCCTCGCAGCCGCGAAGGCTTCATCGTGCAATTGATGGGCGAATGCCACGAAGTGCTTGGCGCGTTTCTACGGGGGCAACTGCTGGTCATGCTCGGCCTCGGCGTGATTTACGCCAGTGGCCTGATGCTGGTCGGGCTGGAGCTGGGCTTGCTGATCGGCGTAATTGCCGGGCTCGCCAGCATCGTGCCGTATATGGGCTTCGTTATTGGTTTCGGTGCGGCCATTACGGCTGGCTTGTTCCAGTTTGGCCCGGAGTTCTACCCACTGCTCGGCATCGCCGCAGTCTTCACCGTGGGCCAACTGCTGGAAGGCATGCTGCTTACGCCGTTGCTGGTCGGCGACCGCATTGGCTTGCACCCGGTGGCGGTGATTTTCGCCATTCTCGCCGGTGGCCAGCTATTCGGCTTCACCGGCATTCTGCTGGCGCTGCCGGTGGCGGCGGTGATCATGGTGTTACTGCGCCATGTCCACGACTTCTATAAACAGTCGGATATGTATGACGACGGGCAGCCAGTGGAAGCGGTTGAAGTTGTCGAGGGAGTGCCCGCACAGCCCGATTAGCTGTTCTTCACTGTTCAGCTAAAAACACAGGTGGTTGGGTTCGCAAAGGACCCACCACCTGTTTGTGTTTCAGGGTTTAGTGTTTTGCGCTGCATGATGGTCGCGAACCGCGGCCCTACTGACCGCTCGGCCCACGCCTTGGGACAAGACATACCCGCCTATTCCACCCAGCAAGGTGCCTAAGGTGTTTTCGGTCAGCAGCTTCGACATGCCGAGCACGCAGATCACGATCAATATCACCATCACGGTGGCGAATTGAATGACCTGGCCCGAGGCAATCAGCTCCACTTGTATTTCTGACGGGAATATCCGCACCGCCAGAAACATCAAAATGCCAAAGGCGCAGAACACGCCGATGATAAAACCTAGCTGATCGGCAACTTTGGTTGCAGGTGCGCTTTGTTCTTCAATTGATTTGAGCAACTGATCTCGATATTTCCCCCAGACCTCGCTCAACGCTTTCGCCCTCGGGATGCGTTCATTGATTGCCGAAATTTCTTGCGCCAGCTTCCTGCTGGCAATGTCTATCGTCGACTTGAGCTGAGTGCTAATGCCGCGAAAGCTCTCCTCATCGCCATACATTTGGCAGATGACGTCTGGGCTCAAGCTCAGAAAATGCACGACGTCGTCTATGGTTGTGGCCTCGCTTTCGGTGAGCGACTGGTCTTCTTGCGGCGCCGAAAAAATGTCAAAGCTGATGGTGTTGTCGAACTGCAACAGTTGACGTCGGATGGTCAGAACGTTTTCGGCAATATCGGTGCGGCGACACTCTTTGATAAGAGGCGGAAGTTTATTCATTGAAGTCGTGGTTTTGTCTCTGATCATCTCGACCGAGATTTTCTGCAATGCGCTCAACTCGTTAGGAAGTTCTGAGTACCGCTCTGCTGTTTCCCGCGCTTCGGTGAGGGCCTCCTGATTCAGCACTGGGCTTCTGGACGGCGTCAGCTTTTGCACGCGATCAACTTCGTTTCTGGTGGATTGGTCAGATGCCAATATGTCTGAATCGATAATCCCGAAGGGGTATTTTGCCGATGCGGCGTTGGCCGTTGAGATGCCGAAAACAATAAGTGCTGACAGTAGCGGGAAGAGAATTTTGCTGGCGTTGTTGTTCAGGGTTTTCATGTGCTGAGTCTGATGTGTGAAGGGGGGTGGGGGAGGCGCGGCCAGTCCTGAACGCTGTTGGCCGACTGATGGCTCCATTGATGAGGTGTAACAGGCTGGCAATCGTAACCATGGCTCGGTCGGTACACGAGCCGGCGTGGATACAGTGCGGCTATGGGATGGGATTTATCGATAGGACAGCGTTGGCGACATACTTCGGCTGTTCTGGCGGCCGTCCTTCGGGTAGGCGGCGGTCATACCGTCCTGTTGGTCTAGCGCAAGCGAGACGCCGCGCGGCTTGCGCCCATAGCGCCAACGTGAACCGGCCCCGTGGGTTCTGTCTCCACCCCGTTGGTTGCTGATGCTCGGGCTCAAACGGTTCAGACGCATCTACCGCAGCCCGCGGAAGAATGCCTACGCAGGTTTGCACCGGTTCACGTGTGCCTGGCAGATTTGCATTGCAACAAGCCGTGCGCCGCTGATGTCGGTTTTCAAGGAATGGCGGCGATGCTCCCCGGTGCGTATTGCCGTGAGCCCCGTCTACGCGTTTGCCATCAATGACTTAGCGCCAAGAAGCCGATAAACTTCGCCTCCTTTGTCGCGCGCCTTCCTGGCGCCGCCCGGAACCGCCCGATCTCCGCATGAAACCGATACAGCTGCCCCTTGGCGTGCGCTTGCGCGACGACGCCACCTTCGCGAATTACTACCCCGGCGCCAATGCCGCAGCGCTTGGCTATGTGGAGCGTTTGTGCGAGGCCGACGCGGGCTGGACGGAAAGCCTGATGTACCTCTGGGGCAGCGATGGCGTGGGCCGAACTCACCTGTTGCAAGCGGCGTGTTTGCGTTTCGAGCAGCGCGGCGAGTCGGCGGTGTATTTACCGTTGGCGGACGTGGTGCAGCTGGGTCCGGAGCTGCTGGATAACCTGGAGCAGTGCGAGCTGGTTTGCCTGGACGATCTGGATGCCATCGCTGGCAATGCCGTATGGGAAGAGGCGCTGTTCCACCTGTTCAATCGGCTGCGTGACAGCGGTCGGCGGCTATTGCTTGCGGCGGGAGCGGCGCCTCGCGAGTTGCTGGTGCAGTTGCCGGACCTCAAGTCGCGTCTGACGCTGGCGCTGGTATTCCAACTGCAAACCCTGTCGGACGAAGACAAACTGCGCGCCCTGCAATTGCGCGCCTCGCGCCGAGGCTTGCACCTGACCGACGAAGTCGGGCGCTTTATCCTCACCCGCGGTACGCGCAGCATGAGCGCGCTGTTTGAGTTGCTGGAGCAACTGGACCAGGCCTCGTTGCAGGCGCAGCGCAAGCTGACGATTCCTTTTTTGAAAGAGACGTTGGGCTGGTAACAGCAAGGTCGGCTGGATTTTCCGTTGTCTTCGCGAAGGTGGCGTCCGGACTGTTTCGTTGGGCGCGAACTCGACGTTTCCAGGAATCGCGGCATTCCGATTAGCCGCGATGCTTTTAGATCACTCGCCCGCCAACTTCCGGTCATGCTGAAAACGCCAGCGCGTGTACAGCAACGCACTGGTAAACAGCGCCAGGCTCAACAGCGCTTCACTCCACCCCAACCAGCTGCGGTGCGGGTCGAACGCGGCGAGCACGCCTTTGATGAAGTACAGGTTAACAACAAAACAGGTCCAGGCATGGGCACGCGCGTTGCCCATCAGCAGGCCGGGGGCGAGCAGGGCCAGCGGGCCGAGCTCGATGCACAGAATCACCCAGGTGCGGGCGCCATGCAGGTCGGCATAAACCAGATTCCACGTCAGCAGCAGCGCCGCCAGGGCGAAGAAGCTGATGAGCGTGAGCACGCGGCTGACTTTCAAACGCGGCGCCAGCCAGGAGAGCTCAGGCAATGGCTTCGGGGTTTTAGCCACGGGTGTTCTCCAACGGCGCGCGCAGGCGCAGGGCGGTTTCGGCCAGGCGCTTGCCCAGGGCTCGGCACAAGCTGATTTCGTGTTCGTCGAGCGGGCGTTTGCCGTCTTGTCCTGCGTGATGGCTGGCGCCATACGGCGTGCCGCCGCCCCGGGTTTCTAACAACGCGCCTTCGCTGTAAGGCAGCCCGGCGACGAGCATGCCGTGGTGCAGCAGCGGCAACATCATCGACAGCAAGGTGCTTTCCTGGCCGCCATGCAGGCTGGCGGTGGAGGTAAATACGCCGGCGGGTTTGCCCACCAGTTCGCCGGTCAGCCACAGACTGCTGGTGCCATCCAGAAAGTATTTCAGCGGTGCGGCCATATTGCCGAAGCGGGTCGGGCTGCCAAGGATCAAACCGGCGCAGTTCTTCAAGTCATCCAGCGTGGCGTACAACGCGCCCTCGGCCGGAATGCTCGGCGCCACAGCTTCGCATTCGGTGGAGATGGCCGGCACGGTGCGCAGGCGGGCATCGATGCCGGCCAGTTCCACGCCACGGGCGATCTGCTTTGCCATTTCAAGGGTCGCGCCGTTACGGCTGTAATACAGAACCAGAATGTACGGTTGGCTCATGGCAGCAGCTCCAGAATGCGCTCGGGTGGACGGCCGATGACGGCCTTGTTGCCCGCGACGAGAATCGGTCGCTCGATCAGTTTCGGGTGCGCGGCCATGGCGGCGATAAGTTGCGCATCGCTCAGGCTGGCGTCGGCGAGATTGAGGGTTTTGAATTCGTCCTCACCGGTGCGCAGCAGCTCGCGGGCAGAGAGCTGCAATTTGCTCAACAGGGCGGTGAGATCGGCCTCGCTTGGCGGCGTTTCGAGGTAGCGCACCACGGTCGGTTGCAGGCCACGGCCTTCAAGAAGTTCCAGCGCGCCGCGAGATTTGCTGCAGCGCGGGTTGTGATAAAGCGTCAGGTCGGTCATGTGCGTATCGCATCTTGCCTAGGGTGGCGGCTATTCTACCCGCGTCGGCAGCCAGGCCTGAATACGGCGTTGCGCGCACGGGGCGATTTACTACTGAACAAGGGAAAGGGCATGCGCCAAGGTTTCGATGATTTTGTGGAATTCTGGCGATTTCTCCTGCATCGCTTTCTGGCCGATCACGGCCCCAACAGTGCGGCAGCTCTGACCTACACCACGCTGTTCGCCGTGGTGCCGATGATGACCGTGACCTTCGCCATGCTCTCGGCAGTGCCGGCCTTTTCCGGCGTCGGCGAGCAGATTCAGCATTTTATCTTCCATAATTTTCTGCCCGCCTCTGGCGAAATGGTGCAGGAGTACCTGAACAACTTCACCACCCAGGCGCGGCAGCTGACGTGGATCGGTGTGGTGTTTCTTGCGGTCACGGCGTTCGCGATGTTGGTCACGGTGGAAAAGGCGCTGAACAATATCTGGCGCGTGCGTCAGCCACGTCGGGGCATTTCCAGCTTTCTGCTGTATTGGGCGATTCTCAGCCTCGGCCCGCTGCTGCTCGGCGTGGGATTTGTGGTGAGCACCTACATCACCTCGCTGTCGCTGATTTCCGGGCCGGACGCGGTTATCGGTGCGCAGGCTTTGCTGCGTCTTACCCCGCTGATGTCGAGCATGGCGGCCTTCACGCTGATTTACGCCTCGGTTCCCAACACCCGTGTGCCGTTGAAAAACGCCTTGCTCGGTGGCGTGTTTGCGGCGGTGTTGTTTGAAGTGGCCAAGGCCCTGTTCGGGTTGTACGTGCGACTGTTCCCCGGTTTCCAACTGATTTATGGCGCCTTCGCCACGGTGCCGCTGTTTCTGCTGTGGCTGTACCTGTCGTGGTTGATCGTGCTGTTTGGTGCCGAGCTGGCGTGCAACCTCGGTTCGTCCCGGCACTGGCGCCGTCGCGCCTTGCCGCGCTTGTTGGTGACGCTGGGGCTGCTGCGCATGTTCCACGATGCCCAGGTGCGCGGCGAAGTGCTGCGCCTTAACGATGTTCACGGTCAGGGTTGGCGGCTGCCTGAGGATGAGTGGGACGAGATCGTCGAATTTCTTGAGGGTGAGTTGCTGATCTGTCGCGCCAGTGGTGGCGGCTGGGTGCTGTGCCGCGACCTCGGCCAGTACACGTTGCATCAGCTGTTGCTGCATTGCCCCTGGCCGCTGCCGCGCTTGGACCAACTGCCGGCGCAGATGGACGAAGCGTGGTATCCCGGCCTGCGCGCCGGATTGAAGGCGCTGCATGAAGAGCAGGCCGAATTGTTCGGCGCCAGCTTGCTGCAATGGCTGCAAGCAGCGGACGAGCAAGAGGGCGGGGCGGACTGACAAAAAATGTCAGTTTGCGCGTAGCCCCGCGCTGCGCGCTACGCTTCAGGCGGTTGGGACGCTGCGAAATGGTAGAGATTGCAGTTGGCACGCTTTTGGCTCTCTCACCTGCAGATAGCTATCAAACTGCCAGCCTGGCACGGACTAGCCAAGGAATCGGGTGCTATGAGTAAGCCCACCAGCCACACCGCTAAAAAGCACGGCACCGTGATTGCCCTGCACCACAGCCATCCCGAGCACGCGCTGGAAGGGCTTAATCGTATTACTGGCCTCAACTTCGCCCGCTGGCCCGAGTCGCTGGCAGTGCGCGCGCCGGTTGAGCAAGACGCTGACGTCGATTACTTGCCCGAGCGCGCGACTGGCAACTGTACGCCTCGTTAATCAGGTCATGTGCATCGCGGCTAAAGCCGCTCCTACAGAGGGTGGATGCTGTTGGAGCCAGTCGGGCCTGAAACGCTTCCCTCGCTCATATAAAAAAACCCGCAGCCACGGCGCGGGTTTTTTGTTTTCCGGGGAACGGTTCGCTCAGTTCAAGCCAGCGCTTGTTGGCTCTGGGCGACGGCGGCTTCCACGGCTTGAACGAACAATTCCTCGACCACCAGGCTGGTAGGCGCAATGGCCGAACGCAAGCACACCTGCATGTCTTCAATCTTCTGCTTCACCGGCACGCGGCCGATGCCGGACAGCAAAATTTTGCCCTGACCGTTCACCTTGCCGTGGTCCACCAGCACTTCGCGGCGGGCACCGGCGTCGCGGTAGCTGATGACCAGCGACACCGGCAAATTCGCCAGGCCGGGCAGTTGCAGCCAGGCGGCGACGTTGAAGTCAGCTACGCGACCGTCGTATTCGGTCACGAGCAGGCGGGCGGCGTCGGTGATGCGCGACGGCACGGGGCCGATCAGCTTGTCGTGGGCTTGAGACATGGAGGCTTCCGGGCTGATTTTAGAATGGGGTGTAAGGACAGACGGCCGAAATTATAGGCACGGCGGTACAAGCAAACTGTGCGCTTGGCCGCCGGTCGGCGTGATCGGTCTCGCAGTTTTGACTATTAGGCCAGCTTCAATGGGTGACGGCTGACCGAGGCGGTTTCCAGGTTGGCCGGCGGCAAGGGCAGGGCGGCCTGGTTGTGCACGCTGACCAATTGCAGCCAAAGGTTTTCGCCGGCGCTGAACTGCCCGTTCGGCAGCCACAGGCCATGGTTCCAGCCGCCACCCACTACCGGCGTGCTCTGCAATACGCCAGGGTGGGTCTGCGTGCTAGGGCTGCGCCGCAGCCATACCGGGCGCGGTAGGCCCTTCAGGTAACGCAGGCCCAAGTACAGGCCGTCGGCGTTCTGGTGTCGCCAGCGCAATAAGGCAAGGGTGGGCGTGCCGCTGTTGGTCAGCAGCAGGACCAACTGGCCGACGGGCAGCAAGCGGCCTTGGTCGGCGTGGCACAACAGGCGCGCGCCGCCGGAGCTGGTGTCGAGCATTTGCGCGGCGCAATGGCCCGGTCGGTGCTCAAGCAGTTGCGCATGAATGGCCGGCAAGCCGACTACCAAGCTGCAATCCCCGACTTGATCGGAGCGCTCATGGCGACGCGGTTGGCGACCCAGCCAGTGGTGTCGCACCCGCTGCAGCAGTTCGCCTTCCACCTTGGTTTGCAGCGGCGCCGGTTCGTGCAGCGCCACCAGCAAAGCGCCTAATTCGAAGCGGCGCAAATATGCCGGATCGCTGTCGGCGTGTTGCTCAAAGGGCAGGCTGGGTTGCGATTCGGTGAGGTCAACAATGGGCCCTTCGGTGTCGTCTTCGTCATCCCACGGCAACAGCCGCGCGAGACTCGCCAGGGGCGCCAGTGCGCTGAACAATTGCGGGCTTTCGCCTTCGGCCAAATGGAACGGGTTGCTCAAGGAAAGCAGCAGCATTTGCTGGTACAGGCCACGCAAGGTGTTGGCGGGCAATGGATGGAATGCCGCGGCGACCGGCTCGTCGAGGCACTCCTGGTGCTCGCCAATCCAATACAGCAAATGGCTGTCGCGCCACAGGCTGGCCGGTGGCTCTTGGTACAGCTGGTAATGGCGCAACAGGTTCTGCGCCAGGAAGTGCTGGGCCATATACAGGCACCAGGCCAAGTGCGGGCGCGAAGGTTGCCGGCCCTGCAGAATCTGCAGCAGCAGGCGCTTGAAGCCGATGGCCATTTCCCCACAGAAGCGCACAAACAACATCGGCGGCGTATTGCCCTGACGGTAATGCTCGGCGTAGTGGCGATACTCATCGCTCAGACTTTGCAGCGCGCGTTGCCTTTCGAGTAAGGTCATGGCGCTGCGATTGAGGCGAAACAGCAAACCCAGCACCAGGTGCAGCGCGCCTTCATGGGATTGCAGACGGGCTTCGGCCAAACGCTCATTGAGATCGGCCAGCGGCGCGGCCGTTTCGTCGAGGATGTCCGGCACCTCTAGGCGTAGGGCGTCCAGTGTCATACCACCCCTGCAGATACGAGGATCGAATGCATGGTTGCGCTTGCGCGTAGGGTCATTAAAAAAGTGCTCATGGGGCAGATTGCGTTAGGTCTCTGCGCGGGGCTGTTGCTGGCTGGCTGCGCTGATGACTATGGCGTCGATCAGCATGGACGAAAGGTAACGGCTGAGCAGTTGGATGGCCAGTGGTTAGTGATTAATTACTGGGCTGAGTGGTGCGGACCCTGCCGCACGGAGATTCCAGAGCTTAATAGCCTGTCCGAGCAACTCAAAGGTCAGCACGCACAAGTGGTCGGTGTGAACTTCGATGCCCTGCAAAGCGCGGCGCTGAGCAAGGCCACCGAAACCATGGGCATCCGTTTTACCGTACTGGCGAGCGATCCCGGCGAGCGCTTCAAACTGCCGCGCAGCGAGGCGTTGCCGGTCACGTATCTGGTCGACCCGAAGGGCCAGGTGCGCGAACGCCTGATGGGCGAACAAACCGCAGCGGGCCTGAGCAAGCGCCTCGCTGAACTGCAAGCGAAGGAGTAGCGCAATGGCTCGAATCTGTTTGCATGGCTATGTCAGTGGCAAGGTGCAGGGCGTTTTCTTTCGTCAAAGCACCGAGACTGAAGCCACTCGATTAGACCTTGATGGTTGGGTACGCAATTTGGCCGATGGCCGGGTTGAAGTATTGGTAGAAGGCGAGGAAGAGGCGGTGCGGGAATTGGCTACTTGGCTTGAAACCGGGCCGAAAAAGGCCAAGGTGACAGCGGTGGAGTTGCAGGAACATCCGCTGCAGGGGATTGCGGGGTTTGTGGTTCGTGGGTGAAATCGACGGGATCGAATCTGTGTAGGAGCCAGCTTGCTGGCGAACCCTGGAAACACCGGTCCCGACATTCATTTGCACGCTTCGCCAGCAAGCTGGCTCCTACAGTGAACGCATGACCTACGGTTTCACATACCAATAATCCTGCCAATAACCGACCACCTTTCCTGAATACGTGGTTTTGCCGAGGCTGCCGTTGTAGCGGGCGAGGGCGCGGTTCAGGTCGCCTTTTTCTTTCTTCAGGTAGTAGCTGAGGATGGTGCAGCCGTAGCGCAAGTTGGTGGCGTTGTCGGTGAGGTTGTCTTGCTCGCGGCCCAGTTCGGCCTTCCAGAAGGTCATCACCTGCATCATGCCCTGGGCGCCGACTGAAGAAATGGCGAAGCGATTGAAGCGGCTCTCGGCGTGAATCAGCGCCATGACCAACTCCGGTTTCAGCCCGGCTTTGCTGGCTTCGTGGTGCACCTGTTTGAGCAGCGTCAGGCGCTCTTCAGCGTCGGGCATGTAGCGGCTTAGCCGTGTAGACATGTCGAGCAGCCAGACTTCGGCGTCGTAGCGATCAACAAAGCTGTCCGCCTCGGACACCGTGCGTTGCAGCAAGTCGCGCAACTCCGGTTCCGGTGCCTGGCGCACATTTGCGCTCAGGGGCAGGGTGAGTAGTAACAGGCAGCACAGCGCCAGGCGCAAGCACGCGGTCATGCCAGGCTCAGTTGTTGGCGCCGGGATCGGCCACGAGGCGGCCGGCATCCTTGCGCAGCGAGGTGAGAAATTCCTGCTGCAACTCGGGGTCGTTGCGGGTCAGTTCAATCAGGCTTTGTTCCAACTCGTTGGCTTCTTCTTCCAAGCCCAGGTCAGACAGGCGCTTGACCCGGTGAACCCACTGCGCCACTTCGTCGTCTTCCAGATCGTCGTAAATCAGCGCGTGCGCTTCCAGCAACTTGCCGCGCAGTGTGCGGCTGACTTGCAGAGTGGCGTCGGCGCGGGTGTGGTCTTGATCGTCTTCCACGCTCAGCACGATTTTGCCGACGCGGCTGACATCCTGTTCGGCAAACGGCCCGTCGAGCAGGTTAAGGCGCAGCACGCCGTTGCGGTCGGTGCTCAATTCGTGGGTTTGCGGGCCTGCTTTGATCATCACCGGACGTTCAGCCCAGGGCAGGCTGGAATACTCGGTAAGTTTGTCTTTCTGCAGTTCGTTGATGCGCGCCAGGTTTTGCTCGGAGCGTCCGTTGGACTGCACGTTCATAAACGGATTGAGACCCGCAAAGCCGTAGTCGATCCAGCCTTTGGTCGCTGTTTCCGGGACGTTGCCGAGCAACACCACATTCACCACGTTGGCGCCCACGCCGGCCACCACCGCCACTACGCCCAGCGGCACTTCGTACAGCTCGCGCCATGCCTGGTAAGGGGTGTAGCGGTCGTAGATGCGGGTGACTTCGAATTTAGTGACCTCGAAGGTTTTCTGGTCCTGAATGCGCACGCGCCGTTGCGGCAGTTCGAGCACGTCAGGTTGCCCGACGTCGATCTGCAGGCTGTGGTTGAGCAATTTGCGCTCAGCGCGGTCCTCGCGCTCAGCCCGCTGCGACATGTGATTGGCGCAGCCGCTGAGCAGCAAGGCGCCGCACAACGCGGCGCCGATGAGGCTAATGGAACGTGGCTTGAACATGGGAGCTCTGGTTAACACTCAACGACCGGTACGGGCCTGGATAAAGGACAACACCTCAGCAACCGGAATGGCTTGCGCCTCGGTTTCCCGACGGTTTTTGTATTCCAGATTGCCTTCGGCCAGACCACGGTCGCTGACCACGATGCGGTGCGGGATGCCGATCAATTCCATGTCGGCAAACTTGATGCCGGGGCTGGTTTTCTTGTCACGGTCATCCAACAGCACTTCGAAGCCGGCAGCGGTGAGCTCGGCGTACAGCTTGTCGGTGGCGGCGCGCACGTCTTCGTTTTCGTAGCGCAGCGGTACCAGCGCGATCTGGAAGGGCGCCAGGGCGTCGCTCCACAGAATGCCGCGCTCGTCGTTGTTCTGCTCGATGGCAGCCGCCACCACGCGCGACACACCGATGCCGTAGCAACCCATGGTCAGAATGGCGGGTTTGCCGTTCTCACCCATCACGGTGCAGTTCATGGCTTCGCTGTATTTGCTGCCGAGCTGGAAGATGTGCCCGACTTCGATGCCGCGTTTGATTTCCAGCGTGCCTTGGCCGTCTGGGCTTGGGTCACCGGCAACGACGTTGCGCAGGTCAGCGATTTCCGGCAGCGGCAAGTCGCGCTCCCAGTTCACGCCGAAGTAGTGCTTGTCATCAATGTTGGCGCCGATGGCGAAGTCGCTCATCAGGGCAACCGAACGGTCGATCACGCAACGCAGCGGCAAGTTCAGCGGGCCGAGGGAACCGGCGCCAGCGCCGATGGCGTTGCGCAATTCTGCTTCGGTGGCGAATTCCAGCGGGCTGGCAACCTGCTCAAGATTGGCGGCCTTGATTTCGTTCAACTCGTGGTCGCCACGAACGATCAGCGCCACCAACTTGCCTTCTTCGGCACCATGCACGACCAAGGTCTTGATGGTTTTTTCGATGGGCAGGTTGAAGCCTTCTACCAGCTCGGCAATGGTCTTTGCGTTTGGCGTGTCGACCAGACGCATTTCCTCGGTCGCGGCGCCGCGAGAAGTTTCACGCGGGATGGCTTCGGCTTTCTCGATATTGGCGGCGTAGTCGGACACGTTGCTGAAGGCGATATCGTCTTCACCCGATTCAGCCAGCACATGGAATTCGTGCGAGCCGGTGCCGCCAATGGAGCCGGTGTCGGCTTGCACAGGGCGGAAGTTCAGGCCCAGGCGGCTGAACACATTGCAGTACGCCTGGTGCATGCGGTCGTAGGTTTGTTGCAGGGAGGCCTGGTCGATATGGAACGAGTAGGCGTCTTTCATGGTGAATTCGCGGCCGCGCATCAAACCGAAGCGTGGGCGGATTTCATCGCGGAATTTGGTTTGGATCTGGTACAGGTTGATAGGCAACTGTTTATAGCTGCTCAGCTCGTTGCGCATCAGATCGGTGATGACTTCTTCATGCGTCGGACCCACGCAGAAATCACGCGCGTGGCGGTCTTTCAAACGCAGCAGTTCAGGGCCGTATTGTTCCCAACGCCCGGATTCTTGCCACAACTCGGCAGGTTGAATGGCGGGCATCAACACTTCGAGCGCACCGGCCGCGTTCATTTCTTCACGAACGACAGTTTCAACTTTGCGCAAAACACGCAGGCCCATCGGCAGCCAGGTGTACAGGCCAGAGGCCAGTTTGCGGATCATGCCGGCACGCAGCATAAGCTGGTGGCTGACCACGACGGCGTCGGTTGGGTTTTCTTTGAGGGTCGAGAGCAAATACTGACTGGTACGCATGTTTGGCCGTTATATCAGTTGCGAAGGCAAGGAAGTGCTCGGCATTGTACGGGGCCTGTACTGCCGCGTACAGGATTCAGGCCATCGCAATGTAAGGGGTTTCCAGTGTCCGCTTTGACTGCTGAACAAGTACAAGCCTTGATCCGTTTTGGCGTGCCGATGGCCGAGGATATTGCCCTGTGCATCGACCAACTGGACGCCAATAATGCCTACGCCCGCGTGCCGTTCCAGGCCAAATTGGTGCGCCCGGGCGGCACCATTTCTGGGCCGACGATCATGGCGCTTGCCGACGCCGCGATGTACGCCGTGGTGCTAGGGCGCCTCGGCAAGGTCGAGATGGCGGTGACCGCGAACTTGAACATCAACTTTCTGGCGAAACCAAAGCCGGTCGACTTAATCGCCCATGCGCAAATACTTAAACTAAGTCGTCGTCAAGCCGTGTGTGAAGTGTCTTTATATTCGGCGGGAGATGATGACAATCTAGTGGCTCATGTAACGGGAACCTATGCACTTCCGTTGTAAGTTAGTTAAACCGTACCAACTTACAGACGAAAAAAAGCCCGGCTAATGCCGGGCTTTTTTTATATCGAATTACCTGCTGAGTTCTGGATTACAGAATGCTCAGTGGGTATTCGACGATCAGGCGCAGTTCGTCGATCGAAGGCGAAGAACGCAGGTACACGGCGTCGCTCGAACGGTAGGTAGCTTGACGAATACGCAGGCTCAGATCTTTAGCTGGACCGTCTTGCAGGACGTATTTAGCTTCGATATCGCGTTCCCACTCTTTCCCGTTGTCGGTCGACTCAACGTTCGCGCCTTTACCGGTTACGTAGCGAGTCATGAACGACAGGCCAGGAACGCCGAGGGTGGCGAAGTCCAGGTCATAACGAACGCCGTACGATTTTTCGTCTTCAGTGTTGAAGTCGGAACGAGCGATCGAGTTGTTCAGGTAAACGGTACCGCCGCCGTCGATGCCGTACGCATAATCGCCGTCACCAGTCACGTCCTGGAAGCTAACGGTGAACTTGTGAGCGTCGATGCTGTAGGAGGCTGCGAAGCTGTAAGTCAGGTTGTCGATGTCGCCGCTGCCGTTGGTGTTGTCAGCGTCGGCCAGACCCTTGCCGGTGCTGTCGACCTTGTAGGCGTTGACGTCGAGACCGAATGCCTGGCCTTCAGTAATAGGCAGGGTCCAGTTGACGTTGGCATAGATCTTCTTGAAATAGTCTTCAACTTTCGAGTAGTACAAGGTAGTCGAAAGCGTATCGGAGAAGGTGTAAGTACCGCCGATCACGTTTGCTTCGGTCAGGCCGCCGATGCTGTCATGGCCAGTTTGCGATTGAGCGTTGATAGCGGTGAAGTGACCCGCGTTCAGGGCGAGACCTTCGATTTCGTTGCTAGTTACCAAGAAGCCTACGGCGGTTTCTGGCAGCAGACGGCTATCGTCAGTTGCGAAAACCGGCATGGTGGTGAACTGGCCGCCGTATTTCAGGGTGGTGTTAGAGATGCGCATTTTGACTGCGCCGGTCGATTCGCCATAGCTGTCTTCCGAACGACCGTCGGAGTCTTCAGGGAACAGACCAGTGCCTGCACGGCCGCGGCCGCTGTCCAGTTTGATGCCGGCCAGGCCGATTGCATCAACGCCGAAGCCTACAGTGCCTTGGGTGAAACCGGACTCGAAAGTACCGATGAAGCCTTGGCCCCATTCTTCAACACGGCTTTGCGAAGTGTTAGGTACGTTACGGAAGTCACGGGAGAAGTAGAGGTTGCGAGCCAGAACATCCAGGCTGCTGTCTTCTACGAAGCCCTTCGAATCGGACTGTTCGCTGGCTACTGCCAGTTGGGTGCTGCCCGCTACTGCGAGGGCGATTAAGCTCCACTTCATCACTTGCATCGTGATTGCTCCTTTGGTTTAGAAGTTGCGCTGCCCATCTTATTTGTTGTATGGGCTAGCTCTTTCTTTTTGTGTCGGCGCTAAGTTATAGCACGGCGACATTGTTGGCGACAGATAGTGCAGAGACCCTACAAATTCTTTACGACAATGTCGCAAAAGCTTATGTGGCATGTCGCAAATTCGTAGTTTTACGCTTGCATCCTAGCGATTACTTTTTCCGTGACTTCTGATGATTAACGAGTCGATAAAAACCACTCTCATTAATCCCTTTTAAAGACCAACGGTTAATTCCTGTCCGTAGGGTTAACTGTTGTTCCAAGCAAGGTACACAAACGCTGTTGGGCGTATGTGCTCATTGATCTTGGTTTGGGATAAAGCAATTAGCGTGCACAAACGCCGAAACGGTCGTGAAAATTTCGTAATGTGTGATTTTCTGAGCGTTGCGTTGAGCAAAGCACAACAGAAGCGGGGTTTGCCGCTGCGCTTGGGTGGCGCGGCGGGCTGCGGCCAACCGTTACTGGCGGTGGCAGTAACGCTGAAAAAGTGGGGCTTGCGGCGCTTGGGTAACAAAGTGTGCACAGCGGCGGTGCATGGTCGAGCGGCTCGCGCTCGGAGCTGGCGCCGTTTTGGTGCGGCTCATACTGGCGGGCGATAGACGCGTCGCAGGGTCGTTCGCCGTTGTGAACTTGCCCCGGGGTAGTGGGGCGAATGATCAGCTAAGCAGGTATCCTTGCGTATCGCGCGGTCGGCTTGGTCGCAGCGCTTGGCATCGTTGTACCTATATATAAGTAGGAGTCTGTGTATGTTCGCCCTGGATTCACGTTTGCAGAACGACACCCTGCTGATCGGCGACTTTCCGTTGTGCCGTTTATTGTTAATGAATGACGTCCATTACCCGTGGTTCATCCTGGTTCCGCGTCGCGATGAAGTGAGCGAGTTGTTCCAACTCAGTGGTGACGAACAGCAGCAGCTGTGGCACGAAACGGTCACGCTGACGGAGCTTTTGAAGGACACCTTCGCCGCCGACAAAATGAACGTCGCCACGCTCGGCAACGTTGTCAGTCAGTTGCACATGCACGTGATCGTCCGTCGGCGCAGCGATGCCGCGTGGCCGGCGCCGGTGTGGGGCAAGTTTCCAGCGCAAGCCTACGGCGCCGAACAGGTTGCCGCGATCCGGGCAAAACTGCGCTTGGTATTGGGCGGTGGTTTCGTGTTTGCCGAGGAGTAGGGCGATGAGCTTGGAAACCCGTTTGATGGAACTGGAAACCCGGTTGGCCTTTCAGGACGACACGATTCAGACGCTGAACGACGAGCTGGTAAGTCAGCAGCGAATCATTGAGCGCCTTAGCCTGCAGATCGCCGCGCTGGCCAAGCGCCAGGAAGATATGCAGAGCGGCTTTGGCATGAGCGAACACGAAGCACCGCCGCCGCACTATTAATAGAAGGCTTTTCGACAGGTATAAAAAAACCCGCCAGCGGCGGGTTTTTTTGTGAGTGTAGCCAGCGCTTAGCGACGTAGCGGAAGGGCTGCGATCACGTCTTCTGCTTGCAGGCCTTTGTCGCGCTGCATGACCGAGAACTCAACGCGTTGTCCTTCGACCAGCACGCGGTGGCCTTCGCCACGAATGGCGCGGAAGTGCACGAAGATATCGTCGCCGCTGTCGCGGGAGATAAAGCCGAAGCCTTTCGAGGTGTTGAACCACTTCACGGTGCCGGTTTCGCGGTCACCCAGGTCTTGCGCAACTGCTTTACTGCGACCTTTCATTCGCAGGTTTGCGCACAAGTGCAAGACCACAGCGAGCAGCACGGTGAGCAGGCTCAGCAATACGGCTGGTTGGCCGCCGATGACCGGAAGCGGGGCCAGCAAAATCAGCACTTGCAGCACAACGGCCAGCACCAACAATGCGCTGACCAGGCCTTGAACTTGTTGGCGTGCGCCCATGTGCCAGATTGGGAAAAGAGGGGCCAGCAACAGGTTGATCAAACCAAACAGAGCGAGGTAAATGGCATCGGGCTGTTGCAGGTAAGGAAGGCTGTCGGCATGGAGACTAGGAGCAAAAGACAGGAGTAGTGCGGCAACTCCTACAAGCAGGTGGACGATTTTCAGCATGTGCAATGAGCTCACTTATAAGGATATTCAGCAGAAGAGCGGGGTGGAGCACGGGTTGCCGTAACTGAAAATCGGCTCTCGACACGCGTTCCATCCGCCTATGCGCCGCGCCAAGCGGCAACACGGGGGGTATTTAACAGCAAAGCGGAGGGCTACTCAAATCAAGCGCTTAGCGCTGGCTCGGGCAGGTGGGGGTGAACTTGATTGCGGCCGCTGCGTTTCGCTTGATACAGGGCGTCATCGGCTCGGGTGAGCAAACTTTCGAGGTTGTCGCCGGCCTCCGCCAGAGCGAAACCGAACGAGGCGGTGATGGTGTCGAGGATCTCGTCAGTGCGGCGGACTTTCACTCGCAGCGCCTGAATTTTCACGCGTAATTGTTCCGAAAACGCGTGGGCAGTTTCCAGGTCCGGGCATTCGCGCATGATCACGCAGAACTCTTCACCGCCATACCGCGCCGCCATTGCCCGCGGCGGCAACAGCTCACGTAGCAGTTGGCCGACGTGCTGAAGCACGCGGTCGCCGAGTGGATGGCCGTACTGGTCGTTGAAGTGTTTGAAATGATCGATGTCCAGCATGACCAGCGCGACGCCTTGATGGCCGTTGCTCAGTGTCTGCTCGAGCAAGCGGGTAAAAGCGTGGCGGTTGAAAACGTTGGTCAGGCTGTCGAGCGTCGCGGCCATATGGGCACGTTCGAGCTGGCCGCGCAGGTGCGAAATTTCTTCTTGGGCGCTGCGCAGGCGGTAGAGGAATTTTTCTTGCTGGTCCTGCATAAGCTGGGTGCTTTGTTGCAGGTCGTTGAGCACGCTGGGCAGGTCGTCGATCAGCGGTTCCTGCAAGGCGCTTAGGCCGTGGTTGAGGCTGTCTTGATAGGCTTTGCTGGTGCTGACGCTTTGCGAGACGCCGCCTTCGATGTCATCGACCAACTCGATAACTTGCTGCTGGCCGGCACGCGCCTCTTCTAACTCGCCACGAATAATAAAGTCGCGAAACAGCTTCGCCGCGGTTTCTGGCGGGAAGCTATCGAAATCTTTGACGGCTTTGTCGAGGCGACGATTGAGCTCTGGTTCCTTGCCTTTGCTGTACGTGTACCAAAGCGCGTAATGCATCGGGTTGGGCGGAATATCGTGGCGCACCATGAGAGGGACGGCTTGCTTTAACAGGTCCGCTGCCTCGCGGGTCTCCTCTGGGTAGAGACTGAGAATGCTGGGCGATTTCGGCGGCTGGCTCATGCGTCGTACAAGTTCAAACTATTGATTGCCAGAGCATAGAGCAGCCACACAGCTTGCGCCTAGCAAAAGGCCCGGTTTTGCGCCGGGCCTTTGCTGTTTTTTGCGGGATTGGATCACGCTGCCAGGAGGCTGCGAAGCATCCATGCGGTTTTTTCGTGGATCTGCATGCGCTGGGTCAGAAGGTCGGCGGTAGGCTCGTCGCTGACTTTGTCCAATAGCGGGAAAATGCCACGCGAGGTGCGCACGACCGCTTCCTGGCCCTGAATCAGTTGCTTGATCATGTCTTCGGCGCTCGGTACGCCTTCCTCTTCTTTAATAGAGGAAAGGCGAGCGTAAGCGGCGTAGGTGCCTGGCGCGTTGAAGCCAAGGGCGCGGATGCGCTCGGCGATGGAGTCAACGGCCAATGCCAGCTCGGTGTACTGGCCTTCGAACATCAAGTGCAGGGTGTTGAACATTGGACCGGTGACGTTCCAATGAAAGTTGTGGGTTTTCAGGTACAGGGTGTAGGTGTCGGCGAGCAAGCGAGACAGGCCTTCGGCAATGGCGGCGCGGTCCTGTTCGGCAATTCCGATATTGATTTCCATGGCATTTCTCCTTTTCAGGCTAATGAAGACGGGCTGACGCGATGGCGAGAGCCTAGCATGGGCCCTAGGGGGGATGTCGCGGTGCGAGAGTCAATAAATGCTATTGGGCAAATGCATTGCACGCTTGGACGCCTGCGCTGTTAATCGCGTTCAGTTCGCGCACGACTTTCCGCTTAATTGACTGTTATTGGCTGCTGGCGTGCACGGTTTTTGGGTTTATTGCCAGGCGCGATCCGTCATATACTCCCGCACCTTGCCGCGAGCAGGCGTCCCCTGCGCAATCGCGGCGCGCCCAGGGCCAGCCCTAGGGCCGAGTTTGCAGTCACGCATGCTGAGATGAGCCAAATGCCTATTTACGATTACCAATGCGCTTCCTGTGGCCATCAGATGGAAGCCATTCAGAAATTCAGCGATTCGCCTCTGGTCGATTGCCCGACCTGCAAGGCACCCGAGTTGAAGAAGTTGCTGTCCATGCCGGGCTTTCGTTTGAAGGGCAACGGCTGGTACGAAACCGATTTCAAGACCGGCGCTAAAAAGAACCTCGCTGGCGGCGACAAAGCCGATTAAGCAGCACCCCGATTAGTCGAATTACGAGAAGCGAAACCACCATCATGATGCGCAGCCATTATTGCGGCCAATTGAACGAGAGCCTGGAAGGTCAGGAAGTCACCCTGTGCGGTTGGGTTCATCGCCGCCGAGATCACGGCGGGGTGATCTTCCTCGACATCCGCGACCGTGAAGGACTGGCCCAGGTGGTATTCGATCCGGACCGCGCAGAAACCTTCGCCAAGGCTGACCGTGTGCGCAGCGAATACGTGGTGAAAATCACCGGTAAAGTGCGCCTGCGTCCGGCCGGCGCGAACAACGCCAACATGGCCTCCGGCGCCATTGAAGTGCTGGGCTACGAGTTGGAAGTGCTCAACGAAGCGGAAACCCCGCCGTTCTCGCTCAACGAATACACCGACGTTGGCGAAGAAACCCGCCTGCGCTATCGCTTCATCGATTTGCGCCGTCCGGAAATGGCCGAGAAGCTCAAGCTGCGCTCGCGCGTGACCAGCAGCATCCGCCGCTACCTCGACGAAAACGGTTTCATTGACGTGGAAACGCCGATTCTCACCCGCGCCACGCCCGAAGGCGCCCGTGACTACCTGGTGCCTAGCCGTACCCACCCCGGTAGCTTCTTCGCATTGCCACAATCTCCGCAGCTGTTCAAACAACTGCTGATGGTTGCCGGCTTCGACCGTTACTACCAGATCGCCAAATGCTTCCGCGACGAAGACCTGCGTGCTGACCGTCAGCCGGAATTCACGCAGATCGACATCGAAACCAGCTTCCTCGACGAAGACGACATCATCGCTATCACCGAGAAGATGATTCGTCAGCTGTTCAAGGAAGTGTTGAACCTGGAGTTCGGTGAATTCCCGCACATGCCGTTCTCCGAAGCCATGAGCCGCTACGGTTCCGACAAGCCGGACCTGCGTATTCCGCTGGAACTGGTGGACGTTGCCGATCAGCTCAAAGACGTGGACTTCAAAGTGTTCAGCGGTCCGGCCAACGACCCGAAATGCCGTATCGCCGCCCTGCGTGTTCCTGGCGGTGGCGCCATGCCGCGCAAGCAGATCGACGATTACACCAAGTTCGTCGGCAATTACGGCGCCAAGGGCCTGGCCTACATCAAGGTCAACGAGCGTGCTAAGGGCGTTGAAGGCCTGCAATCGCCGATCGTGAAAAACATTCCGGAAGCCAACCTCAACGTCATTCTTGACCGCGTAGGCGCTGTGGATGGCGACATCGTGTTCTTCGGCGCCGACAAAACCAAGATCGTTTGCGATGCCCTTGGCGCGCTGCGTATCAAAGTTGGCCATGACCTCAATCTGCTGACCTGCGAATGGGCGCCGATGTGGGTGGTGGACTTCCCGATGTTCGAAGAAGCCGACGACGGCAGCCTGAACTCGCTGCACCACCCGTTCACCTCGCCCAAGTGCACTCCCGAAGAGCTGGAAGCCAACCCGGCTGCCGCTCTGTCGCGCGCTTACGACATGGTGTTGAACGGTACTGAATTGGGTGGCGGTTCGATCCGTATCCACGACAAGGCCATGCAGCAAACGGTATTCCGCGTGCTGGGCATTAGCGAAGAAGAGCAAGAAGAGAAGTTCGGCTTCCTGCTCGACGCGCTGAAATTCGGTGCACCGCCCCACGGTGGTCTGGCATTTGGTCTCGATCGCCTGGTGATGCTGATGACCGGTGCGCAGTCGATTCGTGAAGTGATCGCCTTCCCGAAAACCCAGAGTGCCGCTGATGTGATGACGCAGGCGCCGGGCGAAGTCGACGCGCGTCAGTTGCGTGACCTGCACATTCGCTTGCGCGAGCAAGTCAAAGCCGACTAAGCATTCGGTTGGGCTTTTACAGCGCCCCTCTCTCACTCGGGACAGGGGCGTTTTCAATTCAAGTGTGAGTTATTGGACAGGACGGAGCGAGTTATGGCGGGTCATTCCAAATGGGCCAACATCAAGCATCGTAAAGGGCGTCAGGACGCCAAAAAGGGCAAGATTTTCACCAAGCTGATTCGTGAGCTGACCGTGGCGGCCAGCCAGGGCGGCGGCATTCCGGCCGACAACCCGCGCTTGCGACTCGCGGTGGACAAGGCGCTGGGCGCCAACATGACCCGCGACACCATCGACCGCGCGATCGCCCGCGGCGTTGGCGCGGACGACGGCACCAAGGTTGAAGAGTTGAGCTACGAGGGCTACGCACCCAATGGTGTGGCGGTGATCGTCGAAGCCATGACCGACAACCGCAATCGCACCGCTGCGGCGGTTCGCCACGCCTTTACCAAGTGCGGCGGCAACCTCGGCACCGATGGTTCGGTGGCGTATATGTTCGACCGCAAAGGCCAGATCAGCTTCGCCCCTGGCGTGGATGAAGATGCGTTGATGGAAGCCGCACTTGAAGCGGGCGCCGACGATGTGGTCACTCATGAAGATGGCTCCATTGATGTGTTCACCAGTTTCGTCGACTTCATCTCGGTCAACGAAGCGCTGCAAAAGGCCGGCTTCAAAGGCGAGGAAGCGGAGATCAGTATGATTCCGTCCATCACCGTTGAACTGAGCGAACTGGAAACGGCGCAAAAAGTGCTCAAGCTGATCGATATGCTCGAAGACCTGGACGACGTGCAAAACGTGTATTTCAACGGCCAGATTCCAGAAGAAATCATGGAGCAGGTGGGGTAAGCGATGCTCTGTAGGAGCTAGCTTGCTAGCGAACCTGCAAACCCAGGCATTGCGCTCGGGCAACAATTTTTCGCGAGCAAGCTCGCTCCTACAGAAGCGGGGCGGGCGACTCGCCGCAACCGTCGCTATGCGCGTCCCCTGTCTGCCTTTAAGCTGACCCCCACTTAACCTCTTCGCCCAATCGCAGGTGCTATGACCCTTATTCTCGGCATTGACCCCGGTTCCCGTATCACCGGTTATGGCGTGGTGCGTGACGTCGGGCGTGGCTGTGAGTACGTAGCCTCGGGCTGCATCCGTACCGGTGCCGGCGAGCTGCATGAACGGTTGCAGATTGTGTTTCGCGGCGTGCGCGAGGTGATCGAAACCTACGGGCCGATCACCATGGGCATCGAGAAAGTGTTTATGGCCAAGAACGCCGATTCCGCACTCAAGCTCGGTCAGGCCAGGGGCGCGGCGATTGTTGCCGCCGCCGAGCATGGGCTGGAAATTGCCGAGTACACGGCGACCCAAGTGAAGCAGGCGATTGCCGGCACGGGCGGGGCGGACAAGCAGCAGGTGCAGTTGATGGTGATGCACTTACTGAAATTGACACAAAAACCGCAGATCGATGCTTCCGACGCGCTGGCAATTGCCTTGTGTCATGCCCACACTCGCTCCAGTTTGATTCCTCACGGCTTGGTCGGGGCTCGCAGTCGCGGCGGGCGTCTGCGTCTGTGAGGCTGCGCTTCTTTATTAAGGAACTGATGTTGTGATTGGACGCCTGCGCGGGACCTTGCTGGAAAAGCAGCCGCCGCACCTTATCGTCGATGTGAATGGCGTGGGGTACGAAATCGAAGTGCCGATGACCACGCTGTATCGCTTGCCGTCGCTGGGTGAGCCGGTGACGTTGCATACCCATTTGGTGGTGCGTGAAGACGCTCATTTGTTGTTCGGTTTTGCCGAGAAGCGCGAGCGCGAGCTGTTTCGTGAGCTGATCCGCCTCAACGGTGTAGGGCCAAAATTGGCGCTGGCCCTGATGTCTGGCCTGGAAGTCGATGAGCTGGTGCGCTGCGTGCAAGCGCAAGACACCTCGGCGCTCACCCGCATTCCCGGCGTCGGCAAAAAGACCGCCGAACGCTTGCTGGTGGAATTGAAAGACCGCTTCAAAGCCTGGGAAACCGTGCCGGGCATCGCCACTTTTGTCACTGAACCTCGTGCCGGTGGCACAGTCTCAAGTGCGGAGAACGATGCCGTGAGCGCCCTGATTTCCTTGGGCTTCAAGCCGCAAGAGGCCAGTCGCGCGGTATCGGCGGTGCAGGAAGAAGGCTTGAGCAGCGAAGAATTGATCCGTCGTTCATTGAAAGGAATGGTTTAAGTGATAGACGCCGATCGCCTGATCACCGCTTCTGGCCGTGACCGCGATGAACAACTGGACCGCGCCATTCGGCCGCTGCGCCTGGCCGAGTACATTGGTCAGCCGAAAGTCCGTGAGCAGATGGAGCTGTTTATTCAGGCGGCGCGCGGCCGTGCCGAATCCCTTGACCACACCTTGATCTTCGGGCCGCCCGGTCTGGGTAAAACCACACTCGCCAACATCATTGCCCAAGAAATGGGCGTGTCGATCAAGAGCACTTCAGGCCCGGTGCTGGAGCGTCCTGGTGATCTGGCCGCGATGCTGACCAACCTTGAGCCCGGCGACGTGCTGTTTATCGATGAAATCCATCGCCTGTCGCCCATCGTTGAAGAAGTGCTGTATCCGGCGATGGAAGATTTCCAACTCGACATCATGATTGGCGAAGGGCCAGCTGCCCGCTCGATCAAACTCGATTTGCCTCCTTTTACCCTGGTAGGCGCCACTACCCGCGCAGGCATGCTCACCAATCCGCTGCGTGACCGTTTCGGCATTGTTCAGCGCCTCGAGTTTTACAGCACGGCAGACCTGGCCACGATCGTTCAGCGCTCGGCCGGCATTCTTGGCCTGCCGCTGGATCCCGAGGGCGCGTTTGAAATAGCCCGTCGCGCCCGTGGCACGCCGCGTATTGCCAACCGCTTACTGCGCCGCGTGCGCGACTTCGCTGAAGTGCGCGCGAAAGGCCATATCACTCGGGCGATTGCCGATCTGGCGCTGAATTTACTGGATGTCGATGAGCATGGTTTCGATCATCAGGACCGGCGTCTGCTGCTGACCATGATCGAGAAGTTCGACGGCGGCCCGGTGGGCGTCGACAGTCTCGCGGCGGCCATCAGTGAAGAACGCCACACCATCGAAGATGTGCTCGAACCCTACCTGATTCAGCAGGGCTACATCATGCGTACACCGCGCGGTCGTGTGGTGACGCGCCATGCTTATCTGCACTTTGGCCTCAACGTGCCCAAGCGCATGGGTGATCTGCCGCAGACCGATCTGTTTGCAGTGGACGAATAAGATGAACTTGCAGATGCAAATCGATGAAAAACAGTTGGTTTGCCCAATTGGCAACCCGGGGAGTAAGCACTAGAGTATGCGCGCGCAAAATGGGCTTGAGCCGTTCACCCATCGCTGTCGGGTTTACTACGAAGACACCGATGCCGGCGGCATCGTTTACTACGTCAATTATCTGAAATTCATGGAGCGGGCCCGCACCGAGCGGCTACGTGATCTGGGCTTTTCCCAGTCACAGCTGGCGGGCGACATGTTGTTTGTCGTGCATTCCAGCGAAGCGCGTTATCACGTGCCGGCGCGGTTGGACGATGAGTTGCTGGTGAGTGCCGACGTAATCGAATTAAACCGTGCCAGCCTGCGCTTCCGTCAACAGGTGCGGCGGGCTACGGATAAAACGCTGCTCTGTGAAGGGCAGTTCCTGGTGGCCTGTGTGCGCGCCGACAGTTTGAAACCCCGGGCCATTCCCGAAGCGTTGCGTACCGCCTTTGCCGGCGTGAGTGACGCGGGTACATCTAAAGCAGGAGATTAAGCGTGGAAGCCACCGTCGTCGACCATACCTCTATGTGGAGCCTGATCAGCAACGCCAGCATCGTGGTACAGCTGGTCATGCTGATCCTCGTAGGCGCATCGGTTACCTCATGGATCATGATTTTCCAGCGCAGCACCATGATCCGTGCCGCCCGCCGTTCGCTTGAATCGTTCGAAGAGCGTTTCTGGTCGGGTATCGATCTGTCCAAGCTGTACCGCCAAGCCGGCGCCAACCCGGACCCGGATTCGGGCGTGGAGCAGATTTTCCGTGGCGGTTTCAAAGAGTTTTCGCGCTTGCGTCAGCAGCCGGGCGTTGACCCGGATGCGGTCATGGACGGCGTGAACCGTGCCATGCGCGTTGCCATCTCCCGCGAAGAAGAAAAGCTCGAGCAGAGCTTGCCGTTCCTGGCCACCGTAGGTTCCACCAGCCCGTACATCGGTCTGTTCGGCACCGTGTGGGGCATCATGAACTCCTTCCGTGGTCTGGCCTCCGCTCAACAAGCCACGCTGGCGACCGTAGCGCCGGGTATTGCCGAAGCCTTGATCGCCACGGCCATCGGCCTGTTCGCTGCGATTCCAGCGGTAATTGCCTACAACCGTTTTGCTGCTCGCGGCGAAACCCTGATCGGCCGCTACTACACCTTCGCCGATGAATTCCAAGCCATCTTGCACCGCAAAGTGCACACCAGCGACGAATAAGACGCCGGTTCTACTGAAGGCTATATGGAAAGGTTTTAACTCATGGCACGTATTCGTAAGAGACGTAAACCAGTCGCCGAAATGAACGTGGTGCCCTACATCGACGTGATGTTGGTGCTGCTGGTGATTTTCATGGTGACTGCCCCGATGCTCAACCAGGGTGTCAAGGTGGACTTGCCCAAGGTGTCGAGCGACGCTTTGCCGCAAGACAACAACACTCAGGTGCTGACCATTTCGATCAAGGCCGACAAGACCTACTACTGGAACCTGGGTAGCGAAGTGGACACCGACAAGCAGCAGGCCAAAGCCTTGACGCTGCCGG
The DNA here is from genome assembly GCF_979254655.1 of Pseudomonas sp. AC229. Lineage (NCBI taxonomy): Bacteria > Pseudomonadati > Pseudomonadota > Gammaproteobacteria > Pseudomonadales > Pseudomonadaceae > Pseudomonas > Pseudomonas sp. AC229. The sequence goes on from NZ_CEEDHK010000012.1 coordinate 31,863, forward strand.
AAATGACCACTGCCGTGACTGCGATCATGAATCAGAGCCGCGCTCAGGGTAAGCAGACTCAAGTGTTTATCCGCGCCGACAAAGTGGTCGACTACGGTGCCGTGATGGCCGCCATGGGCGGGCTGCAGCAAGCGGGCGTGGGTAACGTCGGCCTGATTACCGAGGCGCCCTGATGCAGGAACGCGAGCGCTCCTCATCGGAAGGCTATTTCTGGCCAAGTATCTGGGCGGTAGGGCTGCATGTCCTGCTGTTCGGCATGCTGTTTGTCAGCTTTGCTTTTACGCCGGAGCTTCCACCGACTAAACCCATTGTTCAGGCCACACTGTACGAGCTCAAATCCAAGAGCCCGGCGACCACGCAGACCAATCAAAAAATTGCCGGCGAGGCGAAGAAAACCGCTGCCAAGCAATATGAAGTCGAGCAACTGGAAGCCAAGAAAGTTGAGCAGGAAAAGCAGGCCGTGAAGGCCGCGGAACAAAAGAAAGCGGAAGAAGCTCAAAAAGCCGAACAAGCAGAGCAGGCTGAGGCGGAAGCGGCGAAAGCGGCTGATGCGAAAAAAGCGGCTGAAGCAAAAGCGGCCGAAGAAAAGAAACTCGCCGATATTGCGAAAAAGAAAACCGAAGAAGAAAAGAAAAAAGCTGAGGAAGAGGCGAAGAAGAAAGCCGACGCCGAAGCTGCGAAGAAAAAAGCTGCAGATGATGCCAAGAAAAAGGCAGCGGATGCGAAGAAAGCAGCAGACGCTAAAAAGAAAGAAGCGGAGGCCGTGAAAAAGAAAGCAGCCGAAGCAGCCCGCAAATCCGCTGAAGATAAAAAGGCGCAGGCGCTGGCAGAACTGCTTTCGGATACAACCGAGCGTGAGGCGACCACCGCTGATGAAGTGGGCGACACGGTTTCCGGTAACTTCGACGATTTGATTCGTATGCGGGCTTCGGAAGTGTGGACTCGTCCACCAGGCGCCCGAAATGGTATGGCCGTGGTTCTGCAGATCACCATGCTGCCGGACGGCACAATTACCAGTGCAAGCATTGCCAAGTCGAGCGGTAACGCGCCGTTTGATAACTCGGCTGTAGCCGCAGTGAAAAATATTGGGCGTTTAGTAGAAATGCAGGGTCTGAGTCCTACTGACTTTAATCCGTACCGTTCATTTAAGATGACCTTCAAACCTGAGGATCTAGATTTGTGATCAACCTTCTTCGAGGAATGCTCCTGGTCCTTTGCTGCGCTGCAGGACTGGCAGTGGCAGAGGAAAAAAACATCGTGGTCGGCACCGGTTCTGACCGTGCCATCCCGATTGCCGTGGTTCCGTTTGGCTGGCAGGGCGGCAATGTGTTGCCTGAAGACATGTCCGACTTGATCGGCAAAGACCTGCGCAACTCCGGTATTTTCGAGCCGATCCCGCGTCAGAACATGATCAGCCTGCCGACTCAGGCTAGCGAAGTGATCTTCCGCGACTGGAAAGCACTCGGCGCCCAATATGTGCTGGTTGGCAACATCGTGCCTAACGGCGGCCGACTGCAAGTGCAGTTTGCCTTGTTCAACGTGGCCACCGAGCAGCAAGTATTTGCCGGTAGCGTTGGCGGTACTACCGACCAACTTCGCGATATGTCGCACTACGTTTCGGATCAGTCGTTTGAAAAACTTACAGGCATCAAGGGCGCGTTTTCTACCCAGATGCTGTATGTGACTGCCGAGCGTTTCTCCGGCACCAATACTCGTTACACCTTGCAGCGTTCCGACTATGACGGCGCTCGCGCCGTGACATTGCTGCAATCGCGCGAGCCAATTCTGTCGCCGCGTTTCGCCAGCGACGGCAAGCGCATCGCCTATGTGTCGTTTGAACAGAAGCGTCCGCGCATCTTTATTCAGCACATCGATACCGGTCGCCGTGAGCAAATCACCAACTTCGAAGGCCTGAATGGTGCGCCGTCTTTCTCGCCGGATGGCAGCAAGTTGGCGTTCGTATTGTCGCGTGATGGCAACCCGGAAATTTATGTGATGGATCTGGGTAGTCGGCAAATGACCCGCGTGACCAATCACTACGCAATTGATACCGAACCGTTCTGGGGCAAGGACGGTCAGACTATTTACTTCACTTCGGATCGCGCTGGGAAACCACAGATCTATAAGACGAATATTGGCGGCGGTGCAGTTGACCGGGTGACCTTTGTAGGTAACTACAATGCCAACCCTAAACTGTCTGCTGACGAGAAGACGTTGGTGATGATTCACCGTCAGGACGGGTTCACCAACTTCAAAGTTGCGGCGCAGGACCTTCAAACGTCCCGTTTGCGCATTCTTTCAGATACTAATCTGGATGAGTCGCCTACTGTTGCGCCCAACGGCACCATGGTAATCTACGCCACCCGCCAGCAGGGCCGTGGAGTCTTGATTCTTGCCTCCATCAATGGACGAGTAAAACTCCCGATTCCAACCGCGCAAGGCGAAATCCGAGAGCCATCCTGGTCGCCCTTCCTGAACTGACGCGGCGCTACACCTTTTACTTAACACACTGGGGTTCATTAGGAGTTTTACTATGGAAATGTTGAAATTCGGTAAGTTCGCAGCTCTGGCTCTGTCCATGGCCGTAGCAGTAGGTTGCTCCTCCAAAGGCGGCGACAACGCTGGCGAAGGCGCTGTTGATCCAAACGCTGGCTACAACGCTAACAACGGCGCTGTAGACGGTAGCCTGAGCGAAGAAGCTGCTCTGCGCGCTATCACCACCTTCTACTTCGAATACGACAGCTCGGATCTGAAGCCAGAAGCCATGCGCGCCCTTGACGTTCACGCCAAGGACCTGAAAGGCAACGGCGCTCGCGTCGTTCTGGAAGGCAACACCGACGAGCGCGGCACCCGCGAGTACAACATGGCTCTGGGCGAGCGTCGCGCCAAAGCTGTTCAGCGCTACCTCGTGCTGCAAGGTGTTTCCCCAGCTCAGCTGGAACTGGTTTCCTACGGTGAAGAGCGTCCAGTTGCTACCGGCAACGACGAGCAATCCTGGGCTCAAAACCGTCGCGTTGAACTGCGTAAGTAATTCGACATGCGAACGTGCCGTCGTGCTCTGACTATATTGACTCTCAGCCTCCCGCTTTCGGCGTGGGCTGCGGTTCCGGTGGTAGAAGACAACGCCAGTAATGGCGGTGGCAGCTATCCACCTGCAGGTTATGGCACGACCGGCGCCTATGCAGGGGGAGGGGTTACGGCCCCTGCCTCGGCACAGGGCGAGCTGTTCATGCAGCTGCAACAAATGCAAGACGAAGTCGCGCGTCTGCGCGGCATGGTCGAGGAGCAACAGAACGAAATTCAGCGCCTGAAGCAAGAAGGCCTGGAGCGTTATCAAGACCTCGACAGACGTATAGCTGGCGGCGCCACCGGTGCTCCTGCCGCTACTCCAGATTCCAGCAACGCCGGGGCTATCAATGCCGGCGGTGCACCTGTTCAGCCGGCGGCGCAACAGCCTGCGGCGAGCACAGAGCCAGGTGATCCGGCGAAGGAAAAGCTCTATTACGATGCTGCCTTCGACCTCATCAAGGCTAAAGACTTCGACAAAGCCAGTCAGGCTTTCGCCGCATTCCTTCGCAAATACCCACAGAGCCAATACGCCGGAAACGCGCAGTATTGGTTGGGCGAAGTAAACCTCACTAAAGGCGACTTGCAAGGCGCCGGTCAGGCGTTTGCCAAGGTTAGCCAGCTATATCCGACTCATAACAAGGTGCCGGATTCGTTGTACAAACTTGCCGATGTTGAGCAGCGTCTAGGCCATACCGACAAAGCCAAAGGCATCTTGCAGCAAGTCATTGCGCAATACCCCGGCAGCTCGGCCGCACAATTGGCCCAACGGGATTTGCAGCGTTTGTAAAAGCCTGACTTTCTGTTCAATAAAACCCGCGCCTGTCGCGGGTTTTTTGTTTAGAATCGCCGCCCCAATTCCCGCAACGGAGGCGGATGGCCTGTTTCGCCGTCACGCCCGTGGCTGATATGCAAAAAAACCTGCGCATTACCGAGATTTTTTACTCGTTGCAGGGTGAGACGCGCACTGCCGGTTTACCGACTGTGTTCGTTCGCCTGACTGGCTGCCCGTTACGCTGCCAATACTGCGACACCGCCTACGCGTTCAGCGGCGGCGAAATCATGTCCCTAGACGACATCGTTGAGCAGATCGCGGCGTACAAGCCGCGCTACGTCTGTGTCACCGGTGGCGAGCCGTTGGCTCAGCCCAACTGCATACCTCTGTTGGAGCGCTTGTGTGATGCCGGCTTCGAAGTGTCGCTGGAAACCAGCGGCGCACTCGATGTGTCGGCCGTCGACCCGCGTGTGAGCAAGGTGGTCGATTTGAAGACCCCAGGCTCCGCTGAGGTGGCTCGCAATCGCTACGAGAATATCGAATTCCTGACGGCAAACGATCAGGTCAAATTCGTGATTTGTTCCCGTGAAGACTACGACTGGTCCGTCTCCAAGCTCATCCAATACGGTTTGCAGAATCGTGCCGGTGAAGTGTTGTTTTCGCCCAGCCATCAACAAGTAGACGCGCGTGCGTTGGCCGACTGGATCGTTGCTGACAATTTGCCGGTGCGTTTGCAGTTGCAGCTGCACAAAATTCTTTGGAACGACCAGCCGGGGCACTGACATGACGACGAAAAAAGCGGTAATTCTGCTGTCCGGCGGCCTCGACTCCGCCACCGTTGTGGCGATGGCCAAGGCCGACGGTTACGCCTGCTACACCATGAGTTTCGACTATGGCCAGCGTCACCGTTCCGAGCTGCAAGCCGCAGAACGCGTGGCCGAGCAGCTCGGCGTCATCGAACATAAAGTGATTGGCCTGAACCTCAACGGCATGGGCGGTTCGGCGTTGACCGACAGCAGCATCGCCGTGCCCGAGTCGCCAGGCGAAGGCATTCCGGTGACCTACGTGCCGGCGCGCAACACCGTGTTCCTGTCGCTTGCGCTGGGGTGGGCTGAGGTACTGGGCGCGCGGGATATTTTTATCGGCGTTAACGCTGTGGATTATTCGGGCTATCCCGATTGCCGCCCCGAGTTCGTCGAGGCGTTCGAGCGCATGGCCAATCTGGCCACCAAGGCGGGCGTGGAAGGGCAGGGCTTTCGTATTCAGGCGCCGCTGCAATTTTTGAGCAAGGCGCAGATCGTTCAGGCAGGCATGGCGCAGGGCGTCGATTATGGGTTGACGGTCTCGTGCTATCAGGCCGACGACGACGGCCGCGCGTGCGGTAAGTGCGACAGTTGCCGTTTGCGTGCTGCCGGGTTTGCCGAGGCTGGGGTGAAAGACCCTACGCGATATTTCTAAATCTTTACCGCATGCTGTTGATTTTATGAATTAAATCAGTATTATGCACACCGCGGGTCGTTAGCTCAGTTGGTAGAGCAGTTGGCTTTTAACCAATTGGTCGTAGGTTCGAGTCCCACACGACCCACCATATTTCCTTCGCAAGAAGGACCGGAAAACCCGGAACATTCCACAGCGAATGTTCCGGGTTTTTTCGTTTCTGTCGTCCCAGTTTTATTCTTGCCGCGCGCTTGCGCTGACATTCGGGCGGGTATACTCCGCCCCACTGAAAGCATATTCAGAGCCTGATGACATGACCCAGATTTCCGAACGCCTGTTGGTTCAGGCACACCTCGATGCCAAACAACCCAAGCCGCTTTCGCCGGAAGAAGAAGCGCGCCTGCGCGCCGAAATTGCGGCCGAGCTGAAGGCGCAGGATGCGGTATTGGTCGCGCACTACTATTGCGATCCGGTGATTCAAGCGTTGGCCGAAGAAACCGGTGGGTGTGTGTCCGACTCGCTGGAAATGGCGCGCTTCGGCAACCAGCACTCGGCCAAAACCGTACTGGTGGCGGGCGTGAAGTTCATGGGTGAGACCGCGAAAATTCTCAACCCTGAAAAGCGCGTATTGATGCCAACGCTGGAGGCGACTTGTTCTCTGGACCTCGGCTGTCCAGTAGACGAATTCTCTGCATTTTGCGACCAGCATCCCGAGCGCACGGTGGTGGTGTACGCCAACACCTCGGCCGCCGTTAAGGCGCGTGCCGATTGGGTGGTGACCTCCAGTTGCGCGCTGGAAATTGTCGAGAGCCTGATGGATAACGGCGAGAAAATTATCTGGGCGCCCGACAAACACTTAGGTCGCTATATCCAGAAACAAACCGGCGCCGACATGCTGCTCTGGGACGGTGCCTGCATCGTTCACGAAGAGTTCAAGTCCAAGCAGCTCGAAGACATGAAGGCGCTGTACCCGGACGCCGCCATTCTGGTGCACCCCGAGTCGCCGGAGTCGGTGATCGACTTGGCCGACGCGGTGGGCTCGACGAGTCAGTTGATCAAGGCCGCTCAAACGTTGCCGAACTCAACCTTTATCGTCGCCACAGATCGCGGCATTTTCTACAAGATGCAGCAGCTGTGCCCCGATAAGATTTTTATCGAGGCGCCCACTGCCGGTAATGGCGCGGCCTGCCGCAGTTGCGCGCATTGTCCGTGGATGGCGATGAATACGCTGGAGCGCACGCTGCAATGTTTGCGTGAGGGCAGCAACGAAATCTTCGTTGACCCGGCGTTGATTCCGCGCGCGCTCAAGCCGCTCAAACGTATGTTGGATTTCACTCAGGCGGCGCGGTTGAAGGTGGTTGGTAACGCTTGATGGATTGGCGTTGCGGCTATCGCAGCTGAAGCCGCTCCTACAGGTTGCACAGGTTTGTAGGAGTGGCGTCGCGATGCTTTTTAGCGCATCAACTGCTTGATCATGCGCTGCTGCTCCATGATCTCTTTCTGTCTGGCGTCGATTTTCGAGGCCAGCGGGAAGTTGTTGATGGCGCGGCGTTTGGCAAAGTCCAGCTGTTCCAGCGCCTGGTCAAAGTCAGCCATCAAGGCGAAATACTCGGCACGCGCTTGATGCAGGCCGATGATGTCGCCCGCTTGGCCGCGTACTTCGGCGATTTGGTACCAAACATCCGGGTCGTTTGGCCGTGCTTTCAGCAGTTCTTCCAGCGCTTTCTGCGCCTGCGGTGCCTGGTTCTGTTTCAACAGTAAATCGATGCGGCTTTGTTGCAGCGGGTAGTCGTCTGGGAACTGGCTGAGCATTTTGTCGACGCGCTGCTTGGCATCCGGCAGGCGGTTGGCGGTGATGTCCAAGTCAACCTGCGCCAGGTTATAGGTGATGTTGCTGGGGTCTTTCTTCAGCAATATCGCCAGGCTGTCGCGGGCTTCGTTGAGCTGGCCGTTCTTCACTTGCGCCAGGGCCAGGCCGTAGCGGGCGGCGTCCATGCCAGGGTCGTCTTGCAACATGGCGCGGAAGCGCTTGCCGGCGATGCCCGGCGTTTCTTCAAAGGTGAGCTGAACCCGTGCGCGCATCAGCTGATATTGCAGGGTGTCTTCACGCCCGGTCGCGCCGAATTGTTCGGCGCGGTTGCGGGTGTCGGCGATACGCGATTCGGTCACCGGGTGAGTCAGCAAGAATTCGGGCGGACGTTTGTCGTAGCGGTATTGGCGGGCCATGCGTTCGAACATGTTCGGCATGGCGCGCGGGTCGTAACCGGCGCGCTCAAGATTGACCACGCCGACGCGGTCGGCCTCTTGTTCGTTTTGCCGCGAGAAGCGCAGCTGGTTCTGGATGGCCGCCGCCTGCGTGCCCATGATCGTTGCCATGCCGACGTCCCCGGCACCGGCTGCCGCCGCGATAATGCCGGCGAGCATCGCCGCCATCACCGGAATCTGCATTTGCTGCTGAGCCTGCAAGCCTCGGGCGTAGTGGCGCTGAATCAAGTGACCCAATTCGTGCGCCAGTACGGCGGCATATTCGGCTTCGGTCTGCGCGTACAGAAACAAACCGCCGTTTACCCCGATGACCCCGCCGGGTGCGGCGAAGGCGTTGATCTGCGGGTCTTTGATCAGGATGAACACCAAGCGATGGTCATGCAGGTCGCTGGTTTCGGCGAGCTTGTACACGCTGCTTTCCACGAACGCTTTGAGCTGCGGGTCGTTCAGCTGCGGCACCTGGCTGCGCACCACGCTGAGCCAGGCGCGGCCCAGTTGAAACTCCTGCTCCGGCGACACGATCGACGAACTTGAATCACCCAGCGAGGGCAGCTCGTCGGCGATGGCGGGGGAGGCGAGCAAGCAGGCAAGTGACAGCAGAGTGGGGCGCAGAAGATTCATGCACGGAGCTCTTGGCGGCAAAGTCGCTACTGTAGCCGCCATGGCGGTCGGCTGACCACCTCGGTATCCTGATCCACCGATTTTGGAGCCCGATTCGATGAGTGATGCTGTGAACGTGGACGCCGAACTGGACGCCAGCGGCTTGAATTGCCCGCTGCCGCTGCTCAAGGCCAAACTCGAACTCAATCGCCTGGCCAGTGGCGCGGTGTTGAAAATCACCGCCACCGATGCCGGCTCGCAGCGTGACTTCCGCGCCTTCGCCAGGCTTGCCGGTCATACGCTGCTGCATGAGGAAGTGGACGCTGGGGTATACCGCTACTGGTTGCAAAAGGCCTAGCTCAAGCCGTTAAGGAATTGTGATGTTCAACGTGTTACGCAATTGGGTGCAGCGCTATTTCTCGGACGAGGAAGCGGTGGTGCTTGCCGTGCTGCTGGTGGTCGCGTTCGCGGTCATTCTGACGTTCGGCGGCATGCTCGCGCCGGTGCTGGCGGGCTTGGTTCTGGCGTTTCTGATGCAGGGACTGGTGCGTACGTTGCAGCGTTTGCGAGTGCCGAAGGTGGCGGCGGTGTGGGTGGTGTTCGCTTGCTTCATGGGGTTGCTGGGCGTTTGCTTATTGGTGATGGTGCCTTTGCTCTGGCAGCAGGTAATCAAGCTGTTCAACGAGCTGCCGGGCATGTTGGGCAAATGGCAATCGCTTCTGCTGTTGTTGCCAGAGCGTTACCCGCAATTGGTTTCCGATGAGCAGGTGCTCCACCTTATAGAAGTGGTGCGCAATGAGATTGGCAGCTTTGGCCAGATGGCGCTGACCGTTTCGCTGTCCAGCCTGCCCTTGCTGGTCAATGCCATGATTTATCTGGTGCTGGTGCCGATTCTGGTGTTTTTCTTTTTAAAAGACGGCGGGTTGATCGCGCGTTGGATGCGCAGTTATTTGCCCCGTGAGCGCACGCTGATCACCCGAGTGGCGCGGGAAATGAACCAGCAAATCGCCAACTACATCCGCGGCAAAGTTATCGAGATTTTGATTTGTGGTGGCGCCACCTACGTGGCGTTCATTGCCTTGGGCCTGAACTACGCCGCGCTGTTGGCGCTGTTGGTCGGGCTTTCTGTTGTGGTGCCTTATGTCGGCGCCGTGGTGGTCACCGTGCCGGTCGCCCTCATTGCTTTGTTCCAGTGGGGCTGGGGCGATCAGTTCATCTACCTGATGGCGGTGTACGGGATCATCCAGGCATTGGACGGCAACGTATTGGTGCCGCTGTTGTTCGCAGAAGCGGTGAACCTGCATCCGGTGGTCATCATCTGCGCGGTACTGTTGTTCGGCGGCATGTGGGGTTTCTGGGGCATCTTCTTTGCCATTCCGTTGGCCACGCTGTGCAAGGCCTTGCTCGATGCCTGGCCTCGGCAGGAACCGGTAGTGGCGCCGCTGATGTAAGCCCATTTCGGACGCACAAAAAAGCCCGGCATTTGGCCGGGCTTTTTCGTAGGCCAACCGTGCTGCTCAGTTGCCGTTCAGCGCCTGCGCCGCAGCCAGCACGGCATCGACATGTCCAGGCACTTTCACGCCGCGCCATTCCTGACGCAATACGCCATTGGCGTCGATCAGAAACGTGCTGCGATCCACGCCCAGGTATTCCTTGCCGTACAGCTTCTTCAGCTTGATCACGTCGAACAACTGACACAGCGCTTCGTCTTTATCCGACAGCAGCTCGAAGGGGAACTCCTGTTTGCACTTGAAGTTCTCGTGCGACTTCAAGCTGTCGCGCGACACGCCGAACACTTCCGTGTTGGCCGCTTTGAAGGCTGCGTATTGATCGCGAAAGCCTTGGCTTTCGGTGGTGCAGCCCGGCGTGCTGTCTTTGGGGTAGAAATAAATTACCACCTGCTGGCCTTTGAGCGCTGAGAGGGTAATTTGCTTGCCGCTGGTTGCCGGCACGGTGAAGTCGGCCACGGCCTGGTCGAGGGAAACGCTCATGCGGGAATTCCTTATGCAGGCGTTTGTGGGCGCCAGGGTTCGATCAGGGCATCCAGGTTCAACGCGTCGGCGAAGTCGAGGAATTGGTCGCGCAGCCAGCTGATTTGCGTGCCGGCAGGCAGCGTGACGGTCAGCGTGGCGTTAAGCATGGTGCCGCCGGTTTGCGGCGCCAGGTAGGTGTCGCAGGTGAGATTTTCCAGTTCCACATTGTGGTCGAGGAAAAACTGGCACAGCTCATTAAGGATGTCGGGACGGTACGCCGAGCTGACGTACGCGACGTAAGGCAGCGCCTGAGGACGAATTTCAGCGGCTGCGCTGCGCACCACACTAGCGGTGAAGGCGTGCTTTTTCGACAGCGATGGCAGGCTGGTTTCCAGGCGGGCCAAAGCGTCCCAGCTACCCGACACCTGAACGACCAGCGCGCTGTATTCGCCATGACGACTCAACCGCGTGCTGACCACGGCGCAACGGTTCTCATGGCAAGTGCGGCAGAGAATGTTGGTCAGCTCCATCGGGTTGGTGCCAAGTGCACTGATGACAAGGAATTGTTCGCGGACGATGGGGGTGGACATGCAGCATTCCTAAAGCGATGAGCGGTCGGCAGGTTAACTGTCGATCAAAGCCGGAAGGTTAGCGAAAACTGTCGCTGAGGGGAATGCTCATAGCGCGGTACTTCGCTTGTGCAAGGCAGGTGGCGCCAGTACCATTACGGCTCTCTTTTTCCGGCAGGAGCGGTTGCATGATTGCGGGCAGTATGGTGGCACTGGTCACGCCTATGGATGCGCAGGGTCGTCTTGATTGGGACGCGCTGAGCAAGCTGGTGGACTTCCACCTGCAAGAAGGCACCAACGCCATTGTCGCGGTCGGCACCACCGGTGAGTCGGCGACCCTGGATGTCAACGAACACATCGAAGTGATCCGCCGCGTAGTCGATCAGGTCGCCGGCCGTATTCCGGTCATTGCCGGCACGGGGGCGAACTCCACGCGCGAAGCGGTCGAGCTCACCACCAACGCCAAGACCGCCGGCGCCGATGCCTGCCTGCTGGTCACCCCGTACTACAACAAGCCGACCCAGGAAGGCTTGTATCAACACTTCCGCCACATCGCTGAAGCCGTGGCCATTCCGCAGATTCTCTACAACGTTCCGGGCCGCACCGTGTGCGACATGCTGCCGGAAACCGTTGAGCGCCTGTCGAAGATCTCCAACATCGTTGGTATCAAGGAAGCCACGGGCGACCTGCAACGCGGCCAGGAAGTGCTGGACCGTGTGAGCAGTGATTTCCTCGTATATTCCGGCGATGACGCCACCGCCGTCGAACTGATGCTGATGGGCGGCAAAGGCAATATTTCCGTGACTGCCAACGTTGCCCCGCGCGCGATGAGCGAGCTGTGTGCCGCGGCGATGGCCGGCGATGCCGTGACAGCCCGGGCGATCAACGACCGCCTGATGCCGCTGCACAAAACGCTGTTCATTGAATCCAACCCGATTCCGGTGAAGTGGGCCCTGCAGGAAATGGGCTTGATGGTCGAAGGCATCCGTCTGCCGCTGACCTGGCTTAGTCCGCGTTGTCATGAACCGCTGCGTCAGGCCCTGCGCCAGTCCGGCGTATTGGTTTAATTGAAGGAAGCACTACGCATGAAGCGACTGGCCGGATTTTCTGCCCTTGCCGTGATCATTTCCAGCACCAGCGGTTGCGGGTGGCTGTGGGGTGACGATGGTTATTTCCGTGATCGTGGCAGTGATTACCTGACCCAACATCAAAGCCCGGCGATGCAAGTGCCGTCCGGCCTTGACGTCAAACCGCTCGACCCGTTGCTGCCGGTGCCGCGTAACGTGGCGGACTCCACCGTGCAGGGCGAATACGACGTTCCGCGTCCGCAACCGCTGACTGCCCAGGCCGACTCAAGCGAATTCAGCCTGCAAAAAAGCGGCGATGCCCGTTGGCTTGTAGCGCAGCGTCCGCCGGCAGAAGTCTGGCCAGTGGCTCATCAGTTCTTTGAAGACAACGGCTTTCGGATTAGCGAAGACCGTCCGCAAACAGGCGAATTCAGCACCGACTGGCAGCGTTTCGAAGAACTGTCCGCTCCGATGGCGCGTCGCCTTAGCGGCCGTGTCGCCGATGTTGATCCGAAAAGCGAAACCCGCGTTCGCGTCCGTATCGAGCCAGGCGTTCAACGCAACACCAGCGAAATTTATGTCGTAAGTGCCGCGCGTCCAGCCGACAGCACCGCCGACGTCGCCTTCCCGGACAAATCGACCAACGCCAGCCTCGACGCTGCGCTGCTCGACGAAATGCTCGCCAGCATGGCGCGTAGCGCTGAGCAGGGCGGTTCGGTTTCTTTGCTCGCCGCACGCGACTTCGACGCGCCGAGCCGCGTCAGCCTGACCGAAGACGGCAACAACAATCCGGTGCTGAACCTGGGTGCCGACTTCGACCGCGCTTGGTCCAGCGTGGGCCGTTCGTTGGAAACCGCCAACGTGCGCGTCGACGACCTCAACCGCAGCTTGGGTGTGTACTACATCAACCTGGCTGAAGGCGCAGAGAGCAAAGACAAAGAGCGCGGTTTCTTCAGCCGTCTGTGGAGCAGCGAGCCGACCAAAGAAGAGGTCGACGCCCGTGCCGAGCGTTATCAAGTGCGCCTGACCAAAGCCGCCGACAACGTGCAAGTCACCGTGGAAAAAGACCTCAATACCGTGGCACCGGCCGAAGTGGCCCGCCGCGTTCTGGCCTTGATCCAGGAAAACCTGGGCTGATGATGTTCCTGCCGTCCCAGTGGGGCGGCAGGAACTGGGCCACCAAGCCCTTGCAGCTCGCTCGATCAATAGGCGAAACCCCCGTGGTTTCGCCTGTTTCGTTTAATAAAGGCGGAAATTTTCCATGACCACTCCCTCCACCTTGAGCTTGAAGAAAATCTATTCCGGCAAGGTTCGTGATCTGTACGAAATCGACGACGCGCGCATGTTGATGGTCGCCACAGACCGTCTCTCCGCCTTCGACGTCATCCTCGCCGAGCCGATTCCGGATAAAGGCAAGATTCTCACCGCCATCTCCAACTTCTGGTTCGACAAGCTCGCCGGCATCGTGCCCAACCACTTCACTGGCGACCGCGTTGAAGACGTTGTGCCAGCGGCCGAGCTGCCGTTGGTGGAAGGGCGCGCCGTGGTGGCCAAGCGGCTTAAACCAGTCGCCGTGGAGGCGATCGTGCGTGGCTACATCGTGGGCTCCGGCTGGAAGGAATACCAAAAGAGCGGCACCGTCTGCGGCATCCAGCTGCCGGCCGGGTTGAAGGAAGCGTCAAAGCTGGCTCAGCCGATCTTCACGCCGTCGACCAAAGCGGCGGTGGGCGACCATGACGAAAATATCTCGTTTGAGCAGTGCGAGGCGGTGATCGGCAAGGAGCTGGCCGCCAAGGTTCGCGACACCGCCATCGCCCTGTACAGCGCGGCGGTGGAATACGCCGCCACGCGCGGCATCATCATCGCCGACACCAAGTTTGAATTCGGTCTTGATGAAAACGGCACGCTGACGTTGATGGATGAAGCGCTGACGCCTGACTCCAGCCGTTTCTGGCCCGTGGAAAGCTACGTGGAAGGCAAGAACCCGCCGAGCTTCGACAAGCAATTCGTGCGTGACTGGCTGGAATCCACCGGTTGGAACAAAGAGCCGCCGGCGCCGGCAGTGCCCGCTGACGTCGCGCAGAAGACCGCCGACAAATACCGCGAAGCGCTGACCAAACTCACGGCGTAACGCTCAGCTCTGCAACGCAAAAGAGAGGCTTCGGCCTCTCTTTTGCGTTTAGTCGAGGGCGTGGCAGTAATTAGCGCAACCGCCTGAAAGCAGGCGAAAAATTTCCATTTTTGGGTTTCACCAATCGCAATTGAGCTGTTATCATGCGCGCCGCTGGGGAGATGCCGGAGTGGCCGAACGGGACGGATTCGAAATCCGTTGTATCAGCGATGGTACCTAGGGTTCGAATCCCTATTTCCCCGCCATCATTTAAAACGAAAGCCCCCGAAATCTTCACGGTTTCGGGGGCTTTTGCGTTTCCGAGGTTTGGTCGTCGGCAGTGAGCGCGCCCCTGTCAAAAACTCATTCCAGAAAGCAGCGATCAAACAGGTACAGGCTGGAAGGCTTGATGTTTTCCAGCGTCGCCTGTGGTCGTCCGCCGTCGCCGTTTTTCTTGCGGCCGGTTTCGCGCAAATAGCCGGCTTCGGTCATTTTCATCAAGCGTTGTCGCATGCTGGTTTTCAGCACGGGGCGGGCCAGCACTTGGGAAAAAATCATCACCGCTTCCGGCGCGCTGAATTCATTGCCGAGGAACATCAGCGGCAGGCTGCTGTAGAGCGATTTCGACAGCAGCCGTTCGTGTGCCGCCTTCACTAGGGCGTTGTGGTCGAAAGGCAATTTGAGCGAAGCGTCCGACGCGTCAGCCAGCGGGAAAAACGCCTGGGTGCTGTTGAGCGCTACGTCTTCGTAGGCGATGGCCAGATAGAAGGTTGAAGACGACCAGCACCGTGGATCGCGAAACGCATCGCCGACGGTGCCCACTTGCTCAATGTAGGCTAGCGCCATGCCCACCTTGTTGGAGGCGCGCAGGCGGTCTACGGCATCGTCCAGGGTCAGGTCGGCTGTCGCGCCATTGACCACGATGCCCGGCAACGCCCAATGCCCGGAAAACGGTTCGGCTTCGCGCTTGTTGAGCAGAATCTGCAGCGCCTGGCTGTCGCGGCAATAGCGCACGACGCAGAGGTCGACGGTGTGGAGGTAGGCGCTTCGTTCTTCTCGATGGTTTGGCATTTCAGTTACCGCAGGGCAGGGTGGTGGCGCATCGCTTTGGTGCGTTGAAAGGTATATGTCATGTACTTTCTTTTCAAGCTTGTTGAGGGGATTGCACTTTTATAAGAAATAAATACGACTCGGGTGTTGAACTGTAAGTACATGACGTGTACTTTGTGAGTCGTGTACAGGAGAGATGCCATGAACAGTGCCGTGACGAACACCGCTTCCTTCGATGTTGATGCGCAGAAAAGCTTCACCCCGCTGTGCCCTGATGAATTGCCCGTCGCCGGCGGAGACTTGATTGGCGCCGAGCTGAATGTGATGGCGAGCCTTGCCCGCGTTCGTGTCGGCAGCAAAGATGCCCACACGCCGATGGCGCCCTGGGTGGTGGCACAGCCTTCCGAAATGTTGCAGGCGACCGGCCTTGAGCACGCTGATCTGACATGGGTGAGCCACTGCGTACCGGGCACCGAAGGGTTCACGCTGCTTGATGAGCTGCCGACTCCCTACGAGTACGACTATTTCGTGTGGAAGGGCGTGGAGCCGGACCTTCACCCATACGGCGCCTGCTACCACGATTTGCACAACAAACTGTCCACGGGGGTTATCGAATACCTGCGCGGTCAGGACATTTCACGGGTCATCGTGGGTGGTCTGGCATTGGATTTCTGCGTGAAGACCACTGCGTTGCAGTTGGCATCCGCAGGGTTTGAAGTGATTGTCCATCTTCCCGCCTGCCGCGCGATTAGCGAAGATGGCGCCCAACAAGCGGTCGCCGACATGCAGGCGCAGGGCATACGCCTTAGCAACAGCCGCGAACAGTTAGCCTTGCTGCAAGGCCAATAAGGACATCACCATGGAAAGTGCTTACGGCCGCGAAGGCGGGGTGATTCAGAGTCTTCTGGATACCGACTACTACACCTTCACCATGATGCAGGCGGTGCTGCACCAGCACCCGAACGTCGATGTGGAATACCAGTTCATCGTGCGCTCCAAGGAAAACCTGGGGCACCTGATTCCGGAAATCCGCGAAGAACTGGAGAAGCTCTCTGAACTGCGTATGCGCGACGACGAGCTGCGGTTCCTGTTCAACCGACGCTTTCGCGAATACCTGACGCCTGACTTCGAGCAGTTTTTAGGATTGTTCCGCTTCAACCTGCGCTACATCCTGGTCAACGAAGTGGATGGGCAACTGAATATTCGCGTCCGTGGCCCGATGCTGCACTGCATCATGTTTGAGCAGCCGGTGTTGGCCTTGGTCAGCGAGCTGCGTAACCGCGAGAAATACGCCGATATCGAGTTGGAAGATGTCACGCGTCGGCTGTATCAGAAGTTCGAATGGCTGGAAAAAAACGTCAGTAAAGAAGAACTCGCCGACTTTCGTGTGTCTGACTTTTCAACACGCCGGCGTTTGTCGTTCAAAGCCCAGCGTGAAGTGGTCGACATCATGCGCCGCGATTTCCCCGGCGTGTTTGTCGGCACCAGCAATGGGCACTTGGCCTATGAGTTCGATCTGCCGCTGATTGGCACCATGGCGCACCAGTGGCTGATGGTTCACCAGCAACTGAGCCGCTTGCGTGAAAGCCAGAACGTGGCATTGGAAAACTGGGTGCATGAATACCGCGGGCGCTTGGGCATTGCCCTAACCGACTGCATCAGCACCGATTTTTTCCTCAAAGATTTCGATCTGTATTTCGCCAAGCTGTACGACGGGCTGCGCCAGGACTCGGGCAACCCAATCGTTTGGGCCGACAAAGTGCTGGCCCGCTATGGTCAGCTGGGCATCGACCCGATGACCAAAGAGCTGATGTTTTCCGATGGGCTGAATTTTGAGAAGTGCTTGCCCATCCTGCGTCACGTTCGCGGCAGGGCGAAATTCGGCTTTGGCATGGGCACGAGCTTGGCCTGTGACGTAGACGGTGTAGAGCCGTTGAGTATTGTGATGAAACTGGTGCGGGTGCACGGCGAACCGGTGGTGAAGTTCTCCGACGACCCGGTGAAAAATGTCTGCGAAGACGCCTCGTTCCTGCAATACGCCTCGAACGTATTCGGCGTACGCGACACCAAACAGCAACTGGTAGGAGTGTGAAATGGGCACGGCAAAACAAGATGCGATTGCGCGCGAGCTGGGGGTAAACCGCCAGTTGGCCAAAGGTGGCGAGCAAGCGGAAATTGCTCGTCGTGTCGACTTTATCAAAGGCGTGGTGCGCAATTCGGGTTGCAAGTCGCTGGTGCTGGGCATCAGTGGTGGCGTCGATTCGCTGACCGCCGGGCGCCTGTGTCAGCTGGCCGCCGAACAACTGCGCGACGAAGGTTATGACGCTCAGTTCATTGCCGTGCGCCTGCCCTATAAAACCCAGGCTGACGAGCATCATGCCCAGGCCTCGCTGGACTTTATCAAGCCGGACAAAATCACCACCGTTAACATCGCCGACAGTGTCGAAGGCCTGATGTCCAACATCGCCATCGAAGGGTTGCAGCCGAGCGAGGGGCTCATTGACTTCACCAAGGGCAACGTCAAAGCGCGCACGCGGATGGTGGCTCAGTACGCGATCGCCAACTTCACCAACGGTTTGGTGGTTGGCACCGATCACGCGGCCGAGGCGTTGATGGGCTTCTTCACCAAGTTCGGTGACGGTGCGTGCGACTTGGCGCCGTTGAGTGGGTTGTGCAAAAGCCAGGTGCGAATGGTGAGCGCTGCGTTAGGCGCGCCCCATGAGCTGGTGTTCAAGGCACCCACCGCAGACCTGGAAGAGCTGGTGCCGGGCAAGTTGGACGAAGATTCTTACGGCTGCACCTACGAAGATATCGACAACTATCTGTTGGGCAATGACGTACCTGCTGCGGCAGTTGAAATCATCGAGCGCGCATTCGCCAAAACCGCGCACAAGCGCGCGTTGCCCCTCGCGCCGTAACACGGTTTTTTGCCGCGGTGTCATATTGAGCGCGCTAGTACAGCGCGCTCGGTATCGTTTTTTATCCCTGCGTTTTCCGTTGCGCCGCATCGCGATAGGCGAGGTATTTGCGCTGCGTGGCGATATGGTCGGCGATAATTTTCGCATCGTGCCAAACCCCCCAGATAAACGTCGAGCCCCGGCGTAGCAGCCAGGGCAAGCCGAGGAAATAAACCCCAGGCTCGCTCGAGACGCCACGTTGATGTTGCGGTTTGCCGTTGGCGTCGAAGGCATTCACTTGCAGCCAGCTGTAATCCACCGCATAGCCGGTCGCCCAGATAATCGAAGTGACACCGGCCTCGGCTAAGTCCAACTGCAGGAGCGGGTTTTTTACGCACTCTGGTTCCGGCAAGAAGAACCGGGCTTCCGGTTCTTCGGGAAGATCGAGCCCGTTGCGAGCGATATAGGCGTCGGCCGCGTCCAGCAGCGACAGGTAGTTCTGATCCCCATTGGCCAGGTTCTGGGCGAGATCGGCTTTGAACTTCACCACGCCGTTCTCGAACGAGTCGGTCAGCCCCACCAGCGTGATGCCCAGTTTCGCCAGGGCACGAAAGTCCACGGTATGACCACCGCGAGCGCCACTGACGGCAATGGTCACATGCTCTTTGCCGGGCTTGCTGGCGGGCGCATCCCATTCGCCCAACACCCCGAGCCACCAACAGAAATCACGGTTGCGGTACGCGCGCGGCGGGCGATCGTGGGCGCCTACCGACAAGTACACCTGCTTGCCCGCACGCTGCAGTTCATCGGCAATTTGTACGCCGGAAGAGCCAGCGCCTACGACCAGCACTGCGCCGTCGGGCAACTGCGCCGGGTTGCGGTAGTCAGCCGAGTGAATCTGGTGGATATCGGTGGTGGTGGGCGCAATCGGTGGAATCACTGGGCGCTGAAACGGACCGGTTGCCGCCACGATTCGGTTGGCTTCGTAGGTGCCTTCAGAGGTCTCGATGGTGAATCCTGCGCGTGCCGCGTTGCGGGTGACTTTTTTCACCTCGACGCCGGTGCGGATCGGCGCGTTGAATTTTTCCGCATAGGTCACGAAATAGTCGGCGACGCGCTCTTTTGAAGCGAACGCCTCGGGCTCCAGGTCGTCGAATTCCAGGCCGGGAAAACGGTCGTGCCACACCGGACCGTTGGCCACCAAAGAATCCCAGCGCCCCGACCGCCACGCTTCAGCAATACGGCTTCGCTCTAGGACCAGATGCGGTACGCCGAGGTTGTTCAGGTGTTCGCTCATGGCGATCCCGGCTTGGCCTGCGCCAATTACCAGTGTGTCGATGGAGATTTTTTCGGCTGTCACATCGCAGTCCTTCTGAATGGCGTTTGGCCTTTTCCGGCGGTGGCGAGCGAAACGGTCGCCGCCGCCACTACCGAGGAGATAGGGCGCATTCTGTTCAGAGGAAGGAAATAGCGAAAATATGATTTATGTAGTCGCTAGCTAGGAAAAAGATGCCTCTGCGAAGGCCGCGCGGCGCGCCCTGCAAGCGGGGCTACGTGAAACGACGTTCACGCTGAGGCGCAGCGTACGGAGTCGCTTTAAAGCGCTGCGCAATGCGTTGTGCCGGGCTGGGGCTTTAGCAGATACTGCGCGTGGATTTTGTCTCTCAATCCTCGCAAGAAAGGCTCAGCAATGGGCGTTTTGAGGAGTGAGCGCGGTGCTAGGGATGGCAATTAACAGGTTATGGCATGCACCCACAGAGGTGCAGCCACGAGCAGAACCGTACTTGCATCCAGAAACTGAAACAGGCGCCGCACAAGGACACTGAATGAAGCGTCTTTTAATACTGCTAACCGTACTGGCGATCGCCGGCTGTTCGTCGAGCCCTACGGTGCACAAGAAGTACGGCAAAAAAGCGGGACTGCACATCAGTTGTTCCGGGCTGACGTCCTCTTGGGAAAACTGTCTGGCTGAGGCCGCGAAAAGTTGCGGCATTGCCGGGTACAAGGTGCTGGCGAAGTCGGGAGTGGGGGAAGGGGACTACGATGAAAATTATCCGTTTGGCCTGAACCCGGACGGCTTCTCCAGCCGAAACATGATCGTTCTCTGCCGTTAGCGGTCAATTGAAAGGCTACGGTTTTGCAAAAGCTCACCGAGCGCTCACATGGGAAGCACTATGGCTAAGTTGGGCTGGGGATTACTGGGTGGCGCTGCGTTATTGCTGGCGCTCAATGGCTGCGCAACGGTCAACCCAACGATTACCAAGGATGGCGATCAGGCGCTGAGCATCGACTGTTCGGGGCAGGCGCTCAAATGGCAACACTGCTACGAGAAAGCTACGCAGAGCTGCCCGAGCGGCTATGACGTTGTCGGCAAAAAGGGGCGTGCCGATGCAGCCCCGGATGACCGCGTGCTGGGCATGGAGCCAGGCGACTATGCGTACCGCAGCTTGGTGGTTACCTGTCACTGACGCGTATCACGCGCGCATAAAAAAACCGGAATCTGTGAAAACAGGCTCCGGTTTTTTTATGGCGCTGCGGGCAATCAGGCCGGTATGTAACTCATGACCCCGGCGTTATCCACCAGCTGCTTGCGCATCTCTGACGAAAGTGAGCCGGCACGCACGCAGAGCTCGCGGCGTACACCTTCAACCACCTGGCCGAACACCTCGGCGCTGACCACTTCATCCGAACTGATAACGCGGCTATAGGCCATTTCATCGTTGCTGTCGGCGAGGGTCAACACCACGCTGCCATCGGGGCGGAGCTGGCCGAGTGAAGGGCGCAGCGGGTGGAAGGCTTTCTCGAGCAGGTCGAAATTAACATGACGCATATAAGCGCTCCGTCGCGGGTGAGTTAGCTCAGACCGTCCCGCTCTGCGGAGGTTCAGGCCGCCAGGCCTTTGGTTGCCAGCGACTGACGGGTGCGGTCGATCACGTGCTGCAACGAGCCGTTTTCGTACTGCTCGGGGTACAGGCGTTCGCAGTGACGGGCCACGCCGCGTTCGTTGACGATGGTGAAGCTGAAGCAGCCATTGCGCACGGCCTGGATATGGCAGGCCAGAGGGGCGAAGGCGTTACGAAGGGTGCTGATTGCATCCTGAACTTGGGGTTGGGTATTCATCATTATTAGATGTTCCTACACGTGCGGCGTCTTGCCGCTAATAAAATAACTCCGATATTGGCCGCCAAATGGGCGAGCTCAAATGACTCTGATCGGAGCAGGACCGCACGCTAAAAGTTCCGCCAATATGCGGTGCTCATCGTGCAGGTAGGTACTTCGGAGGGCAGGTGCCACGGAACGCTTTCAGTGCGTTTCCAGTGGTGGACCTGATCAATCGACAGATTGGCGTTGCAGAGTTGGAGGCAGCACGGCGATCCTTGGAGAGGGCGGTGAAGCTTTATCTGGAGGCCAGCCAGGTGTGCCGAAAAAGCGGTCACTTGGCATCAGGCACTTCGCATCAGCTGGGCTCGGTTGAGCGAGGAAGCTGGAGAGGAGGGCGTAAATTGACTTTCAAACGTGGTACTAACCGGCCGACACCCTACGGTAAAAACTGAGGCGTGACCAATCAGTCTGACCAGCGGTTGCGTTATCGGCGTATGCGGTCGCGGGTCGCGCACAAACGATGGCCCATAAAAAAGCCCCACCGGAGTGGGGCTTTTTACATTCAGCGCTGGGCTGAATTAGGCAACCTGAACTTCTTCAGCTTGCATGCCTTTCTGGCCTTTAGCAGCTACGAAAGTAACCGACTGGCCTTCTTTCAGGCTTTTGAAGCCATCGCTTTGGATAGCTTTGAAGTGTACGAAAAGATCGTCGCCGCCCGATTGTGGAGTGATGAAGCCGTAGCCTTTTTCATCGTTGAACCACTTAACGGTACCAGCTTGGCGATTGGACATGGTGTAGCTCCTTGAACAAAGTTAACTGAGGTCAAAAGACCAGGTTCGGACTGAGTGCAAAGAGTAAAAGGAGTCGTGGAGCAAGAGCTAGCTTCCATTGCGATTCACGGTGACACAAGCAGCACAGTGGCGACACCATACAAGGTTTATTCGTCGAGTGCGAGCCCTTCGCATCGCCGAAAATCACCCTGTATTTACTGGCTAAATGACGTAGTCGGCGACGCCGTTGCTTTCAGAAAATTTGCTTAAAAATTGCTGCGTCCGCGCCTCACGCGGGTTGGCAAATAACGCCTTGGCTTCGCCCTGTTCGACGATCACGCCCTGGTCGATAAACACCACGCGATTGGCTACGTCGCGAGCGAAACTCATCTCGTGGGTGACGATGATCATCGTGCGATTTTCTTGGGCCAAACCGCGAATAGTTGCCAGCACCTCGCCGACCAATTCCGGGTCGAGCGCTGAGGTCGGCTCGTCGAACAGAATCACGTCGGGCTGCATGGCCAGGGCTCTGGCGATGGCCACGCGTTGCTGCTGGCCGCCTGACAAGCGCCGTGGATACGCATCCTCTTTGCCCGCCAGACCGACCTTCGCCAACAGCGCGCGGGCCCGTTCAACTGCGGTGGCGCGCGCTTCTTTTTTCACCACCAGTGGCCCTTCAATGATGTTTTCCAGCGCCGTGCGATGGGGGAACAAATTGAAGTTCTGAAATACAAAACCGACGCGCTGACGCAGGCTGCGAATCAGCTCTTTTTGTTTGGCCAACGGCTTGCTCGCATCGATCAACATATCGCCGACGCGAATGCTGCCGCTGTCCGGTTCTTCGAGCAGATTGAGGCAGCGCAGCAACGTGGTTTTACCTGAGCCGCTGGGGCCGATAATGGCCACCACTTCGCCCGTCGCCACATCCAGGTCGATGCCTTTGAGGACCGTCTGGCCGTTGAACACTTTTGTCAGTGCGCGCACTTCAATCATCGGTCTGTCATGGCTCATGGTTGTGGCGGTTGACCCGCGCTTCCAGATGGTTTTGCAGCGTCGCCAGGGCGGTGGCCAGCAGCCAATAAATCAACGCGGCGGCCAAGTACATCGTGAAGATTTCGAAGGTTCGCGCGGTAATCAATTGCGCCTGACGGAACAGCTCCGGCACTTGGATGGTTGCGGCCAGCGCTGTGTCTTTCACCAGCGAAATGAAACTGTTGCCCAACGGCGGGAGAGCTGTACGCGCGGCCTGAGGAAGGATGGCGCGACGCAAGGTTTGTGCGCGCGTCATGCCGATACTCGCGGCAGCTTCCCATTGGCCTTTGTCGATAGAGCTGATGGCCGCACGCAAAATTTCGCACACGTACGCGGCCATATTCAGCGAGAAACCCACGAGCGCTGCCGGCAGTGGATCCAATTGGATACCCAACTGCGGCAGGCCGTAATAGATCATAAACAGCTGCACCAGCAGCGGCGTGCCGCGGAAGAACGACACGTAGATGCGCGACGTCCAGCTCAGCAGCCGCAATGCCGACAAGCGCATCAGGGCCAGGCCAAAGCCCAGCAACAGGCCGAAAAACATGCCGCCCAGGCTCAGCACGATGGTGTACATCGCGCCCTTGAGCAGAAAGGGCGCCGAGTTCAGCGCCAGTTGTAGGCTTTGTTCCATTATTGGGCTTCGATCATTGGGTTACGTCGGCCTTGAACCATTTCACTGAAAGCTTCTGCAAGGTGCCGTCGGCACGCAGTTTGGCGATGGCTTTGTCGATGGCGGCGAGCAGTTGCGGGTTGCCTTTACGCAGGGCGATGCCGGCTTCCTGCGGGGCGAACGGCTTGCCGGCGACGGCCAGGGTGTCACCGGTTTTTTCGATCAGCTCAAACGCGGCCAGGCGGTCGCCGAGAATCGCGTCCAAACGGCCCACGCGCACGTCTTGGTTACGGCTGGCATCGTCGTCATAGGTGCGGATGTCAGCTTGCGGCACGTTCTCTTTCAGCCATTGCTCGTAGTTGGTGCCCAGCACCACGCCGACTTTTTTGCCGTTCAGATCGGTCGGCTTGGAGAAGTTGCCTTCCTGACCTTTGCGCGTCAGCACCTGAATGCCGGAGACGGTGTACGGGCTGGAAAAGTCGTACTTCTTCTTGCGCTCTTCCGAGATGGTCACCTGGTTGACCACGATGTCCAGACGCTTGGATTCGAGCGCCGCGAGAATGCCGTCCCACTTGGTGGGCTGGAACTCGGCTTTCACGCCCAGCTCCTTGGCCACTGCTTCGGCAAATTCCACTTCAAAGCCGGTCAGCTTGCCGCTCTCGTCCTGAAAGTTGAACGGCGGGTAGGTGCCTTCCAAACCAATCTGAATGGTGCCTTTTTTCTGAATGGTTTGAAGCAGGTCGTCGGCAGCTTGGCTGGTGCCGATAAAGCTAGCGCCGAGCATCAAGCTCAAGCCGCCGAAAATGAAGGTGCGGCGCAATGCGGAAATGGTCATAGCAGAGTCCCTGTTACCGGTGAGTGGCGTGAAGTGGGGATAACTATAGAGCGAAAAATACTATGCAATTAAATAATAAAAAAGTAGATATGCCGCACTTTGGAGAATAAGCGAGGCGGCCCTGATTTTCGGTTGTGCTTAGCCGTGTGTTGCTCCGGCAGGCTGATACGCGAACAGCGCGGGTGCGCCGCCCGTGTGCAGAAACAATAGAGGGGCGTCACCGTCAAAACGTTGCGTGGAAATGCCATCCAGCAGACCGGCAAACGCCTTGCCGGTGTAAACCGGGTCGAGCAACACGCCTTCCTGACTGGCTAGCAGCTTGATCGCGCCCAGCGTACCGGCATTAGCTTCGCCGTAGCGGGGCCCGAAATACTCATCCCACAGGTTTACTTTGAACGCCGCCGGCACACTCATGCCGAGCAACTCGGCAGTGCGTTCGGCCAGGCTTTGCACCTTGGGAAATTGCGTGGCAACGGAGCGCGACACCGTTACGCCAATTACTGGCAGCGTGGGCAAACGCTCCGCCAGCGCCAGCGCCAAGCCGCTGTGGGTGCCGGCGCTGCCGGAGGCCAGGACCACGGCAGCGAAGGTGATGCCGCTGGCCTCTATCTGGTCGGCCAATTCCAATCCGGCGCGTACGTAGCCCAAGGCACCCAGCGCATTGGAGCCGCCGATGGGCACCACATAAGGCCGCTTGCCCTGTTGGCGCAGGCGTTCAGCGCTCTGCTGAAGTAGCTCGTCAGCGTTGTCGAGTGAGGCCACCGGCTCGATGTGTGCGCCGAACAAATCCAGCAGCAGGCGATTGCCGTTGTTCAGGTAATTAGCGTCTGAAGTGCCGATCGGATTTTCCAGCAGCGCCACGCACCCCAGTCCCAGCCGCGCGGCGACGGCGGCCGTCTGGCGAACGTGATTGGATTGAATCGCCCCGGCCGTTACCAGCGTATCGGCGCCCTTGTGCAAAGCATCGGCCAGCAAGTATTCGAGCTTGCGCACTTTATTGCCGCCCAGGGCGAACTGCGTGGTGTCGTCGCGCTTGAAATACACCTCGCGACCCAACGTGGCCGAAAGGCGCGGCAGGTGTTCAAGCGGGGTAGGGGCGGTGAACAGCGGTAGGCGGGCAACGGCTTCGAGGCGGTGGCTAATCATGGTGTCCGGTCAGCAATCGGGAGCGGGAAGCAGAGGACTATAGGCAGCGATCCGATCAGCCACAACCCGGATTCTCGTCGTCGTCATAGTGGCCTTTTGTGCCGTGCGCACAGCTTTAGCGCAGCCTTTGTCTGGCGCAATGCCACCTTGAAAACCGGTTTGCTGGCGTTGCCGTGGAAGCGGCTAGCAAATTTTCGTGATGCCTGTATGTCAGCCCTTTCGCTGACGACCAAGCGCGGGCGCAGTAGTTCCGTGGGTTCCAGCGAATGCTGTAGGAAAACCACCTGGCGTTTTAGCTATTTTTGGCACTTCGGCGCCCTGAAAAAGGGCGCCAAGCAAGCGAGCGTCAAAACTTGTGCACAATTGCGAAGCGGCACTTTCCAGGACGCGGAAAATCCTATAAGGGCGTTCAAGTTTTTTCCTGTGCCCATTAAGTCAATGAAAAATATAGGTTTTTTCAGTTGGTGAAAAAATCATCAATTCGACTTCGAGCCCCGCATCATCGGCCTTGGCGAGGCTTGCTCCCAAGTTACCCACTGACTTATCCACAGGTTCTGTGGATTGTCCCAAGCGCTTGCTCTAGATCGCGGGTGCCAGTTTTTTGCAAGACTTTACTGACATAAAAATCGGAGTAGAGTGGCCGCCCTCTGTCGCCATTGCCCACTCTTATGCCGCGCAATTCCGCTTCTGCCGTTCCTCAGACCGCACCGCGTTTTCCGCTGCGAGTCGCTTTATGGCTATTGGACAGCCCTCGCTTTGGTCGCCGCGTCAGCACGAAACAGTTCGCCGGCCGCCTGCTCAAACAGCCGGCTCGCCAGGGCGTAGTGGTTGCGCAAACCCGGTTGGGTGAGTTGCTGTGCCGCGATTGCGGCAATGCCCGCGACCGCCGCATTGGCTTTGAGCTGTTGCGCCAAGCCGGGCGCGCCCATGACCCGCGCGCTCAGCTGGAGCTGGGCCGCTTGTATAGCCTGCCGCGTCATTTCGATTTGGCCGAAGCCCGGCACTGGTTGGAAATGGCCGCTGCGCAAGGCTGCGAGGAAGCGGTCAAGCGTTTGCAGGCCCTGCCGAGCGCTTAATAAAGCGCGTCGCCTCTTGCTCGCGCGCCCTGATCCGCCGTCTGGAACCCTGGTTATACTGCCCGCCATTCTCGCGCGGAGCCTTTCATGCCTATCGATGTGCCCACTCTGTTTATTGGTTTGGCCGCCGCCGCCGTGCCGTTGCTGGCGCTGCTCTGGCAACAGCAGCGGCGCCTGGTGCAAGCGCAGTCGCAACTGGCGCTGCTGGACGAGCGTTTGAGCACGGCGCAACTGGCCCAGGATGGTTTGGCCGCGCAGTTGGATGGCTACCGCAACGACATCGCCGACCTCATCGAAACCAAAGCCGAGCAGCAGGCCGAGCTGGCAGCACTGCGCCGCGAAACCGATCTGCTGCAAAGTGAACGCAGCCGTGCCCGTGAAGCGGCGCAAGAGTGGCGAAGCGAGCGCGAACTCAAGGAGGCGGAGCTGCGTCAGCTGTCGGCCGAGCGCGCCAGCCTCAGCGCCGAACTTCGCGAGCAACACGACAGCCATCAACAACGACTTAGCGACCTGCAAGGTTCGCGCGATGAGTTGCGCGCGCAATTCGCCGAGCTGGCCGGAAAGATTTTCGACGAGCGCGAGCAACGCTTCGCCGAAACCAGCCAACAACGCCTTGGCCAGTTACTCGACCCACTGAAAGAACGCATCCAGTCGTTCGAAAAGCGTGTGGAAGAAAGCTACCAGCAAGAAGCCCGCGAGCGTTTTTCCCTGAGCAAGGAGTTGGAGCGCTTACAGCTGCTGAACCAGCGGCTGGGCGATGAAGCCACCAACCTGACACGTGCGCTGCAAGGGCAGAAAACCCAGGGCAACTGGGGCGAGCTGGTGCTGGAACGGGTGCTGGAACATGCCGGCCTGGAGAAGGGCCGCGAGTACCAGACCCAGGTCAGCCTCAAGGGGCAAGACGGTGCGCGCTTCCAGCCCGATGTGCTGATTCAGTTGCCAGGCGAGCGGCAAGTGGTGGTGGATGCCAAGGTCAGCCTGACCGCGTACCAACACTATGTGGTGGCTGAAAACGACGCGGCACGTCAGCACGCTCTGAAGCAGCATGTGGTGTCGCTGCGCAGTCATTTGAAAGGCTTGTCGTTGAAGGATTATCAGCGTCTGGAAGGGCTGCACAGTCTGGATTTCGTGCTGCTTTTCGTACCGATTGAAGCCGCTTTCGCCGCCGCTTTGCAGGCCGATCCGGGGCTGTTTCAGGAAGCGTTCGAGCAGAACATCGTCATCGTCAGCCCCACGACATTGCTGGCGACGTTGCGGGTAATCGACAGCCTCTGGCGCCAAGAACGGCAAAGCCAGAACGCGCGCGAAATTGCTGAGCGTGCCGGCGCGCTGTACGACAAGTTCGTGGCCTTTATCGTGGATCTGGATGAAGTGGGCAGCCGCTTGAGCCAGCTCGATAAAGCCTACGCTGCCGCGCGCAACAAGCTCGCCGATGGGCGCGGCAATATCATCAGTCGGGTGGAAAACCTCAAATTGCTGGGCGCGCGCGCGAGCAAAAGTTTGCCCACTGATTTGCTCGAACGTGCCGCTGGGTTGCCCCAGTTCGACGACCCGGACGAACCCGCCGACGTCTCCAACTCCGCCGAAGCCCCCAACCCGTAGGAGCCAGCTTGCTGGCGAAGCGTTCCTAGGTTTCGCCAGCAAGCTGGCTCTTACGCGTGCTGCGCGACAAATTCTCGAATCCAGCCCGCCAACTGAGTGGGCTCGGCGAGCAGTTGCCAATGCCCGGCCGCCACTTCCCGACGCAGCAGATTCGGCGCCCAGTGCTGCAAGTTATCGAACAGGTGCGGTCGCACAAACCGGTCGCGAGTGAGCACCACCACCTGCACAGGCACCTGAGTAAACCGTTGGCGCGGCGTAAACAAACTGCGGATGAAATTCGCCCGGTACAGCTTCACGCCGTATTGGCCGTCTTCGCGCTGGGTCGGGTTAATGCGCACCGGGCGGATGCCTTCCATGTTGCGCAAAAAGCGCGGCCATAGCGTCGCCATGCCGTGACGCCAGGCCAGTTCGGGCAGCCAGGGAATATGGAAAAAACCGATGTACCACGAGCTGAGCAGCTGGCTCAGCATCTGCTTCAGCCCGCTCAGGCTGCGCGCCTTGCCGCGCTGGCCCATCCAATAGCCGATGTGGTCCAGGCATGGACCGGAAATGCTGGTGTAAGAGGCAATCCGGCGCTGAAGACGCGGTTCGGTCACGCCTTCCCAGCTTTGAATCGAGCCCCAGTCGTGGGCGACCAGATGCACCGGTTTATCGGGACTGTGGGCCAGAATCACGGCCTCTATGTCATCGGCCAAAAGTGGCAAACGGTAGTCGCGACGGTGCCGGGGTTTATCCGATGCGCCGGCGCCACGCACGTCATAGGCGATGAGGTTGAAGTCTGCTGCCAATTGGTTAATCAGCGGCAGCCAGATGTCGTGGTTATCGGGGTAGCCGTGTACTAACAGCAGCTTCGGCCCGCTCGGGTTGCCCCAGCGGTAAGTAGCCAGGCGCACGCCGCCGCTGTTGACCATCACCTGATCGGTTACGGCGGCGGGGCTGGCGATGTGAACGGCAACAGTCATGGCAACACTCCAATCCGGGCAGGGCGTCAGTATTGAAGGGCGAGGGCGGGGGTGACCAGAGGGCGCAGTTCCATGCTTAGGGTGCGCGCAGGCGCTTATCGGACTGACAGGCGCCGGGCTAGAGCGCTGGCCCGTATAAATAAGACAGACCGGAGAAAACCAGTTCCAACCCAAGGTTGGGGCGGGAGATGAGAGTTGGATGCCTGACCGCGAAGCCTGGATTCCCGCTTTCGCGGGGACGACGGTTATTCGGGCGGTTCAGGTTCCCCCACTCACCGCAACGGTAAATGCCGACTCAACAGTGCCCGCAAGGCCGCCGGCTTCACCGGTTTAGGCAGAAATTCCAAACCCGCCGCATGAACCTGAGCAATCAGCTCGGGGCGCCCATCAGCGCTGATCACCACCCCTGGCACCGGCTCGCCCAAGCGGGTGCGCAGCCAGGCCATGAGCTCGGTGCCGGTTTCGCCTTCGTCCAGGTGGTAGTCAACCAGTGCCAGTTGCGGGCGCACGTCTTCGGCCAGCAAATGCTCACACTCCAGGCGATTGCGCGCGGTCCACACCTGGCAACCCCAGCGCGACAACAGGCTGTGCATGCCGACCAGAATGCTGTCTTCGTTGTCCACGCATAACACGTGGGCGCCGCTCAGGTGATGGCCGTTGGCGTCGGCGCCGTTGCCAATCGTGGGGGCGGGTGCAGGTGTGCGGGCCAGCGGTACGGTCACGCTGAATACGCTGCCCTTGCCTGGCCAGGAGCGCACTTCAAGCTTGTGGCCCAGCACGCGGCACAAGCCATCGGCGATGGCCAGGCCCAGCCCCAGGCCTTTTTCGGCGCGGGTCTGGTGGCTGTCCAGGCGCTTGAATTCTTCGAAAATCACCGCGCGTTTGTCGTCTGGAATGCCCGGTCCGCGGTCCCACACTTCCAGGCGCAACCCTTCGCTGCACCGGCGCACGCCTAGCAATACGTGGCCGCTGGCGTAGCGGAAGGCGTTGGTGAGGAAGTTTTGCAGCACCCGGCGCAGCAGCTTGATGTCGCTGTCGATGCGCAATTGGCTGCCGCGCAAATGGAACGCTACGCCCTGTTCCTGGGCTTGTGCTTTGAACTCGGCGCCCAGGGCATCGAACAAGGTGTTCAATTCGAAGGCGTGGCGCTCGGGGGTGATGCGGCCATTTTCCAGGCGGGAAATATCCAGCAAGTCGCTGATCAGGTCTTCGGCCGAGCGCAGCGAACTGTCGAGGTGGCGGATCAATTGCTGGGCCTCGCCCGGCAGCGCTTCAGCCTGGTGGGCGAGCGCTGCGGAGAACAGCCGCGCCGCGTTCAAAGGCTGCATCAGGTCGTGGCTGACGGCGGCGAGAAATCGGGTTTTCGATTGGTTGGCGTGTTCCGCTACGCCTTTGGCTTCGCTCAGCGCCAAATTGAGCTGCGACAGTTCGTGTGTTCGTGCGGCAACCCGTTGTTCCAGCCCTTCGTTGGCCTCTTTCAGCCCTTGCTCGGCATCGCGGAACGCGGTGATGTCGGTGAAGCTCATGACGAAGCCGCCGCCCGGCATCGGGTTGCCGATCAGCTCAATCACACGGCCATTGGGGAACAGTCGTTCAGAGGTGTGCGCACGGCCTTGGCGCATCCAGTACAAGCGGCGCTCGACATGCGCATCCGCTTCGCCCGGCCCGCACAAACCGCGCTCGGCGTTGTGGCGAATGATGTCGGCAATCGGCCGGCCGACGCTGATCAAACCATCCGGGTAGTCGAACAATTCCAGGTAGCGATGGTTCCATGCCACCAGCCGCAGCGCGGGGTCGACCACGCTGATGCCTTGGGTGATATTTTCGATCGCGCCTTGCAACAGGGTGCGGTTGAACTGCAGCACCTCCGAGGCTTCGTCGACGATGCGCACGACGTCCTCGACCTGCATGTCGCGGCCTTCAATGGCAGCCTTTACCACCGCGCGGGTCGACGAGGCGCCGAG
The DNA here is from genome assembly GCF_979254655.1 of Pseudomonas sp. AC229. Taxonomy (NCBI): domain Bacteria; kingdom Pseudomonadati; phylum Pseudomonadota; class Gammaproteobacteria; order Pseudomonadales; family Pseudomonadaceae; genus Pseudomonas; species Pseudomonas sp. AC229. Next base: position 62,774 of record NZ_CEEDHK010000012.1, read on the forward strand.
TACGCCTGCCAGCAAGCGTTCGGTGTGGGCAATCCAGTCGCCATTGGCCGGCTGGTCGGGGTTGAAGGTTTTGCCTTGGCGGTAGGCGAAGCGAATAAAGCTTTGTTGCGCGCGCTCTTCGCCGACGAAACGGCTGGCGAGGTTAAGCAAGTCGTCCACCTGCACCGCAAGTTGGTTGCGGCTGCTGGGCTTGTTGCCGAATTCCTGGCTGATAAACCGCCCGGCTTGCCAGTGCTCGGCCACGCGGGTGCGGGAAAAGTACGACACCCACACGAACAGCGTGCAGTTGCTCGCCAGCGACAGCACGACGCCACGGGTGAGCGGGTCGACCTGCATGCCAATGGACTGATACAGCAGAAACTCCAGCCCCGGAAATTTCGCCAACGACCAGCCCAGGCTGTGCGCCACCACCGGCAATACCAGCGTGTAGAACCACACCAAGCAGCCGGCCGTGAGCCCGGCAAACACGCCACGGCGGTTGGCCTGTTTCCACAGCAGGGCGCCGAACATCGCCGGCGCCAATTGCGTGATGGCGGCGAAGGAAATCTGGCCGATGGTTGCCAGGCTGGCGTTCGAGCCGAGCAGGCGATAGCAGACGTAGGCCAGCAGCAGAATCACCACAATGCTGACGCGGCGAACCGAGAGCATCCAATGGCGGAATACCTCGAAGGGCCGCTCGGCGTTTTGCCGGCGCAGCAGCCAGGGCAACAGCATGTCGTTGGAGACCATGGTCGACAGCGCCACCGCTTCAACAATCACCATGCCGGTGGCCGCCGACGCACCGCCGATAAACGCCAGCATCGCCAGGGCCGGATGGGCGTGGGCCAACGGCAGGCTGATCACGAACGAGTCGGGAATTACCCCGGCCGGCAACAGCATTTTCCCCGCCAGGGCGATGGGGATGACAAACAGCGCGGCCAGCGCCAAATAGGCCGGAAACACCCAGCGGGCCAGGCGCGTATTTTTCGGCTCGATGTTTTCCACCACCGTGACGTGGAACTGCCGTGGCAGGCAGACGATGGCCATCATCGCCACGCCGGTTTGCACGATCAGCGACGGCCAGTTGATGGTTTCGGCCCAGAACGATTCGAGCTGCGGCGCGGCGGCGGCTTGGTCGAGCAGGTCGCCGAAGCCGTTGAACACGCCCCACGTCACGTAAGCGCCCACCGCCAGGAAGGCGAGCAATTTCACCAGCGACTCGAAGGCAATCGCCAGCACCATGCCTCGGTGGTGCTCCGTGGCGTCGAGGTTGCGGGTGCCGAACAAAATCGAGAACAAGGCCAGCACCAGTGACACCACCAAGGCGGTGTCTTGCGAGCGGGTGCCCGTGGTGTCTTGCACGTGGCCGGTGCCAATCAGCATGTTGACGCCGAGCACGATGCCTTTGAGTTGCAGGGCGATATACGGCAGCACGCCCACCAGGCAGATCAGCGCGACCACCACCGCCAGCAGCTGCGATTTACCGTAGCGCGCGGCGATGAAGTCGGCGATGGAGGTGATGTTTTCCTGCTTGCTGATCATCACCATTTTCTGCAGCACCCAGGGTGCGAACAGCATCAGCAGAATGGGCCCGAGGTAGATCGGCAGGAACGACCACAGCTGCCCGGCCGCCTGGCCGACGCCGCCGAAGAATGTCCAGCTGGTGCAATACACCGCCAGCGACAGGCTATACACCCATGCTTGTACATTGGCCGGCATAGGCGTGCGGCGGCGGTCGCCGTAAAAGGCGATGGCGAACATAATGGCCATGTAGCACAGGGCGACCGTGGCGATCAGCCCGCTGGACAGCGACATGCGTACTCCGAAAACAGCTGGTTTATTTGGCGCGTTGAGGTGGCGAGGTGGAACGCCAGGACGCTGCTGAGTGTCGCATCAAAGTGTCATCCAGTCAGGCGCGACTAAGGTCGCACGCAGCGTTTCGCCGCACCCAAGCGCCGGCAGTCGTCCATAGGAATTCAGTCATGTTCAAACCCCAACTCATCACCCTGCAACGTGGCGCGTTGCGCCTGGAGCCGTTGCTCGAGGCGGATATTCCAGCGCTGGTCACGCTCGCCGATGCCAACCGCGCGCAACTTGTTTATATGAGCGGCCCGTTGCGCCTGGATTGGTACCGCAGCGCGCTTGCCCAGCAGCGCGACGAGCAGGCGTTGCCGCTGGTGGTGCGCTTGGGTGATCGGCTGGTCGGCACTACGCGGTTTTTCGACTTTCACCCGGAACTGCCGTCATGCGAAATCGGTGGTACGTGGCTGGATGCCAGCCAGCACGGCACAGGGCTGAACCGCATGATTAAGTACCTGATGCTACGTCACGCCTTTGAAAGCTGGGACATGGTGCGCGTGCAGCTGCGAACTGCCGCTAGCAACGCGCGCTCGCAATCGGCGATCGAAGCGCTGGGCGCGGTGCGTGAAGGGGTGCTGCGCAACCATCGGCGTTTAGCCGATGGGCGCCTGGACGACAGCGTGCTATATAGCCTGACCGACCGCGAGTGGCCGGCAATCAAGCAGCAGTTGGAGGCGCGTTTCAGCGGGTAGCGATGGCAGCGGGTAGTTCAGCAGGGCGTTTGCAGGCGCAGCATTTAAACGGCGTCGAGCGGCTTGAGGCGCAGCGCATCAACGTGGGCGCGAGCACCTCGCCGGTTCGGCAGGCGACTCGATGACCCGCTCGCAGTTATTCGCTTATGGGTTGCGCGACAGCGTGCCGATGATTGTCGGCATCGCGCCCTTCGGCATCATCTACGGCACGTTGGCGAGCGTCGCCGGGCTCAGTCTGTGGCAGGCGTTGGGCATGTCGTTGCTGGTGTATGCCGGCTCGGCGCAATTTATCGCCATCAGCCTGCTCACCGCCGGCACGGGCGCGGCGGTCATTCTGTTCACCACCTTGATCGTCAACTTGCGCCATGTGCTTTACAGCGCTTCGTTGCAGCCTTACATCGCCCATCTACCGCAAGCGTGGCGCGTGCCCCTGGCCTTTGGCCTGACCGACGAAACCTTTGCCGTGGTGCAGCGCCGCTACCTGGCGCACGGCGCCGGTGGCCATGGCCATTGGTACCACGCCGGCGTGGCGCTGGCCTTGTACCTGTGTTGGATCACTTCGTCATTGCTCGGCGTGTTGTTTGGCCAAGCGATGCCGAGCCTGGCTGGCTGGGGGTTGGATTTCGCTATGTTGGCCACCTTTATTGGCATCGTCGTGCCGCTGCTGCGCAACACGCCGCAGGTCGCCGCTGCCGTAGTCGCGGGCGCCGTGGCGGTGGCGTGTCACGCCCTGCCTTACAAACTCGGGTTGCTGGCGGCGGCCATGGCCGGGATTGTCGTGGGTGTATTGCTGGAGCGTCGCGTCAGCAGACCCGTGGTCGGGGAGGGCGCGTAGTGCAAACGTGGTGGCTGATTCTCGGCATGGCGCTGATCACCTTTGCCGTGCGCTACAGCTTGTTCGCCTGGCCGAACCTGCGCTTCCCGCCGCTGGTGCTGCAGGGCTTGCATTACGTGCCGACTGCGGTGCTTACGGCGATTGTCGTGCCCGGCATGTTGATGCCCGATGGCGAGCACCTGGCGCTTCGTCTGGACAACGCTTACTTGCTCGCCGGTATTGGCGCAATTGTGATCGCTGCCGTTACCCGGCACTTGCTCGCTACCATTGGCGGTGGGTTTGTCCTGTTCTTCCTGCTGCGCTGGGCGTTCGGCCAGTTGCCACTGTAACGGCGATTTTTTTCGCACTTTCCAGCACAAAATCCGTTTCGTCCTGTGGCTTTGTGCCACGCATTTGCAGTCCAATGCTGGACGGCCGGCGTGGCCTCACCACAGGTACACAGGGATCATGACCACACACTCGCAGTTCGCTTTGTTGGGTAAAAAACGCTTTCTGCCTTTCTTCGTGACGCAATTGCTCGGCGCCTTCAACGACAACATTTTCAAGCAGTCGCTGATTCTGGCCATCCTGTTCAAACTCAGTGTTTCTGGCGACCGCACCGTGTTGGTGAACCTGTGCGCGCTGCTGTTTATCCTGCCGTTTTTCCTGTTCTCGGCGCTGGGCGGCCAGTTCGGCGAGAAGTTCGACAAGCACCGGCTGATCCGCGCCATCAAGCTCGCGGAAATTCTGATCATGTCGGTGGGCGCAGCGGGCTTTCTGCTCAATAACCTGACGCTGATGTTTGTCGCACTGTTCGGCATGGGCACGCATTCCGCGCTGTTCGGGCCGGTGAAGTACTCGATTTTGCCGGCAGCGCTACGTGAAGACGAACTTGTGGGCGGCAACGCCTTGGTCGAGATGGGCACGTTTCTGGCCATTCTGGCGGGCACCATCGGCGCCGGTGTGATGATGTCCGAGCAAACGTATGCGCCGCTGGTGGCCACCGCCATCGTTGCCATCGCCGTTGCCGGTTATGTGGCCAGCCGAGGCATTCCGCCCGCCTCGGCGGCACTGCCGAGCCTGGTGCTGGACTGGAATATCTTTCGCCAGTCGTGGGCCATTTTGCGCATGGGCCTGGGCCAGCGTCCGGCGGTATCGCGCTCGATTGTCGGCAACTCGTGGTTCTGGTTTCTCGGCGCAATTTATCTGACGCAAATTCCTGCGTACGCCAAAGAGTGGCTGTTTGGTGACGAGACCGTGGTGACCCTGATTCTCACCGTGTTCTCGGTGGGCATTGCCCTGGGCTCGATGCTGTGTGAGCGCTTGTCGGGGCGCAAAGTGGAGATCGGTCTGGTGCCGTTTGGCTCGATCGGTCTGACCGTGTTCGGCATTTTGCTGTGGTGGCATTCCGGCAACTTCCCACAAACCGCCGAGCCGCACAGTTGGCTGCAAGTGTTGAGCTACGGCCAGGCGTGGTGGGTGTTGGGCGACATTCTTGGCATCGGTATTTTTGGTGGTTTTTACATCGTGCCGCTGTACGCGCTGATTCAGTCGCGCACTGCTGAGAACGAGCGCGCGCGAGTGATCGCCGCCAACAACATCCTCAACGCGCTGTTTATGGTGGTTTCGGCCATCGCCTCGATTCTGTTCCTGGCCGTCGCCAAGCTGTCCATCCCGCAGCTGTTCCTGGTGGTGTCGCTGATGAACATCGCGGTGAACAGCTACATCTTCAAAATCGTCCCTGAATTCACCATGCGCTTCATGATCTGGCTGCTCAGCCATTCCATGTACCGCGTCGAGCACCGCGAGCTGGATCGAATTCCAGACGAGGGCGCCGCTGTGTTGGTGTGCAACCACGTTTCGTTTGTGGATGCGCTGCTGATTGGCGGCGCGGTGCGCCGGCCGATTCGCTTCGTCATGTACTACAAGATCTACAACTTGCCGGTGCTCAACTTTATCTTCCGCACCGCCGGCGCCGTGCCGATTGCCGGGCGCAGCGAGGACCTGCTGATCTACGACCAGGCATTCAAAAGAATTGGCGACTACCTGAAGAGCGGCGAGTTGGTGCTGATTTTCCCGGAGGGCAAGCTGACCACTGATGGCGAGATCAACGAGTTCAAGGCCGGCGTGACACGCATTCTGGAAGAGAACCCGGTGCCGGTGATTCCGCTGGCGCTGCAAGGCTTGTGGGGTAGCTTCTTCAGCAGAGACCCGAACAAGGGCTTGTTCCGTCGCCTATGGTCGCGCATCACCTTGGTGGCGGGCACGCCGCTGGCACCAGAAATGGCCACGCCGGCCGTGTTGCAAGCGCAGGTGGCAGAGTTGCGCGGCAGCGTCAGGTAAGCCTTTTGTAGGAGCCAGCTTGCTGGCGAATCCCGCAAACGATGATCGCGAATGTCGTTTGCAGGGTTCGCTAGCAAGCTAGCTCCTACAGGGGGGCGGCTGCTAATGGCTGAGCTTGAGGCCGACCAAGCCGCAAATGATCAATGCCACGCTACCCAAACGAATCAGGGTCACGGCTTCGCCAAACAGGATGATGCCGGCGATCACCGTGCCTACAGCGCCCACCCCCGTCCAGATCGCATAGGCCGTGCCCAGCGGCAGCTCTTTCATGGCCAGGCCAAGCAGGCCCAGGCTGACCAGCATGGCGCCAACGGTGAGTGCGGTGGGAAGAGGGCGGCTGAAGCCGTCGGTGAATTTCAGGCCGATGGCCCACGCCACTTCGAACAAGCCGGCGATGATCAGAATGATCCAGGACATGAGACTAGCTCCACAGAGTGTGGGGTCGTCCCCGAGTGAAAGGCAGGCCCAAGGTCGTCCTCAGGCTGTGCAGTATTTTGCACATAGCTTGTCAGATGGCAAGCCTGGCAGGCGTTTCAGGATATGGATCGGCCAGGCTCTTCCGCGCCCTTAGGTGCCGGTTGGTCATCTTGCATACGACGAAACCACGTTGCGAGCAGCGCCCCGGAAATGTTGTGCCATACGCTGAACAGGGCGCTAGGTACGGCGGCTAGCGGGGAGAAGTGCGCGCTGGCAAGCGCGGCGCCGAGTCCGGAGTTTTGCATTCCCACCTCCAGCGCCAGCGATTTACGTTGCGCCAGCGGCAGCTTGAATACTTTGCCGGTGAAGTAGCCCAGCAAAAAGCCAAAGCTATTGTGCAGAATTACTACCGCCATGATCAGCAAGCCGGACTCGGCGATTTTCGCCTGGCTGGCTGCCACCACGGCGCTGACGATCAACACGATGCTGACCACCGACACCAGCGGCAGCACATCCACCGCCAACCGCGTGCGTTCGCCGAGCAGCCGTTGCGCGACGACGCCCAGCACGATCGGCAACAGCACCACTTGCAGGATCGACCAGAACAGCTCGGCAAACGACACCGGCAACCAGGCCGATGCCAGCAGCCAGATCAAGGCAGGCGTTAACAACGGGGCGAGCAGGGTGGTGACGGCGGCAATGGCCACCGATAACGCCAAGTCCCCTTTAGCCAGCCAGGTCATCACGTTTGAGGCGGTGCCGCTTGGGCAACAGCCGACCAGAATCACACCCACTGCAATCTCTGGCGGCAGGTGAAATAGCTGGCACAACAGCCACGCCACGCCCGGCATGATCACAAAATGCGCAACCACGCCCAATGCCACGCGCCACGGATGGCGGGCGACTTCGGCGAAATCGTCGAGCTTGAGTGTCAGGCCCATGCCGAACATCACGACGCCCAGCAACGGCACGATGGCAACCTTTAAGCCAATAAATAAAGTGGGGACGAAGAACGCCACCACGGCGAACAGCAGCACCCAATACGCGAACGTATTGCCAACGAAACGACTGAGAGCTGCGAGTGCGCGCATGGTGAGTTCCTGAACCGGGGGTTAAACGCCTTGCGGAATTTCTTCGCCGCCCAGTGCTTCGAACAGCTGCGGCAGGAATTCGTTAAAGGTCAGCATCATCAGGGTGAAGCTGGCGTCCAACTGACCCAGGGCTTCGTCGCCGCCGTCCTGTTCGGCTTGGTCGGTGAGCAAATCTTCAAAGCGCAGGCGCTTGATGATCAGTTTGTCGTCGAGCACGAACGACAGCTTGTCTTCCCAGGCCAGGGACAGCTGAGTGACGAATTTGCCAGACGACAGGTGCAGCTGAATTTCTTCGCTGGTCAGGTCCTGACGCTTGCAACGAACAATGCCGCCGTCTTCCTGAGTGTCGCGCAGCTCGCATTCGTCGAGCACATGGAAGCCCGGCGTAGCCGTTTGGGTTTTGACCCACTCGGTCATGGTGGCGGTCGGTGCAACCTTCACCGAAAGTGGACGCACCGGCAGCGAGCCAATGGCTTCACGCAGGGTGGACAGCAGGTCTTCGGCGCGTTTCGGGCTGGAGGCATTCACCAGGATCAGGCCTTGTTTCGGCGCGATGGCGGCAAACGTGGAGGAGCGGCGAATAAAGGCACGGGGCAGGAAGGCCTGGATGATTTCATCCTTGATCTGGTCGCGCTCCTTTTTATAAACCTTGCGCATCTGCTCGGCTTCGATCTCATCGACCTTCTCTTTAACCGCATCGCGCACGACGCTGCCAGGAAGAATGCGGTCTTCTTTACGCGCGGCGATCAGCATGAAGTCCTGGCTGACATGAACCAGGGGGGCGTCTTCACCTTTGCCGAACGGGGCGATAAAACCGTAGGTGGTCAGTTCCTGGCTGGCGCAGGGGCGAGCGGGTTTGGCGGCCAGTGCGGTTTCCAGTGCTTGCGCATCGAAGGGCAGATCTTGGGTGAGGCGATAGACGAGCAGGTTGCGGAACCACATGAGGGAAGAACTCCATTTTTCGCAAAGCGCGCATTATTCCCCCCTGAACGCCATTGGCCAACCCTGCGCTAAGCCTTTGGAACGTCAGTAAAAATTATTTTAAAAAGGGCTTGCCAGGGTGAGGATCGCTCCGTAGAATGCGCCCCACTTCGAGAGTGAAGGGTGATTAGCTCAGCTGGGAGAGCATCTGCCTTACAAGCAGAGGGTCGGCGGTTCGATCCCGTCATCACCCACCAATCGAGGTTACGCGCAGCGGTAGTTCAGTCGGTTAGAATACCGGCCTGTCACGCCGGGGGTCGCGGGTTCGAGTCCCGTCCGCTGCGCCATATTATGAGGCTCTATAGACTGAAGTAGAGACTCAACGAGAAAGCGGCCTTTGGCCGCTTTTTTCGTTTCTGCCCTCCGCGTTTTACTCCCTTCTTTTTATTGCCCGGCGCTGCTCAATTGAGTCGCCTGCGCGCATTATTTTTTTCAAAAAATCCGCCGGATTTTTCCTCGCCCTATCCCGGATAAATTCCGTTTGGATGCCTGAACTTATGGCACTTTTCCCGTTCGTATCCCCGTAGCCAGTGATCCCGGCGGCCTGCTAAGCTCCCCGCTTCACTCGATTGCCCTCTTTTGCACTAACAAGGAATGAGTATGAGACAACATCGTTTAGCGGCGGCGGTGGCCTTGGTTGGCCTGGTGCTCGCGGGCTGCGATTCGCAGACCAGCGTTGAGCTGAAAACCCCCGCGCAAAAAGCGTCCTACGGTATCGGCTTGAACATGGGCAAAAGCCTGGCTCAAGAAGGTATGGACGATCTCGATTCCAAGGCAGTTGCTCAAGGCATCGAAGACGCTATCGGCAAGAAAGAGCAGAAGCTCAAAGATGAAGAGTTGATGGAAGCCTTCGCTTCGCTGCAGAAGCGTGCTGAAGAGCGCAGCGCCAAGCTCGCCGAAGAGTCGGCTGCAGCCGGCAAGAAATTCCTCGAAGAAAACAAGAAGCGTGACGGTGTGACTACCACGGCTTCGGGTCTGCAATACGAAATCGTCAAGAAGGCCGATGGCCCTCAACCTAAAGCTTCCGACGTGGTGACTGTTCACTACGAAGGCAAGCTGACCGATGGCAAAGTGTTCGACAGCTCTGTTGAGCGCGGCAGTCCGATTGATCTGCCAGTTAGCGGCGTGATCCCGGGTTGGGTTGAAGCCCTCCAGCTGATGCACGTTGGCGAGAAGATCAAGCTCTACATCCCGAGCGAACTCGCTTACGGCGCGCAGAGCCCCAGTCCGGCAATTCCTGCCAACTCGGTACTGGTTTTCGATCTGGAACTGCTGGGCATTAAAGACCCGTCCGCAGCGTCGGCTCCAGAACCCGCTCAGTAATACCTTTGTGTCATCCCAGCGCCCCGTCTTGACGGGGCGTTGTTGTTTCTACGGGTTTAAAATCCGAACCACGGGTTGACTGGCGGGTCTTAAATGAGCATGGGTGTTACGGTTATGCACATTTCGCGAACAACTCCCATTGCCGCCAAGTGACACTTTCGTACCAGATTTATATATTCAGTAACTCGCTGATTTAGTTGGTTTTTTTGCGCTGATTAAAAAATGCCCGATCTGAAGCAAAGCCCCGTGCCATGGGCTTTGGCTCGCGCCCTTAGCCGCTTGTTCACAAGGTTATCCACAGCTTCGGTGGATAACCCAGCCAGCCCAGCGCGCACGCGGGCTGAGGAGAAATGCCGATGAAAACGCCATGGAATTTCGCCCGTTACCTGCCGCTGGCGCAACGATTTATCGCCCGCGGTCGATTGCCCGCTTTGCTGCTGGCGGTCACGCGCAAAAGCGCATCCCAGGGCGGTCGGCTCGGCGCGTTAAAAGCAGAGTTACGGGTGTTACTGGCGTTATGCATGGCGTGGTGGCGCGGTGAGTATCGCGGCATCAGCTCCCAGGCGCTTCTCTCGGTAGTGGCCGCGTTGCTGTATTTCCTCTCGCCGATAGACGCGATACCCGATGTCTTGCTTGGCGTTGGCTTCATTGACGACATCGCCGTGCTCGGTTGGCTGCTGCGCACCTGGAGCGGCGAGCTGGATGAATTCCGTGCCTGGCTCGCCGCGCGAACTCCGGCGCAGCAGGAAGAATTGCTGAGGTTGCCATCACCAGTGCCATCATCCGAAAGCAATTCCGCGCCTTAACCACGGGGAAAACTTGCCCCGCGCATCACGCCCCGCTGGCGATTTGGGCTGTTAAGATGCCTGCTTACAAGGAAAGTGCTGAGCCAGTCGGCACTGCTTTTCCATGGGGTGGGCGGTGATGGATGTTCAGGTAATCATGCGTGATGGCGAGGCCGAATATGCGGTGCTGCCATGGGCGGAGTATCAAGCGTTATTGCAAGCGGCAGGCCGTGCTCCGGCCGCAGCGGTAGCGGTCAGCGAGCCGATTGCGTCGGCGTCCAGTCTCAGTGAAATAACCGCGCTTCGTGAGGCCAAGGGTCTGAGCCTCGAGGCGTTAGCGCGTACGGTGGGCATCAGCCCGCACTACCTCGAGATGATCGAAAGCGGCGAGCGTCAGCCGGATTCGGCGATTCGCCGCGCGCTGGCCTGGAACCTTGGTGTGAGCAGCTGGGAGGCGGATACATGAGCGTCAGTATCAGTCGCCAACATTGGCAAGCCCTGCTGGGCGAGCTCGCTGAAGCTCGCCGGCAACGGCATCTACTCACGTATCGCGCCCTGATCGAACGGTTGGAATTGCCAACCCCGGCGATGCAAACCCTCACTGCAGCATTGGAGCACTTGGCGGCGCTGGACGCCCGTGCGGAAAACCCGCTGCGCAGCGCCTTGGTTATTAGCCAAGGTGCCAGCCGTTTACCGCGTACGGGTTTTTTCGAATGCGCCGTTCGCTTGGGGCGCTTCAGTGGTCCGAGCGACGGCATCGCGGCGGCCTCCTGGCATGCGGCCGAAGTGGTGCGTGTGTTCGAGTACGACTACCCGGAAGAGGTCTGAGTGGTTTATTGGCGAGTTAAAGCGCGCCTGGGCTATTTCGTTGCCCGGCGCTTGTTGCGCTGGCCTGCGTTGGTGAAGCAGCCGCGAGTGTGGGCATGGATGGAAGGCCAGTTCGCCCGGATGGCGGCATTGGACGACGTGCCCGCGCAAAGTTTCTACGGTCATTTACTGGTGTTTCGCGGCCGCGGTTTCGGCGCCCGGGAAGAAGGTATTCGCCTGCTGGGCAAAGCTGCGACGGGTGGCGATGCCAAGGCGGCGTATCAGCTTGGCGTGCTCAGTCTGGCGGGCGACACGCGCAACGCTCCGGATGGCATCGAGGCTGCGCGCTGGTGGACGCTGGCGGCTGATGCGGGTCATCCGCTAGCGGCTCGGCGTTTAGCGCAATTGTATGCCCAGGGCGAGCACGGTCTGGTTGCAGACCCCGTACTCGCAAAGCGTTACGCGCTGCGAGCCAGTGAGCTGGGTATTTAATTACGCCGACAGCTTTTGCGTATCGATAATGTGCAAGCTGTAGCCGGGCACATTTTTCGCCTGGCGTTTCGCTTCCGAGGCCAAGCCGGCCAGTTGCGCTGCGTCCAGATTGGCGCAACTGGACGGATGCAAATGCACCACGCCAAGCGACAGCGATAGCAACGGAAACTCTTCGCGATGGCCTTTGCGGTTGTGGGCGATAAAACAACCAGCTTCCAGATGTTCCGCGCTGTAAAAACGTCGGCACTGACCTTGGAAATCTTCCAGTAAACGGTTAAGGCGCGCGCGCCAATCTTCCGACCCCAACACCAGCAGGAAATCGTCGCCGCCGATATGGCCGACGAAGTCTCGCGTCGGGTCCACCCGTTCATTCAGACACTGCGCCAGGCACAGCAGAATTTCGTCGCCTTTCGCGTAGCCGTACAGGTCGTTGAACGGCTTGAAGCTGTCGATATCCACATAGCAAATCACCGCCTCGCGGCTCTGCTGCAGTAGGCGCGTCAAGCATTGCTGAATCGGTACGTTGCCAGGCAGAAGGGTAAGCGGATTGGCATGACGCGCCTGTTGAATTTTCAGTTCGGTGATCAGCTTGAGCACGTCGATCACGCGCCCGAGCCCCAGGTAGCGGCCGTTTAGCGTGATGATGAAATCTTCTTCCATGCGTTGCCGTGCGCGGCTGGTGAGCAGGCGGCTGACCTTTTGCAGACTTTGGCCAATGTCGACGGCCAGAAAATCGCTGCTCATCAGGCGGCTGATCGGCTTGCGCGCGAACAGGTCGGTAGCGAAGGGTTTGAGCAGGGCATCGGACAGCGAGTGACGATGAACAATGCCCACCGGCTGCTGTTCTTCGTTCAGCACCGCCAGCGAGTTGAGGTTAGCTTGAGCGCGAAACGCTTCCAGCACCGCAGCGATCGGCAGGCTCTCTTTCACAGCGGGCTGTTCGTTTAGCAGGGCGCTGAGGTCGCTGCCTTCGTCGTTCAGTGCCGGCGCGCTGGCATCAAGTTTGGGCAACAAACTACGTGCATCACGAGGCGGTACTTCCTGAGGTCGGCTGAGTAAGTAACCTTGCAGCAGGTCGACGCCCATTTCGGCCAACACTGTCAGCTCTTCAGCCAGCTCGATGCCTTCGGCAATGACTTGCGCGCGCGAGGCTTTGGCCATTTGCAAAATGGAGCCGACGAACTCGCGCTTCACGGCGTCCTGGTGGATGCCATCGATAAAGTGCCGGTCAATCTTGACGTAATCAGGGCGCAGTTCGGACCACAAACGCAGACTCGAATAGCCCGCGCCGAGGTCGTCTAAGGCAATCGAAAAGCCCATGGCACGGTAGTGGTGGAGGGCGGTGTACAGGAGGGAGAAGTCTTCGGTCGGCGATTGCTCGGTTAGTTCGATCACCACCTGGCTCGGCGGAATGCCGTAATTCTGCAGCAGTTGCAGGGTGCGCCCGGGCTGGTGCGTCGGCTCCAGCAATGAATCTGGCGAGACGTTGAGAAACAGCTTTCCCTCGAGCCGGTGCTCGCTGAACGCACGGCACGCGCTCTTGCGGCAGGCCAGTTCCAGCTCGCTAAGGCGGCCGGCGTGGCGGGCTACGCCAAATAAATTGACGGGGGAGTGCAGCGGGCTGTTTGACGGGCCGCGTGTGAGGGCTTCGTAGCCAAGAATGCGTCGTTCGGACAGCGACACGATGGGCTGAAACAGGCTATGCAGGTCGCCGTGAGCAAGAATGTGGTCCAGCGCGCTCAACTGCTCGGTGACGGTCATGGGTCGCTCTCGATGTCCTGAAAAAACAAAGGGGCTGATATCGCTATCAGCCCCTTATTTCACGACAGTTTGATGACTGCTTGATGACGCTCCGTCAGTGCTTGGCCATTGCCGAGTTCAAGCCCAGGTAGTCGAGCAGAATCTGGCCGGTTTCGGACAGATAGGCATCGTCTTCGGGTTTCACTTTGTCGTCTTCGGTCGGCAGCGCGTCTTCATCTTCTTTCTTCAGTTCCTTCAACGGCTCCTGGCCCTTGGCGGCACGGCGGGTGTTCTCCATGGCCAACTGCTGGGTTTCGATGTCGGTGTGCTGCGCGCGGCGTTTAACCTCGTTGAGGCTCACGGTGGTTTCGTGGCTCAGCTTTTGCGCCAATTCCAGACGTTCGCGGGTGAACACGAAGTCGGCGTCTTTGGCGACGCGTGCATCGTGACGGGCTTTGAGCTCAACCAGGAACGGTTTGAACGGATCGCTTTCCGGCTTGATGGCCGGGCGGATGCTGTCCCATGGCATGGCTTCTGGCAGCGCGCTTTCGCCAATTTCCTTGGTGTCGACCACGGCAGGGTAGGCGATGTCCGGCAGTACGCCCTGGTGTTGGGTGCTCTGGCCGGAAACGCGATAGAACTTCGCCAAGGTCAGCTTCAATTCGCCATGATTAAGCGGCTGAATGGTTTGCACGGTGCCTTTGCCGAAGGTCTGGCCGCCGAGGATCAAGGCGCGGTGATAGTCCTGCATGGCACCGGCGAAAATCTCCGAAGCCGACGCCGAGAGACGGTTCACCAACAACGCCATCGGGCCGCTGTAATAGGTGCCTGGGTTTTCATCGGCCAGCACGTCAACGCGACCATCGCTGTTGCGCACCAGAACGGTCGGGCCCTGGTTGATAAACAGACCAGTCAGCTCGGTGGCTTCCTGAAGCGAGCCGCCGCCGTTGTTACGCAAGTCGATAACCACGCCGTCGACTTTCTCTTTCTGCAATTCGGCCAGCAATTTCTTCACGTCACGCGTGGTGCTTTTGTAGTCTGGATCGCCAGCACGGAACGCTTTGAAGTCGAGGTAGAACGCCGGAATTTCAATCACGCCAAGCTTGTAGTCGCGCCCATCGTGCTTGAGTTTGAGCACCGATTTTTTCGCCGCTTGCTCTTCGAGCTTCACGGCTTCGCGGGTGATCGAAACGACTTTGCTGGTCTGGTCATTCGGGCCGTTAGTGGCGGGTACCACTTCCAGGCGAACCACTGAACCTTTCGGGCCACGGATGAGTTTGACCACTTCATCGAGACGCCACCCGATGACGTCGACCATCTCGCCGTTGCCTTGGGCAACGCCAACGATCTTGTCAGCCGGGGCGACCTGTTTGCTCTTGTCGGCAGGACCTGCCGGCACCAGACGCACCACTTTCACGGTGTCGTTATCGCTTTGCAGCACGGCACCGATGCCTTCGAGCGACAGGCTCATGTTGATGTCGAAGTTTTCCGCGCTGTCGGGAGACAGGTAGTTGGTGTGCGGATCGTATGACTGGGCGAAGGTATTAATGTAGGCCTGGAAGATGTCTTCGCTACGGGTTTGCTCCAGACGCGACAGTTGATTCTTGTAGCGCTTGGTCAGCAATTCCTGGATCGCCGCCGGTTCTTTGCCGGCAATTTTCAAGCGCAGCACTTCGTCTTTTACGCGCTTGCGCCACAGCTCATCGAGCTCGGCGGTGTCTTTGGCCCATGGGGCTTTTTCGCGGTCGACCATCAGGCTTTCATCAACGCCAAAGTCGATTTTGTCGATGCCCTTATTAAGCAGGCCCAAGGCGAAATCGAGACGCTGTTTCAGGCGGTCGAGGTGACGCTTGTAAATGATGAACCCAGGGTCGAGATCGCCACTCTTAAGAAAATCGTCGAACTGTGTGCGCCACTTATCAAACTCGGCAATGTCGCCGGCCGTGAAGTAGCTGCGCGACGGGTCGAGTAGCTTCAGGTAGCTCTCATAGATGATCACCGAGCGATCATCGTTGAGCGGCGGTTTGCTGTAGTGATGACGCTTGAGCAGCTCCACTACATTGAGACTGGCGATTACCTGCTCGCGGTCTGGTTGCAACGCGTCCCAACTGTTTTTCGCGGTCGCAGTGGCGCACGCCGTGAGAGGGAGGGCGCTGAAACCGATCAAAAGGGCTAAGGCGGAACTGGGTAAAAAGCGCTGCATGCTGAGTCGACGCGAGGGTAGTTGATAACGCATATTAGGCCGTCTTTGAGAGCGCCGGTTCCGTTGCCCGGCTGCATAATGCAAATAGCTCGATGGTTCGCACCGGGCTCAGTCCGAACTCACTATGGAGGCACCGTGAAGGCATTGCAAGGCGTTGAAGGACGCGCTGAATGGGCAGATCGACCAAGTCTCACCTGCGACGTCGGACAGATCCGAATTCGCGTTGCGGCGGCCGGTCTCAATCGTGCTGACCTGCTCCAGCGAGCCGGCCATTATCCGCCGCCTCCGGGCGCCAGCGACACGCTCGGTCTGGAATGCTCCGGGGTCATTACCGAAGTTGGCGCGGGCAGTTCCTGGCAAGTTGGCGACCGCGTTTGCGCGCTGTTGGCAGGCGGTGCGATGGCCGAGGAAGTGGTGGTCGATGGCCGTCATGCGTTGCCGGTTCCGCAAGGTCTGAGTTTGGTTGAAGCCGCTGTGATTCCTGAGGTGTACGCCACTGCCTGGCTGAACATTTTTCAGCTGGCGCAGTTGAAACCCGGCGAGAAAGTGTTGCTGCACGCCGGCGCCAGTGGCGTCGGTTCGGCAGCCATTCAGCTGTGCAAAGCGTTCGGTAACCCGTGCTGGGTGACTGTCGGTTCGGCAGAGCGCCTGGCCTATTGCGAAAGCCTCGGCGCGCAAGGCGGTGTGCTGCGAGACAAAGACCTCGAAAGCCTGCGCGATTTCGCACCGTTCGATGTGATCCTTGATCCCGTAGGCGCGAACTACGCCGCGCTCAACCAGCAGGTCATTGCGCTGGATGGTCGTTGGATTTCAATCGGCGTAATGGGCGGGCGCGAAGCCACCTTCGACCTGGGCCTGATGTTGGCCAAACGGGTGCAGTTCTGCGGCTCCACGCTGCGCAGCCGAAGCGATCAATTCAAGGCTGATCTGCTGGGCGATTTGAATCAGCACGTCTGGCCGCTGTTCACCGAGGGTCGACTAAAACCGCAATTGGAGCGTACCTTTGCCAGCAAGGATGTGGAGGCCGCTTTTGCTGCACTTGCCAGCAATACTGTGTCCGGAAAGGTTGCGTTGCTGTTGGATGAATCTCTAAGTTAATCAGCAGTTTCCATTGCGCTTTTATATTGCTGTTCCGTGGCATCGATTGGGTAAATCAATCGTTGCCATGGTTTCAATCAATATGCTCTTTCAGGCAGATCGGCCTACTATCCTTCCTGTAAATTTTCCAACCAGAAGGATTTAGCGAATGTCTCTGATCAATACCGAAGTCAAACCGTTCACCGCCAATGCTTTCCACAACGGTAAATTCATCGAAGTGACCGAGCAGTCCCTGAAGGGCAAGTGGTCGGTCCTGATCTTCATGCCGGCAGCGTTCACCTTTAACTGCCCGACCGAAATTGAAGACGCCGCTAACAACTACGCCGAGTTCCAAAAAGCCGGCGCTGAAGTGTACATCGTCACCACCGACACCCACTTCTCCCACAAGGTTTGGCACGAAACCTCGCCCGCTGTTGGCAAGGCTCAATTCCCGCTGATCGGCGACCCGACTCACCAGCTGACCAACGCTTTCGGCGTGCACATTGCTGAAGAAGGTCTGGCACTGCGCGGCACTTTCGTGATCAACCCAGAAGGCCTGATCAAGACCGTAGAAATCCACTCCAACGAGATCGCTCGTGACGTGTCGGAAACCCTGCGTAAGTTGAAAGCTGCTCAGTACACCGCTGCTCACCCAGGTGAAGTGTGCCCAGCCAAGTGGAAAGAAGGCGAAGCCACTCTGGCTCCTTCGCTCGACCTGGTCGGCAAAATCTAAAAACGACTCCAAGCCCGCTGCGTAGTCACGCGGCGGCGCTGAAAACAGATCCGCCATTGCGTAGTTAGCTGGGTTTGCAATTCGTTTAAGCAAGCAGCGCTGCGGGGCTTCATCGGCTCCGCACGCCCAATGCCTGGGCGCGATCCGCTCGGGCATTTTTTTCCCTGAATTTTGTAAACGGAAGGTACCGCATCATGTTGGACGCCACTCTGAAGACCCAGTTGAAGGCTTACCTCGAGAAGGTTACTCAGCCATTCGAGATCGTCGCGTCCCTCGATGACAGCGACAAATCCCCTGAACTCAGCGGCCTGCTGAACGATATCGTCAGCCTGACCGACAAAATTACCCTGCGTGAAGACGGCAACGATGCCCGTAAGCCGTCTTTCGCCCTGAATCGTCCCGGCGCCAATATCAGCCTGCGTTTTGCTGGTATTCCCATGGGCCACGAATTCACCTCGTTGGTGCTGGCCCTGCTGCAAGTGGGCGGCCACCCTTCGAAAGTCGCTGCGGAAGTGATCGAGCAGATCAAGAACATCCCGGGCGAATTCAACTTTGAAACCTACTTCTCGCTGTCGTGCCAGAACTGCCCGGACGTGGTCCAGGCGCTGAACCTGATGGCCGTGCTCAACCCCAACATCCGCCACGTGGCCATCGACGGCGCGCTCTTCCAAGAAGAAGTTGAGCAGCGTCAGATCATGTCGGTGCCGAGCATCTACCTGAACGGCGAACTGTTCGGCCAAGGCCGCATGGACGTTGAACAAGTACTGGCGAAGATCGACACCGGCGCCTCCGCCCGTGATGCCGAGAAGCTCAATAGCAAAGAAGCCTTCGACGTATTGGTGGTTGGCGGTGGCCCAGCCGGTGCCGCAGCCGCTATTTACGCCGCTCGTAAAGGCATCCGCACCGGTGTGGCGGCGGAGCGTTTCGGCGGTCAGGTGCTCGACACCATGGCCATCGAGAACTTCATTTCCGTGCAGGAAACCGAAGGCCCGAAGCTGGCCCGTGCCCTTGAAGAGCACGTGAAGCAGTACGAAGTCGACATCATGAACCTGCAACGTGCCAGCGCTTTGGTGCCGGCGAAAAACGCGGGCGAGCTGCACGAGATCAAGTTCGAAAGCGGCGCGTCGCTGAAGGCCAAAACCGTGATTCTGGCCACCGGTGCCCGCTGGCGCGAAATGAACGTGCCGGGTGAGCAGGAATACCGCAACCGTGGCGTGGCCTACTGCCCGCACTGCGACGGCCCGCTGTTCAAAGGCAAGCGCGTGGCGGTGATCGGCGGCGGTAACTCGGGCGTGGAAGCGGCCATTGACCTGGCCGGTATCGTCAGCCACGTGACCCTGATCGAGTTCGACAGCAAGCTGCGCGCCGACGCTGTACTGCAACGCAAACTGCACAGCCTGCCGAACGTCAACGTGATCACCAGCGCGCTGACCAGCGAAGTCAAAGGCGACGGCCAGAAAGTGACCGGCCTGGTCTACAAAGACCGTAACTCCGATGAGTTCATCAACATCGAGCTGGAAGGCATCTTTGTGCAGATCGGTCTGCTGCCTAACAGTGAATGGCTCAAAGGCACCATCGAGCTGTCGAACCGTGGCGAGATTATTGTCGATGCTCGTGGTGAGACCTCGCTGCCCGGCATCTTCGCTGCCGGCGACGTGACCACCGTGCCGTACAAGCAGATCGTTATCGCAGTAGGCGAGGGTGCCAAAGCGTCGTTGAGCGCGTTTGACCACCTGATCCGTACCACCTGATCGCTTCGGCGATAAACAGAAAAGGCAGCCTTCGGGCTGCCTTTTTTTGTCGCGCATTTGCGCTCAACCTGCGCTTACCCTTGTAGGAGCGAGCTTGCTCGCGAAGCGTTTTGTGTCGTGACGAAAAGCTTCGCGAGCAAGCTCGCTCCTACGATGACGCTCAGCGCTTGGCGCGAATAAATTCGGCCTGGGCGTTAGCCGAGGTCAGGATTGAATACCGGGTGGAGCGCGACACACGCCCGGTCAGAAAACGCTCGAATACCGGATCGAACATCTGCCGATCCAGCCCAGGCTGTTCTGCCTGAAGATAACCCTCGCAACAGGCGCGGTAGGCGTCGAGTTCGACAAAGCGTATGAGCCAGTAGGTGAACACGTAGCCCATCAGAAAACCCAGGCTGGCATCGCGGTTGATAACGGTATGGGCGCAGCATTCGAAGTCGATCAGTTTCAGTTGGCCATCCGGCGCAATCAGGATGTTTTTCGGATGGGGATCCATGTGCACGAAACCGTCGTCGAGCATTCTTGCGAACAGGCGAAACACCTCTGGAAGCAGCGTTGGCGCTTGCTCGGGCGCCTCAGTCAAACGCGCGTCAACACTCTGGTGATCGGGCAAAAAACCGATCAGCAAATACTCCTCGCGCAGAAACGGAAAGCGGGCCTTGTAGCCGTAGGCGGCAATACGCGGCACGTAATCCGCTTTGGCGCTGATGGCCGACAGGTTGACGAATTCGTTGGTCAGGTCGTGCAAGCCGACCGCTTTGCGGATGCCCAGGTAGTTCTGCAGTTGCTTCTTCCAATGCTGCAGCCGGTTGTATTTCAGCACCCATTGTTGCTCGCCGTTTAATAGGCAAACCAGGCGCGTGTCTTCCGGCGGGTCGAGAGTGATGCGTTGTTCGGGGTTGGCGAAGAACTGCTCGATGGCGGCGGCGATGGCTACCCGCTGAGTCGGCTCGAGGTGAAACGTGATGCCCCGAATGGTTTGCTCGGTGTAATGGCGGGTAAGCGGTTTGAGGTGACGCATGCAGCCGGTCCTTGTGCCTAGGCGGAAAAAGCGCGCCATGGTAAGCCAAGGAGGCCAGTTTGCAGAGCGGGGGAACTGCCCAACTATCGGAAGAAGGAGTGTCAGGCCTCTCCCGCAGCAACAAAGCGCTAGCGGGAGAGGGCGTGGCAACCGTTAACGCCAGCTAAGAATCGGCCAGCCCGCCTTCTCCGCGTGTTCGCGCAACACGGGGTCTGGATTCACCACATGGGGATGGCTGACCTGCGACAACAGCGGTAAATCGTTGCGCGAGTCGGAGTAGAAGTAGGCGCCTTCCAGACTCTCGTTCTGTTCAGCCAGCCAAGCGTGCAGGCGCGTCACTTTGCCTTCGCGGTAAGTCAGCACGCCCCGCGTGTTGCCGCTGTAATGGCCGTGCAGTTCTTCAAGATCAATCGCCAGCACTTCATCAATTTTCAGCCGCGCCGCAATGGCGCTGACCAAAAAATGCGCTGAAGCGGAGATCACCAGAATCCGGTCGCCGGCCGTGCGGTGCGTGGCCAGGCAACGGGTGGCGTCGCTGAAGAAGATCGGCTCGATGACATCTTCCACAAACGGCTCGACCACAAACGCCACTTCCTCGGCGGTGCGCCCCACCAGCGGCGACAGGCTGAAGGTCATGTAGTCTTCCATCGCCAGTTTGCCCTCGGCATACAACGCCATCAGCTCGTGGTCTTTTTTCACAAACGACTCGCCGTCCACCCAGCCGATGTCGGCCATGTGTTCGCTCCACAAGCTGGCGCAGTCGCCGTCAATCAGGGTGTCGTCGAGGTCGAAAATCGCCAGGGCCATCACGCCACCTCCCGGATCGCGTTGCTGTCGATGCTCAGGGTCAGCTGCGTACCGTTGTCATGCACGTCATCGGCGCTGCGGTTCAGCACGTCCACCAGCAGTTCGACGCCACGGGCTTCCACCCGATAACGGATCACGTTGCCGAGCAGGCTGTGGCTGCGCACCTGAGCGTCGATATCACCGTTGCCCAAGGAAATCGCTTCCGGGCGAATCGCCACGCGGCTGTTCACCGGGCGCAGCAACAGGCGGCTGGCAGCATCGGCGTCGAGCAGGTTGTAGTTGCCAATAAAACCGGCGGCAAAGGCATCGACCGGCGCCGTGTAGAGGGTTTCGGCGTCGCCGCTTTGCACGATTTTGCCGGCGTTCATCAGGAAGATACGGTCCGACATGGTCAGCGCTTCTTCCTGGTCATGGGTCACGAAAATCGTGGTCAGCCCCAGCTCTTGCTGAATGCTGCGAATCTGCTCGCGCAGGTGCTTGCGGATGCGTGCATCAAGGGCCGAAAGCGGCTCATCGAGCAGCAGTAAACGCGGGCGGGTCACCAGCGAGCGCGCCAGGGCCACGCGTTGACATTGGCCGCCGGAAAGCTGATGGGGATAACGGTCGGCGAAGGTGCCGAGTTCCACCATGTCCAGCGCTTCTTTCACGCGCTTGGCGCTGTCGTCTTTGCTGACCTTTTGCATGCGCAGGCCGAAGGCGACGTTCTGTTGCACGCTCATGTTGGGGAACAGGGCGTAGCTCTGGAACACCATGCCGATGTCGCGTTTCTGCGGCGACAGCGGCACCAGGTCGTTGCCTTCGAGCAGAATTTTGCCGCCGTTCACTTCCGTCAAGCCGGCGATGCAGCGCAGCAGGGTGGACTTGCCGCAGCCGGACGGGCCGAGCAGTGTCACGAATTCGCCTTTGCCGATTTCGCAGTTGATATCGCTGAAAATCGAGGTGGCGGCGTAGCTTTTGTGCAGCCCCTGAATGCTCAGAAAACTCATGCTTTGTCCTTGTTCAAACGATTGGCCGCCCAGGTAAACAGCAGCACAAAAAAGAAGTAGGAAATCACCAGGGCGCTGTTGAAGTGGCCGCTGCTGTTTTTCATGTTGTTCAAGTACACCTGCAAGGTTTCGTAGCGCGTACCGACCAGCAGGTTGGCGAATACGAATTCACCGAACAGGAAAGAAAACGACAGAAACAGCGACACCATCAGGCCCTTGCGCAGGTTGGGCAGCACCACCAGAAAGGCCGCTTTCCAGGTGCTGGCGCCGAGCAGGTGAGCGGCGTCCATCAGGTCGGTGAGGTTGATCGCTTGCAGGTTATTGGTGATCGCCCGGTACATAAACGGCAGCGCCACGGTGAAGTAACAGCCAATCAAAATCCACGGCGTGCCCACCATGGCCAGCGGGCCGGAACCATAAATTTGCAGCAGGCCCACCGACGACACCACGGGCGGCACGGCGAAGGGCAGCAAGATCAGAATGTTCATCAGGCCGTCGAGCTTGGGGAAGTGGAAATGCACCACGAACAGCAGCGGCAGAATCAGCACCACCGACAGCAGCAGCGCGCCAAAACACACCAGCAGCGATTGCCCGAATGCGGTGAGAAAACGCGGATCGGTCCACAGCTGCGCATACCATTTTAGCGTCAGGCCGTCGGGCAGGATGGTCGCCGACCAGCTCGTGGACACGGAGTAGAGCAGGGTGCCGGCCAGCGGCAGCAACAGAATGAGGAACAGCAAGGTGACCACCGTGCGGTGATACAGCCCGGCCGCCCGGGTTTCAACGCGCGACATGGTAGCTCCTCTTCAACAGCCATTGATGCACCACGGTAATCACCGCCATCAGCCCCACCAGCACCATCGCCAGCGCGCTGGCCAGGTTTGGATTGAGGGAAATATCACCGGCCACCATGGCTGCGATGCGAATCGGCAGTACGTTGAAATTGCCGGTGGTGAGTGCGTACACCGTGGCGTAAGCGCCCAGGGCGTTGGCCAGCAAAATGATGAACGTGCCCAGCAGCGCTGGCGTCAGCACGGGCAAGCCGATGTGCCGCCAAAAGTCCCAGGTACTTGCGCCCAGCAGCTCGGCCGACTCGCGCCAGTCTTCGCGCAGCGCGTCGAAGGCGGGGTACAGCAGCAACACGCCGAGGGGAATCTGGAAGTAGGTGTAGAGCACGATCAAGCCGGTCTTCGAATACAGGTTGAAGTCGTCGATGACGCCGGCTTGCTTAAGGATGATGGTCAGCGCGCCGTTAAAGCCGAGCAGAATCACAAAGGCAAACGCCAGCGGCACGCCAGCGAAGTTGCTGGTCATGTTGGAAAACGCCATGACGAAATCGCGCAGTTTGCTGTCGACCTTGCGCAGCGAATACGCGCCGAGAATGGCGATCACGATGCCGATCACGCTCGACCAGAACGAAATTTCCAGGCTGTGCTGAATGGCCTGCAAATAGAACTTCGAGCTGAACACTTTCGCGTAGTTGCTCAAGCCCCAGCCGGCGGCGCTGTTCAGGCTGTTAATCGCCACCCACAGCAACGGCGCGATCTGAAAGGCAATAAAGAAAACGGCAAAGGGCAGCAGGCACAGCAGGCCGAGCCATTTACCACGGGTGACTGAACTCACTTCAACAGCTCCCGGCAGACAGGTTTGTCGTGGGGCACACCCAGCAGTTCGCAGATGGTGCCGCACAGGTCGGTTTGTTTCGGTTGGGCAAAATTGTCCAGGCTGAAGGCATCGCCGAGCACAAACAGCGGCACTTCGCGCTCTTCAGTAAGCAGGCCGTTGTGCGAGCGGTCGTTGTTCATGCCGTGGTCAGCGGTCACCAGCACTTGATAGCCGGCGTCGAGCCAGCGTTGCAGGTATTCGGCGAGCAACAGGTCCGCGCTGCGGGCGCTGTTGCGGTATTGCGGACTGTCGAGGCCGTGCTTGTGGCCGGCGTCGTCGATATTCATAGGATGCGCCAGCAGGAAATTGGGCGCATGACGCATGCGCAGGCTTTCGGCATCGGCAAACAGATGAGAGTCGGGGTAGTGGTCGGCGTAATAGAAATGCCCATGCTGAATGGGCAATTCCGGCGCCTCGGTATGACGGTCGCGTGCGGCGTGAAATGGGCTTCGGTTATACAGCTCACTGACCCAATGATAGGCCGCCGCTGCCGTGCTCAAACCTGCCGCGCTGGCGTAGTGGAAGATGCTTTTTTGAGTGGAAAGACGCGACACATCGTTGTGCACGATGCCGCTTTCAATCGGCGGTACGCCGCTCAGAATGCATTCATACAGCGGCCGCGAAAGTGACGGCAGTTCGCATTCGAGCTTGTACAAAGCCGCGCGCCCCGCGCCGCAATACGCCTGAAGGTGACCCATGGCATGCTCGGCTACACCGTAGTTGAGGCCGTCGAGCACCACGAGTATGACGTTGTGTTTCATGTGCTATTCCACCGTTGCAAGGCGTTCCTCAGTCCTTGTAGGAGCGGCTTTAGCCGCGATGCTGTTGCGCTTGAAAGCATCGCGGCTAAAGCCGCTCCTACAGTGACCGTACGGGCTGAAAAAGAAGAAAGCGGTCGCGCCGCTTTCTTCTATCGCCGCCTGACGCTTTATTCCATGTTGATGATCACGTTTTCCTGCCACAGGCTCGGCAGGGCCTTGGAGGTTTCTTCCCAGGCTTTGGCATCTTTGATCGGTTGTACTTTGGCGTATTGCTCGTTCGGCAGCAGCTTGGCCTGCACCTCAGCCGGCAGTTTCAGGTGCTCGGCGCGGATCGGACGGGCGTTACCTTTGGCCAGGTTGATCTGACCGGCGTCGCTCAGAATGTACTCACGCGCCAGCTTGGCTGCGTTCGGATTCTTGGCGTATTTGTTGATGATGGTGGTGTAGCCGGAAATCACCGAACCGTCGGACGGAATCAGCACTTCAAAGCGGCTTGGGTCGATCTGGTCGCGGTAGCTCAGACCGTTGAAGTCCCAGACCACGCCCACTTCCACTTCGCCTTTTTCCAGGGTCTGAATGGTGGGGTTGGACAGCGACAAGCGACCTTGCTTGGCGATTTCAGCGAACAGGTCGAGGCCCGGCTGAATGTTCTTCTCGTCACCGCCTTTGGCAATGGCGGCAGCCAGTACGCCGTTTACCGCTTGAGCGGCAGCGCTGACGTCACCGATGGCGACTTTGTACTTACCTTTTTCCAGGTCGGCCCAGGACTTCGGTACGTCTTTCACCAGCTTCTTATTGACGATGAAGGCGATGGAGCCGGTGTAGGCGAGCATCCAGTGGCCGTCTTTGTCTTTGGCCCACTCAGGAATCTGTGCCCAGGTGCTGGGTTTGTAGGGTTGGGTTACACCCTGCTGCGCCGCGATGGGGCCAAAGGCCGCACCGACGTCACCGATATCGGCGGTGGCGTTGTCTTTTTCCGCTGCGAATTTGGCGATTTCCTGCGCCGAACTCATGTCGGTGTCCAGGTGCTTGAGGCCGTAGAGCTTGCCCAGATCGGCCCAAGTATCTTTCCAGTTGGCCCAGCTGTCTGGCATGCCCACGCTGTTTACCGCGCCCTCGGACTTGGCGGCGGCTTCCAGGCTTTTCAGGTCGGTATCGGCGGCCATGGCAAGGTTAGCCAGAGCAATGGTCGATCCCAGGATTGAAGCTAGCAACAGGCGTTTCATTCGACGCTCCTTCGTGTTGAGGGTGTTGGTCTAGATCAGCAATAGCCAAGCCAAGTTAGCGGTAATGGATGACAATTTTGTGTCGGACCGCTCTGGCACGCCGCCCGGCAAAGGTCCGCCGGGCGAGCGTCCAGCAAGCGTAGACCATGGATAAGTGCTTGATTTAAAAAATATAGGTGGCCTGTTGCGGTTGGCATGAGGCGTGCAAAAGCACAGCCGTGTCATCCAATAGTCATCTAGGCTGGCTAGGGTTATTTGCAGGTTTCGGGCAGTTCCGGCGCTCGGGTCGGCTCCGAAATGGAGCTGGACTAGTCCAGATGAGGGCATTTAATGCGAGATGAGGCGCCCCGTGCCGTGACAGCGATCTGTCGCGCACTGGAAGAACAGATAGAGCATGGCCTGCTGCCCTCGGGCAGCAAGTTGCCGGCCGAGCGCAAATTGAGCGAGGTGTTCGACACCACGCGCATTACCTTGCGCGAAGCTTTGGGCCAGTTGGAAGCTCAAGGCCTTATTTACCGGGAAGAGCGCCGTGGCTGGTTTGTGTCGCTGCCACGGCTTGCCTACAACCCGCTGGTGCGTAGCCACTTCGACGCCATGGTCGGCGAGCAGGGCCGCACGCCTTCCACGGAAGTTATTGCCGCGCGCCTGCTGCCGGCGCCTGCGGCAATTTGCGATTTGCTTGAACTGCCGGCGCTGTCCAGCGTGATTCAGATTCGCCGGGCACGCCGCGTCGATGGCCGGCTGGTGCTGTACGTCGAGCACTACCTGAACCCGGCGTACTTCCCCAGCATTCTCGATTTTGACCTGACCTTGTCGCTGACTGAGCTATACGCCCGCGAGTACGGCATTCATTACGGCCGCGTGCGCTTTGACATGGTGCCCACGGCGTTGCATCTGGAAGCGGCGGCGGCCTTGAAAGTGTCGGTGGGCAGCCCGGCGCTGCGCATCACCCGTGTGAACCGCGACCAGCACGGCCGCTTGATTGACTGCGACATCGAATGCTGGCGGCACGATGCGATTCACGTGAGCGTGGAAGTGCCGGAGTAGGGAGAGGCTTTAGCCGCGATGTTTTAACAGCATCGTGGCTAATCGGGATGCCGCCCAGCCGCTTCTACAGGATTTAGGCTCGGATTTAGAACAACTCGGTCGCGTAAAACGCGGTGAGCACTTTCACCAGATGCTCAAGGTCATGACTGCCCGCTAGTTCGCGAATGGAGTGCATGGCGAAGGTCGGCAGGCCGATGTCGACGGTGCGCACGCCCAGGTTGCTGGCGATGATCGGGCCGATGGTTGAGCCGCAGCCCATGTCGCTACGCACCACGAAGCTCTGCACCGGCACTTCTTCAGCCAGGCACAAATGGCGGAAGAAGCCGGCGGTTTCGCTGCTGGTTGCGTAGCGCTGGTTGCTGTTGACCTTGATCACCGGGCCGGCGTTGAGCTTCGGGCCGTGGTTGCCGTCGTGTTTGTCGGCGTAGTTGGGGTGCACGCCGTGGGCGTTGTCGGCCGACACCAGCAGCGATTTCTGGATCACTCGCACAAAGTCTTCGTCTTGCGGCAGCACGCGGCGCAGCACTTGCTCAAGCATCGGGCCGTCGGCGCCGCAGCAGGAACTGGAGCCGACTTCTTCGTGGTCGGTGCAGATGAGGAAGCAGCTTTCATCGTCGGCGCTATGCAGCAGCGCTTGCAGGCCGGCGAAGCACGACAGCAGATTGTCCAGGCGTGCGCCGGCGATGAAGTCGGCGTTCAGGCCGATAACGGCGGCGTCTTG
Organism: Pseudomonas sp. AC229; assembly: GCF_979254655.1. NCBI lineage: Bacteria > Pseudomonadati > Pseudomonadota > Gammaproteobacteria > Pseudomonadales > Pseudomonadaceae > Pseudomonas > Pseudomonas sp. AC229. The sequence continues at coordinate 90,096 of NZ_CEEDHK010000012.1, forward strand.
GGTGTCGTAGAAACTCAGCTCGTAATCGAGCACCGCGTCGGCGTTCAGGCCGTGTTCGCGGCCGAGCTGGTCGGCGAGCAGGGCGCGGAAGTCGTAGCGCTCGTCGCCGGCTACTTGCGCCAGAATCGGCGGCAATTCGTTCTGCGGGTTGATCGCCCAGCCCTGGTTGGCTTCACGGTTCAGGTGAATGGCCAGGTTGGGAATGGTGGCGATGGGCACCAGAAAATCGATGAGCTGGCTTTCAACCTTGCCGTCGCGGCGGAAGGTGACGCGCCCGGCCAACGACAGGTCGCGGTCGAACCACGGCGCGAACAGGGCGCCGCCATACACTTCCACGCCTAACTGCAAGAAGCCTTGGCGCTGCAATTCCGGCTGCGGTTTTACCCGCAGGCACGGGCTATCGGTGTGGGCGCCGACCATGCGCAAACCGCCTTCAAGTGGCGGGCGCTTGCCGAGCTTGAACGCGATAATGGAGGAGTCGTTACGGGTGACGTAGTAGCGGCCACCGGGCTCGGTGTGCCAGGTTTCCCGCTCATTGAGGTGCACATAACCGGCCGTTTCCAGGCGCATGGCCAGGCTGGCGGTGGCATGAAACGGCGTCGGCGAGGCCTTGAGAAAGTCGATCAGGCCCTGATTCAATTCTTCGCGCATAAGGCACTCCAGGCGGCAATGCGCGGAGTTTACCGTATACCGCCGCAGGCTTCAGCCGATCACCAGCTTGCCGCTGAGAAACACGTCACGTCGCTCCTTGCGGCCGACTTTCTCGTGCTTGGCAAGCTGGTACACCGCGTCGAAGCGGGCGCGGTCCAGCGGCCCTTGCGTGGCAATGAACGCCTCCACCAGCGCGTCGTAGTGCCGTTCGATGATGAACTTGTGGATCTCACGGTAATAGAAGAAGCCCATCTGGAAACCGAGGGTTTCGCTGAAGTATTCCGAACGGTGGGAGAAACCGTTTTCCAGGTCGATGGCGTGCGCCGTGGCGCCGTCCGGGCTGATCATCACGTTGCCTACCCAAAAATCCATATGGGTAATGTTTTTCTCGATCAGGCTGCCGAGCAGTGCAAAGGCGGTGACGATGAACTGATTCACCGCTTCCGGGTTTTGCTTGAGCCACAGGTGGCCGTCGACCAGATCGTTCAGCAGCCCGGTGAGCAGGAACAGTTCACGGGTAATGCCGAGCCCGGACTTGGTATGACCGAAGCCCACCAGCGGCGGCACCTGCGCGCCACGGCGATTGGCTTCGGCGGTGTTGATCAGCTCTTCGATGGCCCAGTCATAGCGCCCATCGCGATGGGTTTTGCGCCAGGTAACACGCAGCTTGGACTTGATGTCAGTGAGCGGCTGAATCTTGGCGAACAACGCTTTACCGCCAGCGCAAAACGGGCGGCTGTAGCGTTTGTGGTTGGCATTTTTGCGGCCTTGCACTAACTGCTGCAAAGCTTGCAGCGCAGAGGCGTCTGGCGCTTCGCGCAAGAACAAGGTGGTGTTCTGAAATTGCACGGGGAAGGGGTAGTCGCGATGCAGTTGGTGAATAAACATTGCGCCAGCCTCCGTGCTGGTAACCAGTGAAAGGGCGCCAGTATGAGGCCATCACTGTAAGTTTCTGCAATGTTTTGTAACAGCGCTGACACGTTACTGTGATATCGCACGCCGGCGCGGTATTCAGCGCCACCTCTTCATCAGTTAGAAGGGCGCGGGGCATTCAAAGCGCAAACGCTCGCCGGTTTTCGGATGCGTGAAGGCCAACATGGCGGCGTGAAGGCACAGGCGCGGGTAGGCGGCAAGCGCCTGCTCGTGGGCATACAAGCCGTCGCCCAACAGCGGGTGGCCGATGGACAACATGTGCACGCGCAGTTGGTGCGAGCGGCCGGTGATGGGCGTTAGCTCAACCCGTGCCCAGTCACCGCAGCGCTCCAGCACGCGCCAGAAGGTTAAGGCGTTGCGGCCATGTTCGTGGTCGACCACGTGGCGAGGTTTGGTCGGTGGGTCGTAGCGCAGGGGCAAATCGATACTGCCACTGTCGAGTTCCGGCTGGCCCCAGCACAAGGCGATATAGGCTTTTTCGGTTTCGCGGTCGTGGAACTGGCGCGACAGTTCGCGGTGGGTGTCGGCGTCGCGTGCCAGCAAAATCAGCCCCGAGGTTTCCCAGTCCAGGCGGTGCACGATGCGCGCTTCTGGATAACCATTTTCCTGCAGGCGGGTGATCAGGCAGTCCTTGTTGTCGTCGGCGCGCCCAGGCACTGACAGCAGCAGGGTGGGCTTGTTGACCAGCAAGATCTGTTCGTCCTGGTAGACGATTTCAACATTCGACAACGGCATGCGGTGGCCCTACAAATCACATTCGCAAAAACGACAACGGCGGCCGAAGCCGCCGTTATCTGAACCCTTCGGATCAACGATCCGGCAGGGTAATGTTGAGCTCGAGAATCGAGCAGCTGCCTTGGTTTTCCAGGGCAACCTGCACTTGATCCGAGTCGATATTCACGTACTTGCGGATCACTTCCACCAGCTCTTGCTGCAAGGCCGGCAGGTAATCCGGTTTGCTGCGTTGGCCGCGCTCGTGGGCGACGATGATCTGCAGACGCTCTTTCGCAATCGACGCGGTGGTCTCTTTTTTACGCTCGCGAAAGAAGTCGAAAATGTTCATTCGCGACCTCCGAACAGGCGTTGCATGAAGCCCTGCTTTTTAACGTCGAGGAAACGGTGCGCGACTTCTTTTCCCAGCAGGCGGTCGACGGCATCGCTGTAAGCTTGGCCGGCGTCGCTCTGGTCGTCGAGAATCACCGGTACGCCCTGGTTGGACGCCTTGAGTACCGCTTGCGATTCGGGAATAACACCGAGCAGGCGAATGGCGAGGATTTCTTCAACGTCTTCGACGCCGAGCATTTCGCCTTTCTGTACGCGCTCGGGGTTGTAGCGAGTCAGCAACAGGTGTTCTTTGATCGGGTCTTCGCCCAGTTCGGCGCGGCGCGACTTGCTGGCCAGCAGGCCGAGCATGCGGTCGGAGTCACGTACCGAGGACACTTCCGGGTTGGTTACCACGATGGCTTCATCGGCAAAGTACATCGCCAGGTGAGCGCCTTTCTCGATGCCGGCTGGCGAATCGCAGACCACGTATTCGAAGGTCTGGCGCAGCTCATTGATGATTTTTTCCACGCCTTCTTTGGTCAGCGCGTCTTTGTCGCGGGTTTGGCTGGCGGCCAAAACGTAGAGGTTTTCCAGGCGTTTGTCTTTGATCAGCGCTTGGGTGAGGGTGGCTTCGCCGTTGACGACGTTAACGAAGTCGTACACAACGCGGCGTTCACAGCCCATGATCAGATCGAGGTTACGCAGACCCACGTCGAAGTCGACGATGACAGTCTTGTGCCCACGCAGGGCGAGGCCGGTACCGATGGCGGCGCTGGTGGTGGTTTTACCGACGCCACCTTTGCCGGAAGTGACTACGAGGATCTTGGCCAAGGTGATTCACCCCAAATATGAAGAAATGCGGGAATCTGGCGCCAACGAAAAGGTGGCTTCCAGATGCCCGTTTTGTGTCCTGAAAAGTGGCCGCAGTATCCGTTAAAGCCGGGTGATGTTCAACACGTCACCGGTCAGGCTGACCTGAACTGCATCGCCCCAGAGCGGGTCGCGGCGCAGGTCTTCAGCGACCTTGTATTGCCCTGCAATCGAGAGCATTTCGGCGCCCAGTTGCTGGCAGAAAATCCGCGCTTTGGTGTCGCCTTTTACGCCGGCCAGAGCACGGCCGCGCATGGGCGCGTAAACATGGATGTTGCCGTCAGCGAGAAGTTCCGCACCGGCACTGACGGGTGCCAGCACGATCAAATCGCCACCCTGGGCATACACCTGCATGCCGCCGCGCACGGGTGAATTGATAACTTTGGTCGGTTTAACCACAGGCTCTGGCGGTTTTTCCGCCTTCTTTTTCGCCGTGATCTCCACCGGTTCTACGAGCTTTTCCCTTGCGCCGGAAGGCGGCAGTACAGGAATGTCGAGGGCCAGGGCGGCGGCGATGTCTTCTTCGCGATTGGCGCGAATGGCCAGGGTGCGCAAACCATGACGACGGCACAGCGCCATCAACTCGCCAAGGTCGAGAATGCCTTCGGCGGCGGGCAGCTTGTCCAGCGCGAGCACGAGCGGAATGTTGCTGAAGAAGTTCGGCGCCTGGGCAACCTTTTCGGCCAGTTGCTGTTCCAGGCGCTCAAGATCATTGTGCGCAAGCTCGAGCACGGTGATGGCGAGCATGCTGCCTTTGAGCTGGAATACGGGGTCTTGATTGAGCAGATCGGCTTGGCTCATGGGATGCCTGATGGCCTTAATAATGTACTGATGTCGGAAATGCCTAGCGGGTCGCCGTGCTGGTGGGCGGCCGCGAATAAGACCGGACTTATAGCGAGAACGCGGTTAGGCCGCAAGCCGCGTGCAGTCCTGTAGAATGCGCGCCTTTGTTTGATTTTCGGAAAGCTCGATGGATCGTCCGCAGTTTCGTCGTCAATTTCTTCATCCACGTTACTGGCTGCTTTGGCTCGGCCTCGGTTTGCTGTGGCTGTTGGTGCAGTTGCCGTATCCGCTGCTGCTGGGGCTGGGCCGGGGGCTTGGTTGGGTTATGTATGTGGGCGCTCGCTCTCGTCGCGAGATCGCCGCGCGCAACCTTGAGCTGTGCTTCGCGCAGATGTCGGCCAGCGAACGCAAAAAACTGCTGAAAGAAAACTTCGCCTCCACCGGTATCGCCTTTTTTGAAATGGCCATGAGTTGGTGGTGGCCGACCAAACGCCTGGCGCGCCTGGCCCACATTGAAGGGCTGGAGTATTTGCAGGAAGCGCAGCTGCAAGGGCAGGGCGTGATTCTGATGGCGGTGCACTTCACCACGTTGGAAATTGGTGCCGCCTTGTTGGGCCAGCGCCACACCATCGACGGCATGTACCGCGAACATAAAAACGCGGTGTTCGATTTTGTTCAGCGCCGTGGCCGCGAGCGCCATAACCAGGATGCCCAGGCCATTGAGCGCGAAGACGTGCGCGCCATGCTCAAAGTGCTGCGCGCCGGCCGCGCCATCTGGTACGCGCCGGATCAGGATTACGGCCTCAAGCAAAGCGTGTTCGTGCCGCTGTTTGGCATCACCGCCGCCACCGTTACGGCCACCAGCAAGTTCGCCCGCCTGGGCCGCGCGCAGGTGATGCCGTTTACGCAGAAGCGCCTGCCCAATGGCGGCGGCTATAAATTGGTGATTCACCCGCCGCTGCGCAATTTCCCCGGTGAGTCCGAGGAAGAAGACTGCCTGCGCGTGAATCAGTGGGTGGAGCGCGCCATTCTCAGTTGCCCCGAACAATACTTGTGGGCGCACCGTCGTTTTAAAACGCGGCCACCGGGGCAGGCGAAGCTTTACGGCAAACGCTGAATCGCACGAGCTGCTCACACAATCGCGACGCACTTCTATACTCGCGAAAACCCCCGCAGAGAGGCTTCGATGAATCTGGCGCACGATCCAAGCAAACCGGTGACTGGCCTGATTCTCTCGGGCGGCGGGGCACGGGCGGCGTATCAGGTGGGGGTGCTCGCGGCGATTGCCGACTTACTGCCCGACACCACGCAAAACCCCTTTCCCGTCATCGTTGGCACGTCGGCCGGCGCCATTAACGCCGTGGGCCTGGCGTGCGGTGCGTTGCAGTTCAATGAAGCGATTAAACGCCTGACCCATGTGTGGCAAAACTTCCATACCCATCAGGTGTACCGCAGTGATTTTTCCGGTGTCGTGCGTCAAGCCAGCCGCTTCTTTGGCCATAGCTTGCTGGGCTTGGGGAAACGGGCGCCGGTGGCGTTGCTCGACAGCTCTCCATTGGGCGGACTGCTGGCTGAAAACCTCGACTTCACCGGAATCGCCGCCGCCGTGCGTATGCGCAAACTGCGCGCCGTGGCAGTGACTGCCTTTGGCTACGACTCTGGCCAGGCGGTGACCTTCTACCAAGGCCGCGCCGCCATCGACCCTTGGTTTCGTCATCGCCGCGTGGGTGTGCCGACGCGGTTGCAGCTTGAACATCTATTGGCCAGCGCGGCGATTCCGCTGATATTCCCGCCGGTGAAAATCAACCGGGAGTATTTCGGCGACGGTGCCATGCGCTCATCCGCCCCCATCAGCCCGGCGCTGCACCTGGGCGCCAACCGCGTGCTGGTGGTCGGTGTGAGTGGCAACGCCAATCCGCACAATGTGCCGGTGCGCAGCAAAGTGGCGGGGCCGCCGAGCCTGGCCCAAGTCAGCGGCCATTTGCTTAACAGCACCTTTATCGACAGCCTGGAAAGCGACATCGAGCTGCTCGAACGCATGAACCAGATGTGCCGCTTGCTGCCCGCCGACCTGCCGGCGAAAAGTTCGGCAATCAAGCCGGTAGACGTATTGGTGATTTCCCCCAGTCAGCCGCTGGACCACATCGCCGCCCGCCATTGGCACGAGCTGCCGCGCACCCTGCGCATGTTTTTGCGCGGGCCGGGAGCCAAGAAAGCGGGCGGGGCGGGGGTGCTGAGTTACTTGCTGTTCGAGTCGGGTTATTGCAATGAGCTGATCGAACTGGGGTATCAGGACGCCATGGCCAAGAAGGCCGAGTTGGTGCGTTTTCTGGGGTTGGAACCGCAGGTAGCGCAGTCGTTGGCGCCGGAGCTGAGCCGTTAGCGAGCGGCCCGTTGGGCTTCGCCGAAGCGAAGCCCAACACAACCTTTACTCGGCAACCTGCAATTTGCGTGCTTCGGTGTACACGTAACGCACTTTCTCGTACTCGAACGGCGAGTTGGTCTGGCCGTAGCGGAAGGTGGTCACGTAGCGGCGGTCGATGGAGCGCAGCAGGAACAATTCCGGGTGGTCCTGACTGATTTCAGCCACGTTGAGGAAGTTGATCTGGTTTTCCAGCGTGAAGTCGGCCAGCAACCCGCCGGTATCGCGCAGGTTCGAAGGGCCGAGAATCGGCAACATCACGTACGGGCCCGCAGGCACGCCATAGAAGCCCAGCGTCTGGCCGAAGTCTTCCGACTGTTTAGGCAAACCCATCATGGTCGCCGGGTCCCACAGGCCGACCACGCCAATGGTGGTGTTCAGCAACAGGCGGCCGGTGGTTTCCAGCGAACGCTGACCTTTGAACTGCAGCAGGCTGTTCACCAGGTTGGGGATGTCGCCAATGTTGCTGAAGAAGTTGCTCACGCCACTGCGCACGAACTGCGGGGTCACGTAGCGATAGCCTTCCACAACTGGCAGGAACACCCACTCATCGAAGCGGTAGTTGAAGTGGTAAATGCGCCGGTTCACCGATTCCAGCGGGTCGTACACGTTCAAGGCGTCGAGGGTCGAGCGTTCGAATTCGTGCTGGTCCAGGCCGGGGTTGAATTTCAGCGCTTTGAGCGGCTCGGTGAAGCCATCCGCGTCGGCAACCGGCGCCGTCGCAGGCGTTTGCGGATCGGCGGCCTGCGCGGCGCCAGTGGCCAGCAACAGAGCCAGCAGCAAGGAAGTCTTGGTCATTTCAGCAGCTCCAGCATGGCGGCGGTATTTACGCGGTAGTTGAGGTTGCCGCAGTGCCCGCCGTGCGGGTAAACGGTCAAACGGTCGCCCATCGTTCTGCGTAAAAAGCCCAGGTCGCCGGGGCCGAGAATCACGTCATCCTTGTTGTGCATCACCAGCACCTTGTTACTGGTTTTCAGGTAATCCTCCAGCGCATACAAACTCACCTGATCGATCAACTGCAGCAAGCTGCCGCCGTCGGTGCGCGCGCGCCACATGGGAATCAACTGCTCGCGGATGTAGCAATCGAAGTCGCACTGCAAGGCTTTGCGGAAATACGGAGTCAGGCTGGTGCCTTCGCTGATCGGGGTTTCCGGCGGTGTGATGAGGCCGCGGCGGTTGATTAGGTCAGACGTAAAGGCGATGTCGGCCGAGGAGAAGCGGAACGAAGTGCCGATCAGCATCGCCAGCTGCTCGTCAGACAGGTGCTCTTTGGACTGTTGCAGGTCGTAGAGCATCGCATCGTTGATGTCGATGTAACCCTTCTGCTGGAAGTAGCGGGTCAGCTTGCTCAGCACCGTGTCATAAAAGGTGCTGCTGTTGGACACGCCTTTCACTTCGGTTTGCACCAGGCGATCGAGGTTGGTGATCGAGGTGTAGAGGTTGACCGGCGGGTTGAGCATCAACACTTTCTTGAAGTTGAAGCTGCGCCGGGTTTCATCCAGTTTGCTGACAAATGCCGCGTTCAAGGCGCCCAGGCTGTAGCCGGTGAGGTAGAAGTCGGTCACTTCCACTTCCGGGTGCTGGGCACGCACCGCTTGCATCACGTTGTACAAGTCTTCAGCGTCTTCGGTGCTCACGCCGGGCGTGGCGTGGCGCGAAGCGGCGGTCATGAAGTCGTAGCTGGTGGGCGAGGAGAGTTGCACGACGTGGTAGCCCGCGCCGTAGAACACCTTCTTCAGGCCTTCGGCCAGCGAGCTGGAATAATGCCCGCCGGTGCCGGCAATGATGAAAATCAGGGGCGCCGGGCCCTTCTGTTTGGCCATGCGGTAGCGCAGGGTTTTCACCGGCCAGAAGTTATCTGGCACTTCCAGTTCACGCTCGGGGCGCAGTTTGAGGTTGTAATCGGCCTGGTCGATGTCCAGGTCATCCGGCACTTGCGCGCGCAATTCCGGAGGCGTCGTGGCGATGGTCGCCTCGAACGGGTTGGTCAGTGGAAACCCATAGCTGGCCTCGTCGATGTCGGCAGCCGACAACAACGGACTGAGGCATAAACCTGCCATAAGCGCAGCAAAACGTGAGAGGCGCGGCATCGCAAATCCCTTTAGAAGATAAAGTGCGGAGTGAATCTGGCGATATGACAGCAGACACGCTGGTATAGCACAGACATATTTACTCGGCTTGTTTTGCCAGCTCAGCCAGTGCTGCGCCGCTGAGTCGGTAGGTGGTCCAGTCGTCCTGCGGGCGGGCGCCGAGGCGGCGATAAAAGCCCAGCGCCGGCTCGTTCCAATCCAGCACCGCCCACTCCAAGCGACCACAACCGCGCTCTACGGCCAACTGCGCCAAACGTGCCAACAAGGCCTTGCCCAGCCCGGAACTGCGTGCCGCTTCGCGAACGTACAGGTCTTCCAGATAAATGCCGGGCTTGCCCAGGAAGGTCGAGAAGCTGGAGAAGAACAGGGCAAACCCCTGCGGCTCGCCATCCAGCTCGCCGATCAGCACTTCGGCGTATGGGCGCGGGCCGAACAGGTTGGCCGTGAGGTCTTCGGGGGTGGCGACGGCTTGGTCGCTGAGTTTTTCATACACCGCCAACTCGTGAATCAGGCTGAGGATCAGGCCGACGTCATCAGGCGTGGCGGTGCGTAATTGAATACGGGACATACAGGCTCCTGAAATGGCGAACTGAGCGGAGCTTGCCGGCTCCCTGCGCGCGCGGCAACAGGATGATATGAAAACCGTGGCCAAGGCTTGATCTTTGGTGCTCTGGCGCTTGCATACGGCGTTCGGGCGTTTATCCTGAGCGCCGATTTATTTACCGGAGAAACCCATGTCCCGTCGTTTGCCCCTGATCGCCTTGCTGATCGTTCTGGCCCTGTGGCTGGCCGCCGCCTACGGACTGCGTTTCGCCCTGATGGAAGACAGCCAGTGGGTCGGCATTTGCGTTGACCAGGCGCAGCGCTGGGAATGCCAAGTGCGTGACGGCCTGGGCCTGTTGATTCATTTCCGCGTTATCGCCTGGGCCGGCTTGGGCGGCGCCTTGCTGGCATTCGTGGTGCCGGGCCGCGCCGGCTGGTGGTTGGCGGTTGCCGCGCTGGTGTTCGCCCTGCCGGCGCTGGTGCTGTATAGCGCCAGCCTGGCGGTGTTTGCCGTGGTGATCGCGGCATTGCGCTTGGTTCGGGCGCCGCGTCTGGCTTGAAAAAACATCGCGGCTAAAGCCGCTCCTACAGGGGGTGTGATTCTGTAGGAGCGGCTTTAGCCGCGATGCTGTTGACCAAAAAAACGGGGCTCATCGTGAGCCCCGTTTTTTATTGCCTGCGTTTGGCCTAGCTGGCCCGAACCCGCAAGCTGCGCCACAGCGCGGCGACCATCAGCACACTCACCGCCGCCCAACCCAGCGCCTGCCAGTTGTCCAGGGTTTCCTGGTACAGCTGCGGCAGGATGCCGGCGCCGACGATCAGCGTCAGCAGGGCAATTTCACGGCGTGGCCCGGCCACGGGGCGGCATACGTACACCAGCGCCGGCAGCAGCAACACCATGCTTGGGAAGCAGCGGTAGCGCGGGTCGAATACCAAACCGAGCATCAGTACCGCCGCCGCGAAGCCGCTCGCGGCCAACCACCAGCCACCGCGTGCTTCCAGCCATTGATAAGCACCGGCACGCCAGCCGGCTTTGCTCGACAACGCCAAGGCGCCGTGGGCCAGCACGATCAGGTTCAGCCCCACCAGAAATGCCGCCCACGCCCATTCGCCGATGTAGCGGCTGTTAACCCGCGCCATCTCGCCCCACAGCGCAATGCTGCAGGCGCCTACAGCGGCGAGCAGCGGCAGCAGCAAGGCCGAACGGGTGGAGTTGGGGCGCCCGGCCAGCAGCAGGGTGGCGAAGAAAATCACACCGCTGACGCTCAGCCACAATGTCCAGTTGGCAAAGTTCGAGACCGGGCCGGCCAGCACGTTTTTGTCTTGGCGGTCGGCGTCGTACAGGCCCCAGTAGCCGCCCATGGCGCCTTCGCTAACGCGTTTCCACGGTTGGTCGAAGGCTTCGATCAGGTTGTAGTTCCAGCCGTTCTTTTCGGCCATGGCCACGAAGCCACGGATGAACTTGGCTTCGTTGACGCGGCTCGGCACAGCGGTTTCGCGCTGACGGCCTTCGCTCGGCCAGCCGGTTTCGCCGATGAAAATATCTTTGGGCGCAAATTTGCTGCCGAACACCTGACGAATTTCGGCCACGTGAGCCAAGGCTTCGTCGATGCCGGTGGGGTCATCTTCCCAGTACGGCAGCAAGTGAATGGTCAGGAAATCGACCGCTGGCGCCACTTCCGGGTGCTTGAGCCAGAACTCCCACACGTCCGCGTAGGTGACGGGCTGCTTGATTTGCGCCTTTACGTCGCCGATCAGCTTGGCCAGTTGCGCGCCGGTGACTTCTTTGCGCAGCAAGGTTTCGTTGCCGACGATCACCGACTCCACCACATCCGGGTTCTCGTTGGCCGACTTGATCAGCGCATCGACTTCCTTCTTGGTGTCCACCGGATTGCCGTTCACCCAGGCGCCCAGCATCAGCTTCAGGCCGTGCTTGCGAGCGAGGTCGGGAATGGCTTCAAGGCCCGTCATGGAGTAGGTGCGAATGCAGTGGAAGCGCGTGGCCAGCAATGCCAGGTCGGCATCCATGCGCTCCGGACGCAGGGCGAAAGGCTGGTCGAAGGGCGACTGATCCTTGTCGAACGGCGTGTACGAGGCGCACTGCAATTTGTGCGTCGGCGTCGCTGCGTCGGGCAGTACCAACGGTTGACCCAGGCCAAACCACAGGCCGCCAATGGCGAACAGGGCAAGCAGGCAGGCGAACACATAGGGCAGGGCGGGGAAGCGAGAGGATGCGGGCATAGTTAGGCGCGTCTGGGGGCAAAGCCGCGCAGTTTACCTGCATTCGTTCTGTTTAGCGTAGAGCCGCCAGTGCCGTGTGTGAGTGCATATTAATGGGCCTGGCGCAGCGGTACTTGAATGCGCGTTCAATCATAAATTTCAAGGGCTTGGAGCAGGCGTTGACGGTGCTGGATATCAACCTTGTCGTTCCTGAGTCAACGATGTCGTTTCTTCGCGGTGTTGATGTCGTTCTTGGAGCAGGTGAGCGCTGCGGTTGGGTCGATTATCAGGGCGTCGGCACACGACTGACTCAGGGCGTGGGCCAGCAGAATTTGCTAGAGGCCCATCCACAAGAACAACCACACAGACACAACCACCTGCCACTCGGCAGCCGCCGAGCCACACTTTTCGGGGAACAGACTTATGAGCAAAATGCGTCGGTTATTGGGTTTGGGTGCCGGTTTGGCACTGGCACTGAGCACCGGTTTGGCAGGTGCCGCCGATAAACCCACATTGAAAATCGGCTACGTCGATGGCTGGTCCGACAGCGTCGCCACCACCCACGTGGCGGCGGAAATCATCAAACAGAAACTCGGCTATGACGTGCAACTGATGCCCGTCGCCACCGGCATCATGTGGCAGGGCGTGGCCAAAGGTCAGCTCGACGCCATGCTCTCGGCCTGGCTGCCGGTCACCCACGGCGCTTACTACGAAAAACTCAAAGACCAAGTGGTCGACCTCGGCCCGAACTTCAACGACGCGAAAATCGGTTTGATCGTGCCGGAGTACGTCACCGCAAAAACCGTAGGCGATCTGCAAGCGCAAAAAGACGCCTTTGGCGGGCGCATCGTCGGCATCGACGCCGGTTCAGGCGTGATGCTCAAAACCGATCAGGCCATCAAAGACTACGGCCTGGACTACAAACTGCTCGCCAGCTCCGGCAGCGCCATGACCGCCGAACTGGCCCGCGCCATTCGCTCGGAAAAACCGATTGCGGTCACCGGCTGGATTCCGCACTGGATGTTCGCCAAGTGGAAACTGCGTTTCCTCGAAGACCCGAAAAACGTTTACGGCGCAGCTGAACACGTCGACAGCGTGGCCAACCCTGGCCTGGAAGCCAAGGCACCGACTGTGGTGGCCTTCCTGAAGAAATTCAACTGGACCCCCGACGAAATCGGCAGCGTGATGCTGGCCGTCGAAGAGGGCGCCAAGCCGGCTGAAGCCGCGAAAAAATGGGTAGCGGAAAACCCGGCTCGCGTGGATGGCTGGCTGAAATAAGCGTTATTGCGTTTGGCACGAAGCCGCTCTTTTGAGCGGCTTTGTTGTTTTTCGGATCCCATCAAGAGCATCGCGGCTAAATCGCGGCTAAAGCGGAATGCCGCCCAGCCGCTCCCACAGGCACGTGGAATCTGCGGGAGCGGCTTCAGCCGCGATGCTTTTAAATGTTTCGAATAAGACTAAGGTCGTCTGTCTTCCGGCCCTGAGCGAACTATTGTTAGCTCACCAGCAACCCGTGCTGCGGAGGATAAAAATAAAATGAACGACAGCATCTACGAGCGGATTGAGCAAAGTCCGCGCTTCAGAGAATTGGTAGCCAAGCGCGAGCGATTCGCCTGGATACTTTCCGCCATCATGCTTGGCCTGTACGTGGCCTTCATTCTGATCATTGCCTTTGACCCCAGCCTGTTCGGCACGCCGATCAGCGAAGGGTCGCCCACCACCTGGGGCATTCCAGCCGGTATCGGTTTGATTCTCTCGGCCTTTGTGCTGACCGGTATCTATGTGTACCGCGCCAACGGCGAGTTCGATGACATGAACCAGGCCATTCTGGACGAGGTGAAAAATGATCGCGCGTAACCTTGCGGCGTGCGCCTTGCTCGCCTTCGCTCCCGCCCTCTGGGCTGCCGATGCCATCAGCGGCGCGGTGCAGCGGCAACCGATCAACGTGGCGGCCATCGTCATGTTCGTGGCGTTTGTCGGTGCCACCTTGTTCATCACCTACTGGGCGTCCAAACGCAATAACTCCACTGCCGACCATTACGCGGCGGGGGGGAAAATCACGGGCTTCCAGAACGGTTTGGCGATTGCCGGCGACTACATGTCGGCGGCCTCGTTCCTGGGTATTTCCGCGCTGGTATACACCTCCGGCTATGACGGCCTGATCTACTCCATCGGTTTCCTGGTGGGCTGGCCGATCATTCTGTTCCTGATCGCCGAGCGGCTGCGCAACTTGGGCAAATACACCTTTGCCGACGTGGCGTCTTACCGCCTCAAGCAGAAAGAAATTCGCACGCTGTCGGCCAGCGGTTCGCTGGTGGTGGTGGCGTTCTACCTGATCGCGCAGATGGTTGGCGCCGGCAAGCTGATTCAGCTGCTGTTCGGGTTGGATTACCACGTGGCGGTGATTCTGGTCGGCATTCTGATGGTGCTGTACGTGCTGTTCGGCGGCATGTTGGCCACCACTTGGGTGCAAATCATCAAAGCCGTGCTGCTGCTCTCGGGCGCTTCGTTCATGGCACTGATGGTGATGAAAACCGTCAACTTCGACTTCGGCACGCTGTTCTCCGAAGCCGTGAAAGTACACGCCAAAGGCCAGGCAATCATGAGCCCGGGCGCGCTGGTCAGTGACCCGATTTCGGCGATCTCCCTCGGCTTGGCGCTGATGTTCGGTACCGCCGGTTTGCCGCACATTCTCATGCGCTTCTTCACCGTGAGCGACGCCAAGGAAGCCCGCAAAAGCGTGTTCTACGCCACCGGCTTCATCGGCTACTTCTACATCCTGACCTTCATCATCGGCTTTGGCGCGATCTTGCTGGTGAGCACCAATCCGGCGTTCAAAGATGCAGCCGGCGCGTTGCTGGGCGGTAACAACATGGCGGCGGTGCACCTGGCCAACGCTGTGGGCGGCAGTCTGTTCCTGGGCTTCATCTCGGCCGTAGCGTTCGCCACCATTCTGGCGGTGGTCGCGGGCTTGACCCTGGCCGGCGCCTCGGCGGTATCGCATGACATTTATGCCAGCGTGATCAAAGGCGGCAAAGCCAACGAGAAAGATGAACTGCGCGTCTCGAAGATCACCACCATCGCCCTCGGCGTTCTCGCCATCGGCCTGGGCATTCTCTTCGAGAAACAGAACATCGCCTTTATGGTGGGCCTGGCGTTCTCCATTGCCGCGAGCTGCAACTTCCCCGTGCTGTTCCTTTCCATGTACTGGAAAAACCTGACTACCCGCGGCGCGATGGTGGGTGGCTGGTTGGGGCTGCTGACGGCCGTGGGCCTGATGATTCTTGGCCCAACCATCTGGGTTCAGGTGCTGGGCAACGCCAAGGCCATTTTCCCCTACGAATACCCGGCGTTGTTCTCGATGATCGTGGCGTTCGTGGGCATCTGGTTCTTCTCGATCACCGATAAATCCACTTCGGCCAGCGAAGAGCGTGCACGCTTCCTGCCGCAATTCGTTCGCTCGCAAACCGGCCTGGGCGCCAGTGGTGCAGCGGCGCATTGATCGATCTAGCTTCTGAGTGATTTTCGGCAGCCTTCGGGCTGCCTTTTTTTATTCAGACTGTTCCTTGATGCGGCCTGTAGGAGCGACCTTGGTCGCGAACCCTGGAAACGACAATTCCGGATTGAGGTTTGCAGGGTTCGCCAGCAAGCTGGCTCCTACGGATCAATGACGCGCCGCAAATCGAGACCGAGCGAGCCGACGCGCAGCCGATCGCCAGACGAAAAAAAGCCCCGCACTAGGCGGGGCTTTTTTGCCGGCGAGGAACTAGATCCTGCCAAGCAGCGCCAAAATGATCACGATGATCAAAATGGTGCCCAGAATGCCCGACGGGCCATAGCCCCAGCTTCTGGAGTGCGGGTACAGCGGCAGGCCGCCGACGAGGAGAAGAATAAGTACCACGATCAAAATTGTGCTGAGGCCCATGGGTGTATTCCTTGTTCTAGACCGTTGAATGCAACTTCCTTCGGAGGCCGTGCAACCGTTGCGCTTGCCTCGTCTACTTAGTACGACTAAGCGAGCTTTCTAATAATTCAGGTTATTTCTGCGCGATGCAGGAGGAGGGAAGATGGCGTTTCGCCTGGCCGCTGATGCCGTGGTGCTGGTGCACCTGTTGTTCATCCTGTTTGTACTGTTCGGCGGGCTGCTGGTGTTGCGCTGGCGCTGGGTCATGGCGCTGCACCTGCCTGCGGTGGCGTGGGGCGCCGCCGTCGAGTTTCTGCACCTGTATTGCCCGCTTACGCCCTTGGAAAACCAGCTGCGTCAGGCCGCCGGCCAGCAGGGTTACGACGGCGGTTTCATTGAGCATTACCTCATTCCCCTGATTTACCCGCGCGGCCTCACTGCCGAGATGCAGCTGGGATTCGGCGCTGTGGTGCTGGTGCTGAATATCACCGTGTACGCCTATGTGATTCGCGGCGCCGTGCAGGCAAAAAAGGCCCAGGCATGAGCACGGTTTGCTTCGCTCATTCAGCAGCCTAATGGTGCGTGGGCCGGGGGATTGCGTTCGCTACACTGGCATCACTCCTCACCCATGACACCTATAAGAAAAGGCAGCCTTACTATGCAAAATCGCATGATGATCACCGGCGCGGGTTCTGGCTTGGGCCGCGAAATCGCGTTGCGTTGGGCGCGCGAAGGCTGGCAATTGGCGCTGTCCGATGTCAGCGAGCCGGGCCTGGCAGAAACCCTGAAGCTGGTGCGCGAAGCCGGCGGCGATGGCTTTATCCTGCGTTGCGACGTGCGCGATTACAGTCAGCTCACCGCCTTGGCGCAGGCATGCGAAACCAAGTTTGGTGGCGTCGATATCATCGTCAACAACGCCGGCGTCGCCTCGGGCGGCTTCTTCAGCGACCTGTCGCTGGAAGATTGGGACTGGCAGATTTCCATCAACCTGATGGGCGTGGTCAAAGGCTGCAAAGCCTTCCTGCCGCTGTTGGAACGCAGCAAGGGCCGCATCATCAACATCGCCTCTATGGCCGCGTTGATGCAAGGCCCGGCGATGAGCAACTACAACGTGGCCAAGGCCGGCGTGGTGGCGTTGTCGGAAAGCTTGCTGGCGGAACTCAAGCAGCAGGAAATCGGTGTGCACGTGGTGTGCCCATCGTTCTTCCAGACCAACCTGATGGATTCGTTCCGCGGCCCGACGCCGACCATGAAAGCCCAGGTCGGCAAGTTGCTGGAAAGCAGCCCCATCAGCGCGGCCGACATTGCCGACTACATCTTCAGCTCGGTGGCCAACAACGAGTTCATGATTCTGCCGCACGAGCAAGGCCGCATGGCCTGGGCCGTTAAGCAGAAGAACCCGGAGCTGCTGTACAACGAAATGGCCGTGATGGCCGAGAAGATGCGCGCCAAAGGCAAATAACACGCCTGGCTGTAACTTGTCTGGTCGGTCAAATTTTTTGCCGGCCAGGCTTGTTCGTCACCGTCCTTGAATAGTAGGGTTGCTGGCCCGGCCTGCCTGGTCGTCGCCACGTTGACTATTCCTGTGAAACCCATCTCTCGGGGCCTGCTCTTTGTCGCCCTGGTGCTGGCCGCGATCAATTTGCGCCCTGGCATCACCTCCCTCGCTCCGCTCATCGAACAGATCGCCAATGAACTGTCGTTGAGTCGCGGCCTTATCGCCTTGACCACCGCCTTGCCCGTGTTGTGCATGGGTTTGCTCGCGCCTTTTGCGCCGCGCCTCGCCGTGCGTTTCGGTCTAGAGCGCACCATTACCGGCTGCATGGCATTGATTGGCGGCGCCTTGCTGCTGCGTCTGGCCAGCCATAACAGCGTGGTGTTGATCGGCAGTGCGGTGTTTGTCGGTGCCGGCATTGCCGTGGCGGGGCCGCTGCTTTCCGGTTTTATCAAGCGCCACTTTGTCGGCAAGGTCGGCCGCGTGGTGGCCTGGTATTCCTTGAGCATGACCATCGGCGGTGCCGGCGGCGCGGTGTTGACCGGGCCGATGACCGGCCTGCTCGACGAACGCTGGCATTGGGGATTGGCGATCTGGGCGGTGCCGGCGCTGGTTGCCGTGCCGCTCTGGCTGTGGGTGCCAAACAAACAGGAAGACC
This sequence comes from Pseudomonas sp. AC229, assembly GCF_979254655.1. Taxonomy (NCBI): domain Bacteria; kingdom Pseudomonadati; phylum Pseudomonadota; class Gammaproteobacteria; order Pseudomonadales; family Pseudomonadaceae; genus Pseudomonas; species Pseudomonas sp. AC229. The sequence continues at coordinate 107,709 of NZ_CEEDHK010000012.1, forward strand.
CGGCCGAGGTTGGCAGCGGCGGTGGCTTGCCGTGGCGCGAACCGCGGGCCTGGGTAATTACCGGATTTTTCGCCATTCAGGCCGGGCTGTTCTACACGCTGACCACCTGGCTGACGGCGCGTTATCACGAGGTCGGCTTTAACGCTTCGCAAAGCAACACCTTGTTCAGCTCGTTCATGATGATCGGCCTGCCCAGCGCGTTCGTGCTGCCATGGCTGGCCCAGCGCTACGACAATCGTGCGCAGCTGCTGCTGGTGTGCGCCATCACCTCAAGCCTGTGCCTGGGCATGATTTCCTTTATGCCGCAGTTGCTGCCGCAGGTTGTTGCGCTGCTGTTGGGCTTTGCCTTGAGCGGCTCGTTTGCGTTGTCGCTGGTGCTGCCGATGTATGAGGTGAACACGCCACTGGCGGTGAGCCGCTGGACCGCCATGATGCTGTGCGCCGGTTACAGCATCAGCAGTTTCACGCCAATTTTGACTGGCCTGGTGCGCGATTTGACCGGCAGTTATCAGGTTCCGTTTATCGTCCTCACCGGGCTGGCCGCCAGCATGATCGTTCTGGCTGTGCTGCTTCGTCCGCGTGCTGCAGCGCTCGCCGCCCAGTAACAATTTGCCGCACCGGCCCGCACCCCGCGCGGGCTGTGGGGTTTATGACCGTGGCGTGACGGTTTTTCTCTGCTAGCGTTACCAGCCAGCAGTTTGAGGATTTTCACACTGCGGTTATCTGGCATAATCGCGCCCCCTTTCGACCTGAACAGAAAACCACATGTTCGATCTTTTCAGCGGGCTGGAACCCTGGGTACTCATCAGCCTGATCCTGGCCCTGGCATTCGTCCTGTTCTTCGAGTTCATCAACGGCTTCCATGACACCGCCAACGCGGTGGCAACCGTTATCTACACCAAAGCCATGCCGCCCCATCTGGCGGTGATGCTCTCCGGTGTTTTCAACTTCCTCGGTGTATTGCTCGGCGGCGTCGGCGTGGCGTATGCCATCGTTCACCTGCTGCCGGTCGAACTGCTGATCAACGTAAATACCGGCCACGGTCTGGCCATGGTGTTTTCGTTGCTGGCAGCGGCCATCACCTGGAACCTCGGCACCTGGTACTTCGGTATTCCAGCGTCCAGTTCGCACACCCTGATCGGTTCGATCCTCGGTGTCGGCCTGGCCAATGCGCTGATCAGCGATATCCCGCTGGCAGACGGCGTGAACTGGCAGAAAGCGATTGATATCGGCATGTCGCTGATCGCCTCGCCCATTGCTGGTTTCGCGGTAGCAGCGCTTGTACTGCTGGGCCTGAAAGCCTGGCGCCCGCTGTCGAAGATGCACAAAACCCCCGAGCAGCGCCGCAAGATCGACGACAAGAAACACCCGCCATTCTGGAATCGCCTGGTGCTGGTGTTGTCGGCCATGGGTGTCAGCTTTGTGCACGGCTCCAACGATGGGCAGAAAGGCATCGGCCTGATCATGCTGGTGCTCATCGGCATTGTTCCGGCGCAGTTCGTGCTCGACCTGAACAGCACCACCTACCAGATCGAACGCACCCGCGATGCGACGGTTCACCTGAGCCAGTTCTACGACCGCAATCGTGAAAGCCTCGGTGAATTCCTGGCGCTGGGCAAAGGCGACACCGCCGAGATGCCGGAACTGTTCCGCTGCAACCCGCAGCAGACAGAAGCCACCATTGCCGGTCTGTTGAAAGACCTCAAAGGCGCGACCGACTATCACAGCCTGGCACCGGACACGCGCATTCAAGTGCGCCGCTACCTGCTGTGCCTGGACGACACGGCGAAGAAAGTCGGCAAGCTCGACGCCCTGGACTCCCGTGAGAAATCGGACCTCGACAAGCTGCGTAAAGACCTCACCGCCACCACCGAATACTCGCCGTTCTGGGTCATTCTGGCCGTGGCCCTGGCGCTGGGTATTGGCACCATGGTCGGTTGGAAACGCGTGGTGCTGACCATCGGCGAGAAGATTGGCAAGCAAGGCATGACCTACGCCCAGGGCATGTCGGCGCAGATTACCGCCGCGTGCGCCATCGGCCTGGCCAACGTGTTCAGCCTGCCGGTGTCGACCACTCACGTATTGTCGTCCGGTGTTGCCGGCACCATGGTCGCGAACAAGAGCGGTCTGCAGGGCGGCACGGTGCGCAATATCCTGCTGGCGTGGTTGTTGACCTTGCCCATTTCGATGGGGTTGGCAGCCAGCTTGTTCTGGATAGCCACTCGATTCGTCGATTAGTAAAAAGCCCCGCAGATGCGGGGCTTTTTACTAATCGACATCCGGCTTCCGGGCCGTCGGCCATGCTGCGTTGAAAGCCAACTTTAAATGCTCACGTACTTGAGTACGCTGCGCTTTAAAGCCGGCTTTCGCCTTGCCTGGCCTTAGTCCCGAAACCCTCGATCCAGCGAACGCTGAAACATCGCGGCTAATCGCAAGCTTTAAAGCTCAACCACATGCCCTTCCTTCGGCGACACCTTGCCGTGATACAGCTTGGCGATCAGCCCTTGCGCAGCCGGGAAGCCCTGGCTGACCACCACGTCCAGCAGCGGCGTGACCTGATCGTAAAAACGCACCAGCCCTTCACCGATATGCTCCGAGACCTTTTCCGGTCCCCAGTCGGCATTGCGTTTGCGTAGCTGAATCGGCGCAAAGAACAGTTGCGGCTGCGGCCCGGTAATGGCGGTGAGTTGAGCCGGGTCGGTGTTCTGCGCTGAGCCGGCGCAGCAGCTGTAAACCAATTGCTCGCCGAAGTGTTGGTGCACGCGGTCACGCAGGGCCAGGTCGCTGGAGAAGTCGACGTACAGCGTCGGTTGGTCGTTGGCCAATTGCTCCAGGTCTTCATACGCCACGCTCTGCTCGTAGCAGCCGAGGCCGGCGACGAACTCGGTGTTGCTGCCGGAAGTGAGTGCCACGCGCTGTACCCCGGCGTGGTCGAGGCACACGGCGGTAGCAAAGGCGGTCTTGCTGGAGGCGCTGGAGAACACCAGGCGGGTGGCGCCGAAGAAGCCGTTGTCCTCGAGGAAGTCGGCCAGCATGGAGGACGTTAGAAACAGCGGCTTGAGCAGAATTTGCAGGTTTTCGGTGCGTGGGTTGTAAAACTTGTCCCAGCTGCAGCGGCTGTATTGGTTGTACGCCGAGGTCAGCACGCGACGATGGTCGGCGCCGTCGTAAAAACCACGGTCCGTTACGCGTTCGGGCTTCATCCGTAAATGACTGGCAATGGGGAAGTAGCCATAGAAACGCTCGCCAACCGCCACGCCTTCAACCGTCGACGACACCACGTCGGCAAAGCCCCACACCGGCACATGACCCAACGCCGCGTCACCGGTGGGGAAGAAGTCCCAATAATTCATCGACTCGCCGAACGCGGCGTAGGTGATGTTGTTGGTGGTCAGCGACAGCCGATCGAGCTTGACCACCACCTCGCCAGGCCCGGCGCTGAGGTCTTCTTCGTGGCTGCGGATGTGGCTCTGGTCCAGTGCGTTTTTTTCGGTAAGAAGGCGTGTTACGTTGCGGCGATCTGACATGACGGCTCCTGTTTTTTGTGGGGTCAAAGCGTGTCTCCACAGAGTACGAGCTAACCATGAAACGCGGGTTCGGAAACGCCAGCACACCGCCAGCCAGCCCGGTAAAGCCGCGCAGCAAGCCGCTTAAACGGCCGAGCCAGGCCCGTGCCATTTTCACCGTTGAAGCCATCTTCGAGGCCTTTGTTCGGATTTGGCTGCGCGATGGCTGGAGCACATTGACCACCCGCGCCGTGGCCCTGGAAGCGGGCGTCGCCATCGGCACCCTGTACGACTATTTCCCCAGCAAGGAAGCGCTGCTGTCGGGCTATGTGCGCTACGGCATCGAATGCATGCTGCAACGCGTGGACGCCGAAGTGGTGCAACCCATCGCACTCACCTGGCAACAGCGCATCGAGCAATTGCTGGAGGTGTGCTGCAACCCACCGGAACCCGAGCGCTCGATGTTCGGCTATGAGCTGATCGCATTGGAATACAAGATCGCCGAGCGCAAACACCAGCAGCGCGCCTATGAAGAGCTGGCCGGTAAATGGCGTGAAGTGTTTGCCGCCTGCCACGACCTGCCTCGCCAGCCAGCCGGCGAAACCGTTGATGCGTGGCTGACGGGCGTGTGGGGCGGGCGTCGTTACTGCCTGACTGCGCAGCTCAGTGCGGCGCAGCAACAGGCGTGGCTGGCGGAGATGAAAAGCATGCTGGTGCAGCGGGTGGCCGCGTTAGTGGCAGGGGAATAGCGCTCGCGCTGTTGGCGAACCCTTACAGCACGTGTTTGGAAATCAGCTTGGAGATTTCTACCATCGAGGTGCGCCCCGTGAACTCGAACTTCACCCGGCCAACCGAGGAGAAATAAATCTCCAGCTCCGAGTCCAGATCGAACGTGCCGGAGGTTTCCACCGAGTAGGCCACGATGTTTTTGTAAGGCAGAGAGGTGAAATCTTTTTTGCTGCCGGTTAGGCCTTGGACGTTCACCGCGATGATGCGCTTATTGGTAAACACCACGCCGTCGCGCATGGATTTGTAGGCGTCGATCACCTGTTCACCGTCGACCAGCAGCGCGGTCACGCGCTCGGCGTATTCGTCGTTCTGTTTGAGCTTGAAGAAACCCTTGTTGTTGAAGTCGATCATGCTGCGCTCCTGACAAAGCGAATGACGGGTTTAAGGCGCCCGATAGCGTGGCCGATGCGCAGGGCTATCGGTTGCGATTGCTCAACTGCATTTCTCGCTTGCAGTCGCGGTATCTGATGCTGCCTTGCGGGTAGTCCCCGCAGGCGTCGGCGGTGTCGGTTTTGTCCGGTACGCCGGTTACCACGCTGTCTTCTGCGTCGTCGCGGCGATACGAGTCGGTGGATGTCTGCTCGACAGCCGCCGGAGCCGGTTTGCCTTTCACGCCAAAGGCGTGGAAGTTCGTCTGGTTCGGCGTTCTGACCACAGGGTCCGGCAGCTGGTACGCGTCTTTAGGCGCTTCCTTTTCAGCGTCTTCCGGCTGATAGCGAAGGTACGGAACGTCGGCCGGCGGGGCGTCATAGCGCGGATGCTTGGATTGCCCGGTCACGAGCAGCGCAAACAAGGCGAAGGTGGAGCAGAAGGCGATCGCCATGCCCCAGCGTAGGGTCACGGAGGCGCGGTGCTGATTGCGGTAGTGCGAGGAGTTTCTGTAGTGGTTGCTCATTCCCTGAACCTTATGGTGAGGCGCTTACCTGCGCGTGATGGAGCGAATGATGCCGGGGAAATTCGCGCCTGGCTAGCTCAATGCCAGCATCACACCAAGCGTCTGATCTGCCGATGCCGCCATACCAGTCGGTAGTACAAAACCTGCAACGCCAGCATCGTCAGGTAGGCCAGGGGAAAGGCCATCCACACGCCTTCCAAGCCAAAGTGGGCGTCGAGCAGATAGGCACCGGGTGTTTGCACGCCGAGGATGCAGAAGATCGAGATGGCCACCGGCACCAACACCACGCCGCTGGCGCGCATGATGCCGCCCACGGCGGCTTGGTAACCGAAAATCAGCATGCTCCAGAGCATGATATGCAGCAGGTGTTCGGCTTCGGCGCGGGTGTCGGGGTCTGTGATAAACAGCCCCAGCAACCAGTGCGACAGGCCGTAGCCCAGCAGCACCAGGGCGCCGGTCAGGTAGGTGTTGATCAGCAGCCCGGTGCGCAAGATGGCGCCGATGCGGTCGGCCTGGCCGGCGCCGATGGCTTGGGCGCCGAGTATGGAGGCGGTGATGGCAATCGACAGCGCGGGGAATTGCACGTAATTGACGATCTGCGTGACCGCGCCATAGGCCGCAGTGGCTTGCGAGCCGTGGCCGTTGACCAACGCCAGAATCACCAGCTCCGAGAGAGAAATCACCACCATCTGCAACCCCGTCGGCAGGCCGATGCGCATCACCAGACCGATAATCTCGCGGTTTACCCGCAGCGCCCGAAACAGCTCGCGGTCGGGGGCGAGCACGTGGCGTTTATGGCGCAGGCGCACGGTGAGCAGCACCATCGCCAGCAGGTTGCTGAACAGGCCGGCATACGCCGCGCTCTGAATGCCCAGGGGCGGCAAGCCCAGCCAGCCTTTGATCAGCGCGGGCGTTAGCAGCAGGCCGGCGACGGTCGAGAGAAGCAGCGCCAGCAGCGGCGAAACGGTATCGCTGACGCCGCGCAACAGTTGAGTGAAAAGCACGAACACCAGCAGCAGCGGCATGATCAGCATCATCACCTGCATGTAGGCGGTGGCGTCGTCCAGCACATCGGCCGGTGTGCCCAGCGCCACCATGGCCTGACGGGCGAACACCGTGCCGAGCACGGCGGCCAGCACGCCAATCAGCGCCCCGAGCGTCAGCGTGGTGCCGGCGATGGCTTTGACCCGCTGCGGTTCATTCGCGCCCCACGCCTGGCCGATCAATACCGAGGCACCGGCGCCCAGGCCGATGACCAAGGCGATAAAGAAAAACACGATGGGAAACATGCCCGACACCGCCGCGAGCGCCTGGGTGCCAAGCATCTGGCCGATGTAAATGCTATTGAGCGTGCCCGACAGCCCTTGCAGGAAGTTGGACAGCACCATGGGAACCAGGAAGAGGGCGTAGACCTGCCACAGCGGGCGTTGAGCGGGGACGTGCATTGGAAAGGCTCAGGGTGCGTGGGCGACCATCTGAGCATGAAAGCGGGGTGGCTTGCATCTGACGTGGCGCCTTGAATGGCATTTCGTCTGGGTGGCAGCTGTACGCGGGTTGACCGACCGGCCCCATACACACCGGTACACTTCGCAGTGTCCCGCGCACAGCCACCATGACGCGGGGTCTGGCGGTTGTTGCAACAGCGGCGGCGACTATAGGGAGCACACGGTGCGGCGGTCTGGCGGCTGCGGATGGCGGTTGCGTAGGTGAGATAGCCATCGGCCGGGAGAAACGCGCCCGCTGCCGGCACGTCTTTCGCCCGGCAGCGGTGTGCCGGCGGCTACAAGTCGTGCAGCGGGTGTTCGCCTTCCCAGGTCGGCACAAAGTGCGCGTCGATCACCGAGCGGGGAATGGTCGCTACATCGGGCCAGTGCCAGTGCGGGGCGTTGTCTTTGTCGATCAGGCGCGCGCGCACCCCTTCAGCAAATTCAGGATGACGGCAGCTGTTCAAGCTCATGGCGTATTCCATACGGAACACCTCGGCCAACGACAGATGCTTGCTGCGCTCAATCTGTTCCCACACCAAATGCGCGGTCAGCGGACAGCCGCCGGCCAGTGTCTTGGCGCCGCGGGCGAGCAAACCGTCGCTGCTGCCTTCCATGGCCACCAGCACTTTCCAGGCGCTGGGCAAGTCGGCGACGTCGAGCAGGTTGTCGATGTGGTTGCGCCTGGGCATCAGTTGAGCGTCGGGCAATTGCTGGTTGGCTTCGTGCTCCAACGCCTTGAGCAAACTGTTGAGCTGGCGCGCCGGCTGCTCGCTCCAGTTCAGTTGCAGCAGGCCGTCGATCAGGGTGTCTTGCTGGTCGTCAGCGAGAAAGCGATCGGCCCAGCCCAGCAGCAGGGCGTCATGGGCATTGACTTGCGTGGCGGTCAGGCCAAGGAACAGCCCGAGCTTGCCCGGCAACCGGCTGAGGAACCAGCTGCCGCCCACGTCGGGGTAAAGGCCGATATTGATTTCCGGCATGGCCAGGCGGCTGCTCGGCGTGACGATGCGGATGCTCGCGCCTTGCAGCAGGCCCATGCCGCCGCCCAGCACGTAACCGTGGCCCCAGCAAATAAAGGGTTTCGGGTAGGTGTGAATGCGGTAGTCGAGGCGGTATTCGTCGCTAAAGAAACGTCCGGCCAGCGGCGGAATTTCGCCGGGATGTTCGCGGCACGCCTCTACCAACTTGCGCACGTCGCCGCCGGCGCAGAAGGCTTTCTCGCCGTTGGCCCGCAGCAATACGCAGGCGATGCTGGGGTCTTGCGCCCAGGCCGCGAGCTTGGCGTCCAGCGCCTCGATCATCGGCAACGACAACGCGTTCAGGCTGCTGGCGGCGTCCAGTGTGGCGACACCAATACGCGCGCCATGCTGGCCTGCCAGTTCTTCAAAAATCACATTCATAGAAAGCGGTTCCTAAACTCTGCCGTGCTCGGCATATGGCGGGCGGGCGAGCGCAATTGCCGCCGCTCGCCCCGGCGAAAGGCTTATTTGTTGCGCCACTGCGGGTCGCGTTTTTCCAAGAACGCGTTGACGCCCTCGCGGGTGTCGTCGGCATCGAACAAGTCAACGAAGCGCTCGCGCTCCTCAGACAGCCAACTGTTAGGGCCGCGTTCGCGGGCGCCTTGAATCAGCGGTTTGATGGTGCGCACCGCCACCGGACTTTGTCGCGCCACTTTGGCCGCCAGTAACAGCGCATGGCCACGGGCTTCGCCGCTGTCGACCACTTGCTCGACCAGGCCGATGCGCAGCGCCGTGTCGGCATCGACCCGGTCGCCGCACAAAATCATGCGCTTGGCCCAGCCTTCGCCCACCAACCAGGCCAGGGCCTGAGTGCCGCCCGCGCAAGGCAGCAAGCCCACCGTGGCTTCGGGCAGCGCCAGTTGCGCCTGGCGTTCGGCGATGCGGATGTCACACGCCAGCGCGCATTCCAGCCCGCCGCCCATGGCATAGCCATTGATGGCAGCGATGGACACACCGCGAAAATCACGCAGCGCTTCGAATGCTTCGCCGAAGCGCCGCGCCATTTCCCGTGCGCGGCTTTTGTCGCCGTCGGCAAACAGGTTGAGGTCGGCGCCGGCACTGAAAAATTTGCTGCCCTGGCCGGTAATCACCAGCGCGTAAATGTCGTCGTCGTGGTTGAGGTGCTCGATCAGTTGTTTCAGACCGATCAACGATTCCCGGTCCCAGGTGTTGGCGGGCGGATGGTTGATGGTCAGCAGGGCGGTGTGGCCATGTTTTTCGACCGTCAGCTTGTGGGTGAGGTCGGCCAGGCCTGGGTGATAGGTTTCGATGGCAGTGCTCATTAACTCGTGTCCCTGTCGTTGGTGGCGGCGCCCCATGGGTAATGGCCGGCGCCTTCAGCAGATGGCACGGCTGAGTATGCAAAAAGTGAGTGGCTTGCGCACCCCGCCGTTTTGCCTGAGCGACAGGTTTTTTCAAGCGCAGATTTCGGCAACCGCTGGGTGCCGCTCACGCATTCGGTTTGCCGCCGAGCAGCTTGAACCAGAACGCCACCTCGCCGCCCAACTCGTCGCGCAGCATGTGCGGCGCCAGGTCGTCGGCACGGTCCGCGAGTAAGCGGCGCCAGGCCGGCAGTTGCACCAAGTGTTCGTCGTCGCAGTCGCTGCTCAGTTGCCGCGCCACTTGCACCACGTCCACCAGATCAGCGTTGCCCTCATGCTGACGCTGCCAGCCGCTGCGATAACGGGCGCAGTCGATGAGCACCGAGGGCAAGCGCCAGGCGGTCAGCACAATCACGCCGACGTCGGCGGACAGTTGATCGCACAAACTTTGCAATTCCTGCGGCTCGCGCGTGACTTCCGGCCAGCGTTCCAGCTCGTCGAGCAACGGCAGGCTGCCGATGTCTTGCAACAAGCCGCCGAGCATGGCGTCTTCCATGGGCAGACGAGTGAGTTGTTGGGCGAGGCAGGCGCAATACGCGCCGCACATCAGCGAAGCGTTCCAGCGCGCGCGAAACACTTTCTGCAACACCGGGTCCTGGCTGGTGAACAGGTGCTCCACGGCAAATGTCAGCACCAGGTTGTTGACCCGCTGCATGCCGATGCGCGACACCACTTCCTGCAAATTCACGCCCTGGCGCACGTTGCGCAGCATGGGGCTTGAGGCGAACTGCAATAAATACGCAGCCAGCGGCGGATTGCTGTGCAGCAGGCGCGTGACTTGCTCCAGCGAGGCGTGGGGCGAATCCAATAACTTGCGCAGGCGCAACGAGGTTTCCGGCATCTGCGGAACCTTGGCGTTGCCCTTGAGGAAGCTCGAGTACAGCGAAAACTTCAGACCTTCGTGGCCGGTCTCCATTTATGCAATCTCCTGGTCTGCTTACCCTTTCAAGCGTAGTAAGCATTTCGCCAGGCGCAGGACCATTGGGCGGCCGTGGTGCTTCGGTCGGTCGTTTCTACACCCGTGCGATGGTCGCCAAGCCGGTCGCCACCAGCTTCTCCACGCCATCTTTCACGGCGAACACATCGGCACGGCACACGGCTTGGCGCTGCCCGGCTTTGAGCACTTCGCTGCGGCAGATGAGCTTTTCGCCGAGCGCCGGCGCCAGCAGGTTCAGTTTGTATTCGCTGGTAACCACATCGCCCACCATTGAGGCCGCCGCCCAGGCGCAACCGCTGTCGACCATAAAGCCGACCACTGCGCCGTGAATGTAGCCGTGGTGTTGGCACAGGTCGGGCCGCGCGTGCACCTGCAGGCTGACTTTGCCCGGGGCAAAATCCAGCAGCTCGGCACCGAGCATATTGGCGAACGTCGAGTGGGCGATGGCCTGTTCCAGGCGTTCGCGGGTAATGCCGGCAGCTGCGTTCATGGCGGTGACTCCGTGGGGTTCGGCTGGAGTCTTGACCCGCCAATGCCTGCCGACAATGTGCATCCAGCGCCGTGATGCACACGCATCACCTCGGGTTGACTTGGCACGCCGTGTTCCTTAGCGTGCGCAGCAGTTTTTCTCAGGGGTAGGCGCATGACCGCAGATGATCGAATCAAGCTCGAAGCAGGCTGGAAAGAGGCATTGCGCGAAGAGTTCGACAAGCCCTACATGCAAACCCTGAGCGAATTTCTGCGCACCGAGAAAGCCGGCGGCAAAGTGATTTTTCCGCCGGGCCCGATGATCTTCAACGCACTGAACTCCACGCCGCTGGATCAGGTGAAAGTCGTGATCATCGGCCAGGACCCTTACCACGGCCCGGGGCAAGCCCATGGCCTGTGCTTCTCCGTGCAGCCGGGCGTACCGACCCCGCCGTCGCTGCAAAATATCTACAAAGAACTCAAGCGCGACCTGAACATCGACATCGCCCCCCACGGGTATTTGCAAAGCTGGGCCGAGCAAGGCGTGCTGCTGCTCAACACGTCGCTGACGGTGGAGCAGGCCAACGCCGGTTCGCACGCCAAGAAAGGCTGGCAGCCGTTCACCGACAAAGTGATCGAAGTGGTGAATGCGCGGCCTGGGCATCTGGTGTTCTTGCTCTGGGGCGCTCACGCGCAGAGCAAGCAACCTTTGATCGATACCACTCGGCATCTGGTACTGAAATCCGTGCACCCGTCGCCGCTGTCAGCGCACCGCGGCTTTATCGGCAATGGGCATTTCAGCCGGGCGAATCAGTATTTGAAAGACCGAGGGCTGGCGCCGATCAACTGGCAGTTGCCGCCGTTGTAAGGCGGTACTCGATCAAAAACTCGAGGCTAAAGCCTCTCCCACAGAGATCAGCTGCGGGCATCAATTCCTGTAGGAGAGGCTTTAGCCTCGATTCCTGCAAACGCCGATTTAACTAAAGCGCCGCCGGGCAAGTCATTTCCGTCACTTGCTTGCGCGCGCCCTGCAGCCGCTCCACCAGGCGCTCGCGCTGCTGCTGGCTGGCGCTGGCGAGCAGGTCGCTGAACAAATCTGCCAAGGCGTTCTGGGCGCCAACGAAGCGTTCGCGGTACGCCGGGGTCGCAACGCTCATGCGGTCTTGCAGCAGGCCTTTCAGCTGATCTGGAAACTCTGAACCGCGCCGCTCCCGCACGGCCGCCAGAAACGCCTGTTGCCAGGCACGATTGTTATCCAGCCATGCCTCGTTGTAGTCGCCAAGCTGCTCGGCCCACACCTTCACCCGCGCTTTCTGTTCCGGCTGCAAGCGGCCAAACCACGGTTTGAGCCGTTCTTCCATGCGCTCGCGACGTTCGTCGATCTGCTCCGCGAGCGGAACGCCGAGGTATTCGTCGCGCTGTTCCTCGTTCTGCTTGGCCATGTTTTCACCCAGCGCCGTGACCTGTTGATCGCTCAAGCCTTGCAGCAATTGAGTGGCGTCGGGTGTGAGGCGCACGGCCACAGCGTCGACGGCATGGCGAAACGCGCTGAATTGCGCGTCGAACTCGGCGGGGGCGGGATCGGGTTCGGTGGCCAGCTCGGCACTGCGTTGTAGCCAGTCGGCATACAGCGGCAACTGCGTGGTGCAGTGCCAGTTCAGGTGCGTGACCAGGCGCGGTTTGAGCCAGGCTTTCTGCTCGGGTGTGAGGGGAATGTAGTTGTCCAGCGACCAGGGAATCAGCCAGTCGAGGTTGCGGTAGCCCAGGTCCAGGCGGCTGCACGAGGTGAGCAGCGCCAGGCTGATGACCAGCAACACAATGCGCAATCGCGTGGCCATGGGCGGCTCCTCTGCAGATGTACGCAAGCATAGACCCGGCACAGGTGCAGAAGTGCTAGGTGTCGCGTTGGCCCGCATGAGACTGCCAACGCCGGAACAGCGGCTCGGCCAGGAACAACACCAGCAGCAAGCGCATCACCTGCATGGCTGTCACCAGCGGCACCGACAGTTGCAGGGTTTCGGCGGTCAGGCTCATTTCGGCGATGCCGCCGGGCATCATGCCCAGGGTCAGCGAACGGATATCCAGGTGCGTGAGCCAGCCCAGGCCCAGGGCGCACACGGCGGCAAAACCAATCATCAGCGCGGTGCCCAGTAAGGTGCGGGCGAGAAAGGAGGGCGCGCGGCGGAAGAATGCGCGGTCGAAATGGCAGCCTAGACCACTGCCGATAAGCAACTGCCCAACCTGACTGGCACCGGGCGGCAAACCGAGGTTCAAGTCGAACAGCATGCTGGCGCCGGCGCTGATAAGCAGCGGGCCGAACAGCCAGGGATTCGGTTGTTTCAAGCGTTGCCACAGCAGCGCCACTGCGCCACCGAGTGGAACCAGTGCAGCCAGCCACAGCCAGTCAACCTGCCCGCTATGGCTGAGCGCCGGGCCATCGCCCATGAAAAACTTGAAGGTGGCCGGCACACACAGCACCACCGCGACCACGCGCAGGCTTTGGCCGGCGGCCACGCGGCTGCTGACCGCGCCGTTGCGCAGGCCGAGGTTGACCATTTCACCGGAACCGCCCGGCATGCTGGAGAAGAACGCGGTGGCGCGGTCCTCGCCGGTGCGGCGCAATAGCCACACGGCGATGCCGCTGGAGAGGGTGGTGATCAGCGCGCCGAACAGAATCAGCCAGAAGTGCGCGGCGACCTGTTCGACCACCGCGCTGGAGAAGTGCAAACCGATGCCAATGCCGATAATCCATTGTCCGGTTTTGCGTCCGCCCGGCAGGTCACGGATCAGCCAGGGCGTGCTGCAACGAAACAGGATGACCGCCACCAAGGCGCCGATCATCCAGGGCAGCGGCCAGTGCGCCAGGCTGGCCAGGGCGCCACCCACGGCGCCCACCAGCGGCGTCGGCCACCAGGGCCGCCCGTTCTCAGGCATTGGCCACCTCGCGGCGTTGTTTTGCACGGCGGCGCCAGATGCGCACGATCGGCAGCGCCAACATCACCACCACCAGCACCCACACGCCCATGGTGATCGGGCTGCCCCACAAAATGCCCAGTTCACCGTTGGAGATCGACAGCGCACGGCGCAGGTTCTGCTCCATCAGCCCGCCGAGAATAAAGCCCAGCAGCAGCGGCGACAGCGGGAAATCGAGCTTGCGCAAGATGTAGCCGAAGATGCCGATGATCACCATCAGGAACAAATCGAAGGTGGTGGCATGCACGGCGTACACGCCGATGGAGGTGATGATGGCGATCACCGGCACCAACACCCAGTTCGGCACGTTAAGGATGCGGGTGAACAGACGGATCATCGGGATGTTGAGGATCACCAGCATGAAGTTGGCGATAAACAGCGAGGCGATCAGGCCCCAGACGATGTCCGGTTGTTCTTGGAACAGCATCGGGCCGGGGGTGATGTTGTACAGCGTCAGCGCGCCGATCATCACCGCCGTGGTGCCCGAGCCTGGAACGCCGAGGGTCAGCATCGGCACCATGGCGCCGCACGCCGCCGCGCCAATCGCCGTTTCCGGTGCGGCCAGGCCGCGCATGTCGCCTTTGCCGAAATTGCCTTTCTCGCCGGCTATTTTCTTCTCGGTCATATAGGCCACGGCGCTGGCCAGCGTCGCGCCGGCGCCCGGCAGTACGCCGAGCACAAACCCCATGAGGCCGCAGCGCAGGTTGACGACAAATACCGACGCCGCTTCTTTCACGTTGAACAACATGCGCCCGGTGGCTTTCACCGCAACGTGACCGTGGTGGGTTTTTTCCAGCAGCAGCAACATCTCGCTGACTGAGAACAGCCCGAGCACCAACACCACGAACTGAATGCCGTCGGCCACATGAATGCTGTCGAAGGTGAAGCGGTACACGCCGCTGTTGGCGTCGATGCCAATAGTCGACAGGAACAGGCCGAGCAGGGCCGCGATAAAGGTTTTCATCGGCCGGTCGCCGGCCATGCCGCCCAAGGCGACGATGGCAAACACCATCAGCACGAAATACTCCGCCGGGCCGAAGGCAATCGCCCATTTCGCCAGCAACGGCGCAAACAGCACCATGCCGCAAATGGCGATAAACGCGCCGATGAACGAACTCCAGGCCGACAGCGACAAGGCCACGCCGGCCATGCCCTGACGGGCCATGGGGTAACCGTCGAGGGTGGTCATTACGGTGGAGGCTTCGCCCGGAATGTTCAGCAGAATCGAGCTGATGCGTCCGCCGTATTCGCAGCCTAGGTACACGGCGGCGAGCAGAATCAGCGCCGACTCAGGCGGCAGGCCGAGGGCGAACGCCACGGGAATGAGCAGCGCCACGCCATTGATAGGCCCCAGGCCCGGCAGTAAGCCGACGACGGTGCCGATCAGCGTGCCGATCAGCGCGGTAATCAGGTTGTAAGGAGTGAGGGCAACGCCGAAGCCTTGGCCCAGATAGCCGAGTGTGTCCATGTCAAAGCTCCAGGAAGTCGAGCACGCCGAGCGGCAGGGGAACGTCGAGGGTGCGGTCGAACAGCACGTACAAACCGATGCTGATCAGCACGGCGGCGATGGCGCTGGGTTTCCAGCGGCCGCCATACAGACGGCCCATCAGCATGCCGACCACGGTGCTGGAAACGACAAAGCCCAGCGGCTCGAACAGCCCGGCGTACACCAGCATCAGGACCACGCAGGCCATTACCTTGCGCAGCGAATCGCGGTCCAGCACCGGCTCGCCTTCTTTGTGTTCGATGTGCGTGGGGCGCAGGGTCAGCCACAGCAAGGCGGCGGCCATCAGCCCGAGCATTAGCAGCGGAAAAGCACGCGGGCCGACCGGCTCGTAAGAGAACGCGGCCTGGTAGCTCCAGGCCAGGTAGGCAAAAACCAGGCATGCGACTAGCCAGCCCGCACTGAAGAGGCGTTGAAAAAGCATGGTGATCTCCTGGCCTGGAGGCGCCGCGATTCGGGCGCCCCGGCTACAGAACGGTGAGAGGAATTACTGGGTCAGGCCGAACTCTTGGGCCATCTGCTTGTAATCGGCGACGCGTTTTTTCACGTAGCTGTCCAGCTCTTCACCCGTCATTGCGAAGGGATAAAGCTCGCGTTGGTCGCGCAGCTTGGCGAAGTCTTCCGAGGCCAGCAGTTGATCGAAGCTGGCTTTCCACCAGGCGTAGTCCTCATCGCTGACCTTTGGCCCGAGGTAGAAGCCGCGCACCACCGGCCAGCTGATGTCGTAGCCCTGTTCCTTGGCGGTCGGAATGTCGGCCTTGTCGGCACCCGGCAGGCGCTCGTCCGAGAGCACCGCAAGGATGCGCATGTTGCCGGCCTTGATGTGCGGCATGGAGTCGGAAATGTCGGTGCTGCCGACCTGGATATGCCCGCCCAGCAGGGCCGTGGCAATTTCGCCGCCGCCTTCGAGCGCCACATAACGCAGGTCGCGCGGGTTGATGCCGGCCGCCTTGGCGAGCATGGCGGTTTGCATCCAGTCCTGGCTGCCGACGGTGCCGGACGAACCGATCACCACTTTGCCGGGGTCGGCCTTGAGCGCTTTTACCAGGTCGTCGAGGTTTTTGTACGGCGAGTCGTTGCGCACGGCGATGGCGCCGTAGCTGGTGCCGATGCCGGCGAGCCAGCGCACCGCATTTTCATCGAAACGACCGAACTTGCCTTGCGCCAGGTTGAGCAGCGAACCGCTGGACCAGGCCGTAATCGTGCCGGCATCGCCAGGCCGCTGCGCGACCACGGCGTTATAGGCCACGGCACCCACGCCGCCGGGCATGTAGGTGACGCGCATGGGTTTGGTCAGCAGCTTGGAATTCATCAGCGCGCTTTGCGCCAGCTTGCACGTCAGGTCGAAACCGCCGCCGGGTGCGGCCGGAGCGATGCATTCAGGACGTTTGGGCTCGGCCATCAAGTGGCTGCTGAGCATCAGGCAGCCAGCGGCCAAGGCGAGGCGGCGGTGCAGGGGCTTGATCATGTGAAGTCTCCCGTGGAGTTTTTATTTTGGGTCAGGAAATCAGGTGATGGCTTCGGGATTTAGTACAAGGCGAGCGTATAGCCGACCATGATCCGAATCTCGTCGGCGTCGCGAGCGAAGTTCGAGCGAAAGGTGGCGTTGCGCACGCGCAGCGATACGTCCTTCAGCGCGCCGCTCTGCACCACGTATTTGAACTCGGTGTTGCGTTCCCACTCTTTGCCGGTTTCGTTGCTGCCGGTGACTTCGGCGTTGTCGCCGCTGACGTAGCGGGTCATAAAGGTCAGGCCGGGCACGCCGAGCTTGGCGAAGTCATAGTCGTAGCGCGCCTGCCAGGAGCGTTCTTCGGCGTTGGCGAAGTCGTTGATCTGCACGAAGTTGATCAGGTACGGGTCGGTGCCGTCGACATAGGCAAAACCGGTGTCGCCGCTCATGTGCTGGTAGCCGAGGCCGAGTTTGTGACCGTTGAGGCCGTAGCTGAGCATGCCGTTGAGGGCGCGGTTGTCGACCTTGCCGCCTTCGGCTTTGCCTTGGTCGTCGCTGAACGAGGCGCGCAGGTCGGCCGAAACGGTGCCGGGGCCCAGGGGCTGCGCGGCCACCAGGCCGAGGTAATGCTGGCGGTACACGTCGTCGAGTTGGGCGAAGTGGTAGCTGCCGGTGATTTTGTCGGTGAGCTTGTAGTCGAGGCCGGCGAAGTCGAAGTTGTCGGCGCTGGCGGCACTGGAAAAGCGGCTGTTCTTGTTGTTCAGCGCCAGGTCTTCGTAGTTGGTGTCGTTGCGGTCTTTGGCTTTTTCCAGGCGGCCACCGGTGAAGGTCAGGCCTTTGATTTCCTCGGAGGTCAGCAGACCGCCTTCAAAGGTTTGCGGCAGGATGCGGCCGTCGTTGGGGTTCAGCGTAGGCAGTTCGGGAATCAGGCTGCCGACTTTCAACACGCTGTTGGACACCTTGACCTTGGCCGTCACGCCCAACTTGGAGTATTCGTCGGCCGCTTTGCCGTCATCGTGGGTGGGCAACAGGCCTGTGCCGGTGCGGTCGGGGCTGGAGTCGAGCTTGAGACCGAGCATGCCGAGTGCATCAACGCCGAAACCGACGGTGCCTTCGGTGAAGCCCGACTGCATATCAAGCATAAAACCCTGCGCCCATTCATCGCGCTTGGACTGGCCGGTGCCGTCACGGAAGTCGCGGTTGAAGTACATGTTGCGGGTTTCGAAATTGACGCTGCTGTCTTTGATGAATTCGGCGTGGGCCGTGACGGGCGTCAGGGAAGCGAGGGTGGCGCCTGCGAGCACGAGGGACAGTGGACGCACAGGTGGCAATGCCTGCCGGGTAGCAGTGGGCATGAGGTGTCTCCAGTTTTTGTTTTTGTTTTTGATAGGTGGTTCGAGCCACCTTGGCCGGATGCTAAGGCGCGAAACTTTCGCCAAGCTTTCACGCTGAAAGAAAACGGCGCGGCCCTTCACACGCGCGAGCGGCCCGTTACACTCCACGGCACACGCCGTCTTGCGGAGAATCCCGGTGCGCATTTTGTTGGTCGAAGACCACCCCCAACTGGCCGATAGCATTGCCCAGGCTTTCAAGGCCGCCGGCTGGACAGTAGACGTGCTGCACGACGGCGTGGCGGGTGACCTGGCCTTGAGCAGCGAAGACTACGCACTGGCGGTGCTCGATGTCGGGCTACCGCGTATGGAGGGGTTTGAAGTGCTCGCGCGCCTGCGGGCACGGGGCAAAACCCTGCCGGTGCTGATGCTCACCGCACGCGGTGAAGTGAAAGACCGCGTGCACGGCCTTAACCTCGGCGCCGACGATTACCTGGCCAAGCCCTTCGAGCTGACCGAGCTGGAGGCGCGCGTGAAAGCATTGCTGCGCCGCAGCGTGCTCGGCGGCGAGCAGCAGCAGCGTTGCGGCCCGTTGTTGTATGACTTGGGCACGCGGCGCTTCAGCCTCAATGATGAAGTGCTGACGCTGACCTCCCGCGAGCAAGCCGTGCTCGAGGTGCTGATCGCCAGGCCGGGGCGGGTGATGAGCAAGGAGCAGCTTGCCTCGCAGGTGTTCGGCCTGGATCAGGACGCCAGCCCCGACGCCATTGAAATTTATGTGCACCGTTTGCGCAAAAAGCTGGAAGGCAGCTCGGTGCGCATCGTGACCTTTCGCGGCTTGGGCTACTTGCTGGAAAGCCAGGATGCGTGAGATCGGCAGCCTCCGTGGGCGCCTGCTGCGCCGGTTGGCCGCCCTGTTTGCCGCGCTGTTACTAATTGGCAGCCTGAGCGCCTACTGGAACGCGCGCCAGGCGGCCGACACCGCATACGACCGCACGCTGTTGGCGTCGGCGCGGGCAATTTCGGCAGGGCTGTACGAGGATGACGGCAGCCTGCGCGCCGACGTGCCGTATGTGGCGCTGGATACCTTCGCCTACGACAGCGCCGGGCGAATTTTCTATCAAGTCACCGACGTGCAAGGAAAGCTGATTTCCGGCTACGAAAGCCTGCCCGACCCGCCACGCAACACGCCGCGCACCGACGACTATCCGGCGCTGGCGCGTTTTTACGACGCCAATTACCAGGGCGTGGACGTGCGCGTGGTGAGCTTGTTGCGCCCGGTCAGCGAGCCGACCATCAGCGGCACCGCCGAGATTCGCGTGGCGGAAACCGAAGAGGCGCGCGAACGCCTCGCGCGCGGGCTGCTGGTGGATTCGTTGTGGCGGCTGGCGCTGCTGTCGCTGACGGCGCTGGTGCTGGTGTGGTTCACGATCAGCGCCGCGCTGCGCCCGCTTAACCAGCTGCGCAACGCCGTGGCCGAGCGGCAACTGGACGATTTGCGGCCGTTGCCGGTGGTCGCCACTGCGCGGGAATTGATGCCGCTGGTGGAGGCGCTGAACCAATTCACCGAGCGCTTACGCGGACTGTTTCAGCGCCAGGCCGACTTTATTGCCGAAGCGTCCCACGAACTGCGTACGCCGTTGGCGGCGTTGAAAGCGCGGGTTGAGCTGGGGCTGCGCGAGCAGGAGCCGCAGCGTTGGCAGCAGACACTGCGCGAAACCGCGCAAAACACCGACAGCCTCACGCATCTGGCCAATCAGTTGCTGTCGTTGGCGCGCATTGAAAGTGGCGCGCGAGCAATCGCCGAGGGTGGCGCCGAGCAAATCGACCTGAGTCAGCTGTGCCGCGAGCTGGGCATGGCGCTGGCACCGCTGGCGCATTCCAAAGGCATTGCGTTAGCGCTGGAGGCCGAGCAGCCGGTATGGCTGACCGGCGAGCCGACGTTGCTCAATGAGCTACTGAGCAACCTGGTCGACAACGCCCTGGCCCATACGCCGGCCGGCGGCAATGTGATTCTGCGCGTGCTGGCGCCGAGCATTCTGGAAGTGGAAGACGACGGGCCAGGTATTCCGGCGGACCAGCGCGATAAGGTGTTCCAACGTTTCTACCGGCGCAATCCGCAGAAAATTGGCGGGGCAGGGCTGGGATTGGCGATTGTTGGCGAGATTTGCCGTGCGCATCAGGCGACCATCACGTTGCATGACGGGCCGAATGGCGGGCTGTTGGTGCGGGTGGCGTTTTTGCCGGTCTAGCGTGTTGGGCTTCGCTGGCGCTCAGCCCAACCTACGGTGATGGGGCGCTGTTATTGCAGCATGCCCATGGCCGCTTCCATGGCGGCGGAGAGGTCTTCGTCGGCGTTCAGATCGGCGCTTGGGTCGAGGCCAAGCTTGGCGAAGGCCGGAATCTGCGACCAGTCGAGCTGGGTGTAAGGGTGTTCGCTGCCCAGGTAGCTCTGCAGGGTGGCGACCTGAACGATGTCGACGTAATCCGCTTTTGGCGAGTTGCGGGTGAAGTCCAGGTATTGGCTCGGGAGGATGGCGATGTTCTCGGGGAAATCCCACGCTCTGAGAATTTTGTCGCCAATGATCGGGTGAATTTTCTCGATCACGTGGTTGAGGCTGATGGAGTCGGACAGCAGCTCATCGTGCTCCTCGGCGTAGGTCAGAATCGGCAGCACGCCGATCTGGTGGATCAGGCCAGCGAGGGTGGCTTGGTCGGGCATCAGGCGGGTGTAGTGACGGCACAGCACGTGGCTGATGCCGGCAATTTCGGTGCTCTTGTTCCACACTTCGCGCATTTTGCGGTCGACCACGTCGGAGGTGGCCTGGAACATCTGTTCCATGGCCAGGCCGGTCGCCAGGTTGCAGGTGTAGTTGATGCCGAGGCGGCTTACGGCCATTTGCAGATCGGTGATTTCTTTATTGGTGCGCAGCAACGGGCTGTTCACCACTTTGATGATGCGCGCGGTGAGGGCGGCGTCGTTGCCGATCACTTTGCTGAGCTGAGGGATGCTGATGTCCGGGTCTTCCGCCGCTTCGCGAACTTTCAGCGCCACTTCAGGAAGGGTCGGCAGCACCAGCTCATCGTTTTCGATGGCCTGGATCAGTTCGTGTTGGACTTTATCAGCGAGTTTGCTCATGGACGTTTCTCTGGAGACTAGGGCGCTTGGCGGGCAGGCGGCCGGAAAATAATTAGGTTAACGCTGAATCTCGCGATCCGAGTTCAAGGTGTAAGGCAGGTCCAAGAGCTGCAAAGCCGGGCCGGTTTCGCTGCCGAGATGAATCCGTCCATCAGTGACGGCATCTTCCTGCAATACCGCCAACAGTTCCACGCCCGTTTCGCTTTGCGCGGCTAGCACCACTTCGCCAACGCTGGAGCGGTGCACGGGGGAGAACAGTTCGCTGGCCACGGCCGGTAATTCGGCGCCTTCCAGGCTCAAGCGCTGCAAGCGGCGTTTGAGTTTGCCCAGGTACTGCATGCGCGCGACGATTTCCTGGCCGGTGTAGCAACCTTTCTTGAAGCTGACGCCGCCCACGGCCTGCAAATTGATCATTTGCGGAATAAACAGCTCGCGCGTCGCGCCGAATACCTGGCCAATGCCGGCGCGAACCTGGGCGAGCAGCCAGCTATTGAGCGGACGCTCCGGGAGTTTGGCCTGGATTTGTTGCATGACGTCGGCGCTGATGGCGCTGCGAATCCACAGCTCGACGCGGCCGTCGCTCAGGCGAATGGCGAACAAATTGTCTGTACGGGCAACGCCATCGGCTTCGGTCGGCAGCAGCAGGCCAAGCTCGCTGAGCACCTCGTCGGCGTTGTAAAGGCCCACGCGCAGCCAGTTGGCGCTCTCGTCACTGAGGGTGGACTTGGAAAACACGGCGTATTTTTTCAGGTCGCTGAGCTGCGGTTCCATCAGTTCGCTGGCCATCGCCAGCACATAGCCGTCGCCTTCGCTGACAATGCGAAAGCTCGACACCATGCGGCCTTTGGGGGTGCAGCGGGCGCCAAGGCTGGCGTTGCTATCGCTCAGGTAGTTGAGATTGCAGGTGACCTGGCCTTGGAGGAATTTGCTGGCGTCGGGGCCGCGAACGGCAAGAACGCCTTCGTGGGACAGCGTGCAGAAAAAAGCTGAATCGGCCATGAGAAATCGCTGATTGAAAGTCTGGGGGCTAATCATAGGGCCCTGCCTTGAGCTTGTCAGCGGGTGCCGGTATCGGCGTGGCGCCGCTATACTGCCGGCCTATTTTGCAGGAGCCGCTTTGATGGTCGACGATATTGAACTGAACCGCCTGTTTTGGCACAGCCGCCGCGGCATGCTGGAACTCGACGTGCTGCTGGTGCCCTTCGTTCGCGAAGTCTACCCGAGCCTGGATGACGCAGACCGCGAGCGCTATCGCAAACTGCTGGAGTGCGAAGATCAGGACATGTTTGGCTGGTTCATGCAGCGCGGCGAGCCGGAAGACGCCGACCTGCGCCGCATGGTTCGCATGATTCTGGATCGTGTCCAACCCAAGTAAAGCTTTCGAATGCCGCTGGCAGCCCTCCCGGCGTCTGCTGGCGGTGTACTTCGGCGCCCAGCTCGGCGCCTGGCTCGCCTTGCTGGTGGCGGCCTTTCCTTTATGGATGACGCTTCTGGGCGGTGCGCTGTGTAGCGCTCATGCCGTCTGGACTTGGCGCTTCGCCACTTCTCACTTTTCTGGCATTCGCCATGACGCGGACGGGTGGCACTTGTGGCAGATCGGCCATGGATGGCAGTCGGTTCAGCTGTTCCCCGACAGCGTGGCGTTGCCGCAGGTGGTTGTGCTGCGGTTTCGTCTGCCGGGGCAGTGGTGGGTTCGGGGGCTTTGTGTGGCGAGCGACGCATTGCCGGCGGATGTCCACCGGCGCCTGCGGGTACGGCTGAAATTCACTCGCCGTAGATGGGCGGCACCAGAATAGTGTCGCGGGCTTCGGGCAATTGGTCCGGGTAGTCCAAGGTGTAATGCAGGCCGCGTGATTCCTTGCGCTGCATGGCCGAGCGAATGATCAGTTCGGCCACCTGAGCCAGGTTGCGCAGCTCGATCAGGTCGCGGCTGACTTTGTAGTTGCTATAGAACTCATCAATTTCGTCTAGCAACAACCGCACCCGGTGCTGAGCGCGCTGCAGGCGTTTGTTGGTGCGCACGATGCCGACGTAGTCCCACATAAAGCGCCGCAACTCATCCCAGTTGTGGGCAATGATCACGTCTTCGTCCGAATCGGTCACCTGACTGGCGTCCCAGCTCGGCAGGCGCTGCGGTGTGGGTTTGCTCACCAATTGTTGAAGGATGTCCGCCGCTGCCGAGCGGGCATACACGAAGCATTCGAGCAACGAGTTGCTGGCCATGCGGTTGGCGCCGTGCAGGCCGGTAAAGGTCGTTTCGCCAATGGCATACAGGCCCGGCACGTCGGTGTGGCCATGTTGGTCGACCACCACGCCGCCGCAGGTGTAGTGGGCGGCGGGCACGACGGGGATCGCTTCCTTGGTGATGTCGATGCCAAAGCCCAGGCAGCGCTCATAAACAGTGGGGAAGTGGCTTTTGATGAATTCGGCGGGTTTGTGGCTGATGTCCAGATACAAACAGTCGACACCCAGGCGCTTCATTTCGTGGTCGATGGCGCGAGCGACAATATCGCGCGGGGCCAGCTCGGCGCGTGGGTCGAAACGCTGCATAAAGCGCTCGCCGTTGGGCAGCTTGAGCAAGCCGCCTTCGCCTCGGATGGCTTCGGTAATCAGAAAGCTTTTGGCCTTGGGGTGGTACAGGCAGGTCGGGTGGAATTGGTTGAATTCCAGGTTGCCGACCCGGCAGCCAGCGCGCCAAGCCATGGCAATGCCGTCGCCGCAGGCGCCGTCAGGGTTACTGGTGTACAGATAAACCTTGGCGGCGCCGCCGCTGGCGAGCACGGTGAAGCGCGCTCCGTAAGTGTCCACTTCGCCGCTGTTTCTATTCAGCACGTAGGCGCCCAGGCAGTTGTGGCCGGGCAGGCCCAGCTTGCGCTCGGTGATGAGGTCGACGGCAACGCGCTGTTCCAGCAGCTCGATATTCGGACGCTGCCGGGCTTGGGCGAGGAGGGTGTTGAAGATGGCTGCGCCAGTGGCGTCGGCGGCATGGATAATTCTGCGGTGGCTGTGGCCGCCTTCTCGCGTGAGGTGGAATTCGAACCCACCATCTTCCCGCGCGGTTTCATCGTCACGGGTAAAGGGTACGCCTTGTTCGATCAACCACTCGATGGCCTCGCGGCTGTGCTCAACGGTGAAGCGCACGGCGTCTTCACGGCAAAGGCCGGCGCCTGCGTCGAGGGTGTCGGCAACGTGGGATTCGACGGTGTCAGTGGTGTCGAGCACAGCTGCAACGCCGCCCTGTGCCCAATAAGTTGAACCATTTGTGAGGTCACCCTTACTAAGCACGGCTATGCGCAAATGGCTTGGCAGGGTCAGCGCCAGAGTGAGGCCGGCAGCGCCGCTGCCGATGACCAGAACGTCGTGCTGAAAATGTTGGCTCATGTTCGAATTCCACGAGAAGCGGCCACTAGTATATAGGCGGGGCGGGCTGCACAATAGCGGGCTTATGACGGCCGCTGGGCCCTGGGAACTTTCTTAGACTTCCAGGTTCCATAGGCAGTCACCCAGACGGGGACAATGCCGTTTGCGTTGTATCGAGAGCGGCTGTTGCCGCGGCCTCATTACAATTAAACCGGTGACAAGATTATCCGCGCAGCCGGCGTGCTAGCCGTGCTGCGCGATTCCGTGCAAGACAAAAGAATATGTGTGCGGAACGTGTTTGGAGGGGAGAACTTTTGCGCAAGACCCGAGTCTATCTTGGCGAGTTGATTCACTTGCTGGAACAGCATTCTCTCCGAACTCAATTGAGGAGTGTTCATGCTTACCCAGGAAGATGATCAGCAGTTGGTCGAGCGGGTGCAGCGTGGCGACAAACGAGCTTTTGATCTGTTGGTGCTGAAGTATCAGCACAAGATTCTCGGGTTGATAGTGCGTTTTGTGCACGATCCTCATGAAGCTCAGGATGTTGCCCAGGAAGCGTTTATCAAAGCTTTCCGTGCACTGGCTAATTTTCGCGGCGACAGCGCCTTTTATACATGGCTGTACCGCATCGCCATCAACACGGCGAAGAATCATCTGGTGTCGCGCGGTCGTCGCCCACCAGAAAGTGATGTAAGCGCTGAAGACGCAGAGTTCTACGAGGGCGATCACGCACTCAAGGACATCGAATCTCCAGAGCGGTTGATGCTACGGGACGAGATTGAAAACGCCGTGCATCGAACCATTGAACAATTGCCAGAAGATTTGCGCACCGCGCTAACTTTGCGAGAGTTTGATGGTCTTAGTTACGAGGACATTGCGAGTGTCATGCAATGTCCAGTAGGTACCGTACGGTCGCGGATTTTCCGAGCCCGTGAGGCCATTGATAAAGTCCTGCAACCTTTGTTGCAGGGAGCCTGAGACAGCGGCGCTAGCCAAGAGAGGAATCGCCATGAGTCGTGAAGCCCTGCAAGAATCGTTATCCGCCCTTATGGATAACGAGGCAGATGAGTTGGAGCTGCGCCGTGTGCTCAGCGCCAGCGAAGACGCCCAATTGCGCTCGACTTGGGCGCGCTATCAAGTAGCTCGTGCAGTTATGCACAAAGATCTGCTGGTACCGAACCTCGATATCGCTTCGGCGGTGTCCAAGGCGCTCGCCGATGAGGCTGCTCCGGTCGTTGCTCCTGTAGCAGCGGTTGCGGGTCGCTGGCGTGGTCTGGGTCGCTTGGCAGTTGCTGCATCGGTGACTCTGGCTGTTTTGGCTGGCGTTCGTCTCTATAACCAGGACGAAGTGATGGGTACGCAACTGGCCCAGAACAATGTGCAGCCGACGCTGCCGATGCCGCAAGTGCAGGGCGCTGCTCTGCTGGCAGGTTATACCGAGAGCTCCGAGCCGGTTTCCGCTCAGCAATCCAAAGCTTCCACCCCGAGCCAATTGAACTGGCACGAGCAGCGCTTGCCGGGCTATCTGCGTCAACACGCGCAGCAAGCCGCGATGAGCACTTCTGACGGTGTGTTGCCCTACGCGCGTGCTGCAAGTCTGGAAAACCGCTGAGGAGGATCATGCGCGGACTTTCCTACCTGCTTTTGTTAGGTGGTGTGCTGGCCCAGCCAGTTAACGCCACCGACGCGCAAGATTGGCTGGGCCGCCTCGCCGAGGCGCAACAGCAGCAAAGTTTCCACGGAACGTTTGTCTACGAACGTAACGGCAGTTTTTCCACTCATACAATCTGGCATCAGGCCTCTGGTGGCGCAGAAGTGCGCGAGCGACTTTTGCAGCTCGACGGGCCAGTGCAAGAAGTGGTTAAGGTCGGGCGTCGTACCGAATGCGTGAGCGGTGGTTTGGCTGATCAGGTCGCCGAAGGTCAGAGTTGGCCCGCACGAGCGTTGGATACCAAACAACTGTCAGCCTGGTACGACTTGCGCATTATTGGCGAGTCGCGTGTCGCTGGGCGCGACGCGGTCGTGCTGGCGGTACTGCCGCGCGATCAGCACCGTTATGGCTTCGAGCTTCATCTGGATCGTGAAACGGGCTTGCCGCTGAAGTCGTTGCTGCTGAATGAAAAAGGCCAACTGCTTGAGCGTTTCCAGTTTTCCACTATCGAAATGACCCCTCCTTCAGAAGCTGACCTGAAACCAGGTTCGAGCTGCCAGCCCGTTCGCTTTGTCGAAAGTAAGGCCGTGGATCCGAAGGCGTGGCACTCCGAGTGGATGCCTCCAGGTTTTAATCTGAACAGCGCGGTCGAGCGCCACAGCGCGTTATCTTCCCAGCCCGTTGCATGCCTGATGTACGGCGACGGATTGGCGCGTTTTTCGGTTTTCCTTGAGCCGCTGAATGGTGCCACGGTTGAAGATGCTCGCACGCAGTTGGGTCCCACTGTTGCGGTTTCCAAACGCATCTCTACCACCTCGGGCGACGTGATGGTCACGGTTATTGGCGAAATCCCGTTAGGAACGGCCGAGCGTGTCGCGCTATCGATTCGCGCCGGGGACATGCAGGCGGTGCAATAACGCTGTCGAGATTTTCACGCGAGCGCTCAGTTACGGTTCGCGTGTTCACCATAGAGTCGTATGTCGCGTTCTTTCGGCGCGACAATTCATGTGGTACTTGCTTTTCCTTTATGGGAGCCGAAGTCAATGCTTAGCCTTAAATCTGGCTTATCTGCCTTTCTGACATTGTTTTTACTGGGGCAGACGTTAACTGCCCACGCTGAACTTCCTGATTTCACTACCCTGGTCGAGGCTGCCGCGCCGGCCGTCGTCAACATCAGTACGACGCAGAAGGTTCCGGATCGTGTCGCAGGCGCTTCCGGCCAGGACATTCCCGATCTGGAAGGTCTGCCGCCGATGTTTCGCGAATTCTTCGAACGCAACATGCCCCCGCAGCAACGCTCGCCACAAGGCCGCCAGCAACAGCGTGGCGCGCAGTCGCTGGGCTCCGGCTTCATCATTTCTCCCGATGGCTATGTGCTGACCAATAACCACGTCGTGACCGGCGCTGACGAAATTATCGTGCGCCTGTCTGACCGCAGCGAATTGAAAGCCAAGCTGATCGGCGCTGATCCTCGCACCGACGTGGCATTGCTAAAGGTTGAAGGCAAAAATCTTCCGGTCGTGAAAATCGGCAAATCCGAAGAGCTCAAAGTCGGCGCATGGGTGCTCGCCATTGGCTCGCCATTTGGCTTTGACCACTCCGCTACGGCCGGCATCGTCAGCGCGAAGGGGCGCAGCCTGCCGAATGAGAGCTACGTGCCGTTCATCCAAACTGACGTGGCGATCAACCCCGGCAATTCGGGCGGCCCGCTGTTTAACCTGAATGGCGAAGTAATCGGTATCAACTCCCAAATTTTCACCCGTTCGGGTGGCTTTATGGGCCTGTCGTTCGCCATTCCTATGGACGTGGCGATGGACGTGGCCAATCAGCTGCGAACCGAAGGCAAAGTCAGCCGCGGCTGGCTGGGCGTAGTGATCCAAGAGGTCAATAAAGACCTGGCAGAGTCGTTTGGCCTGGACAAACCAGCCGGCGCATTGGTCGCTCAAGTGATGGAAGACGGCCCCGCAGCCAAAGGTGGCTTGCAGGTCGGCGACGTCATTTTGAGCCTCAACGGTCAACCCATCGTCATGTCGGCGGACTTGCCTCACTTGGTCGGCCGTATGAAAGCGGGCAGCAAAGCCGAGCTTGAAGTGATTCGTGAAGGCTCGCGCAAGACCGTGGAATTGACCATCGGCAACCTGCCTGCAGACGACGATCAGGTCGCTGCCAACGGTGGCGGTGAGTCGGCCGTCGAGCGCAACAGCAATCGCATGGGCGTCAAGGTGGCCGAGCTCACTGCTGATGAGCGCAAAGCGCTTGATCTCAAAGGCGGCGTAGTCATCAAGGAAGTACAGGACGGTCCTGCCGCTCTTATTGGTCTGCGTCCGGGTGATGTCATCACTCACCTGAATAACCAGGCCATTGATTCGGCGAAGACCTTTACCCAGGTCGCGCAGGCCCTGCCGAAGAACCGCTCGGTGTCGATGCGCGTGCTCCGTGAAGGCCGTGCAAGCTTCATTACCTTCAAGTTGTCTGAGTGACGCTTAGTCGGTAATGCAAAAAAGGGCGGTCGTTACCGCCCTTTTTCGTGGGCGTCTGTCGGCGGCACGGGTGACGCCCCCGCCGCCGATCAGGTACACTTCCCGGCTATTTTTCGGCGGGCAATCTGCCTGCGGCCTTTTTGAGTGTTGATCCGTGAGTGACCTGAGTCATATCCGTAATTTCTCCATCATCGCCCACATCGACCACGGCAAATCGACCCTGGCCGACCGATTCATTCAGATGTGCGGCGGTTTGTCCGAACGCGAAATGGAAGCCCAGGTTCTCGATTCCATGGACCTCGAGCGCGAGCGCGGCATCACCATCAAGGCCCACAGCGTCACCCTCCATTACAAGGCGCGTGACGGCAAAACCTACCAGCTGAACTTCATTGATACCCCCGGCCACGTTGACTTCACTTACGAAGTCAGCCGGTCGCTGGCTGCCTGCGAGGGCGCATTGCTGGTAGTCGACGCCGGTCAAGGCGTTGAGGCGCAATCGGTCGCGAACTGCTACACCGCAATCGAGCAAGGCCTGGAAGTGATGCCCGTATTGAACAAAATGGACCTGCCGCAGGCCGATCCAGACCGCGTCAAAGAAGAAATCGAGAAAATCATCGGCATTGATGCCACCGACGCCGTCGCGTGCAGCGCCAAGAGCGGCATGGGTGTTGATGAAGTGCTCGAGCGTCTGGTGCAAACCATTCCGGCGCCCACCGGCAATATTGAGGATCCGCTGCAAGCGTTGATCATCGACTCCTGGTTCGACAATTACCTGGGCGTCGTCTCGCTGGTGCGCGTGCGCCACGGCTGCGTGAAGAAGGGCGACAAGATTCTTGTCAAGTCCACTGGCAAGATTCACCTGGTGGACAGCGTGGGTGTGTTCACGCCCAAGCACACCGCCACGGTGGACCTGAAAGCCGGCGAAGTAGGCTTTATCATCGCGGGCATCAAAGACATTCACGGCGCACCCGTTGGCGATACGCTGACCCTCAGCTCGACGCCTGACGTCGATGTGCTGCCAGGCTTCAAGCGAATTCAGCCGCAGGTTTACGCGGGTCTATTCCCGGTGAGCTCGGACGACTTCGAAGACTTCCGTGAAGCCCTGCAAAAGCTGACGCTCAACGACTCGTCGCTGCAATACTTGCCCGAAAGTTCCGATGCGCTGGGTTTCGGTTTCCGTTGCGGCTTCCTCGGCATGCTGCACATGGAGATTATTCAGGAGCGACTCGAACGCGAGTACGACCTGGACCTGATCACCACAGCGCCGACGGTAATCTTCGAATTGCTGTTGAAAAATGGCGAAACCATCTACGTCGATAACCCCTCGAAATTGCCAGATTTGTCGGCAATTGAAGACATGCGCGAGCCGATCGTGCGGGCCAATATCCTGGTTCCCCAGGAGCATTTGGGCAACGTCATCACCTTGTGTATCGAGAAGCGTGGCGTTCAGCGCGACATGCTGTTCCTGGGTACTCAGGTTCAGGTCAGCTACGACCTGCCGATGAACGAAGTGGTGTTGGACTTCTTCGACCGTCTGAAGTCCACCAGCCGCGGTTATGCCTCGTTGGATTACCATTTCGACCGTTATCAGTCGGCCAATCTGGTGAAGCTTGATGTGCTGATCAACGGCGACAAGGTAGACGCCCTGGCGCTGATCGTGCACCGCGACAACGCGCACTACAAAGGTCGCGCGCTGACTGAAAAGATGAAAGAACTGATTCCGCGGCAGATGTTCGATGTGGCCATTCAGGCTGCCATCGGCGGACAGATTGTGGCTCGCACCACCGTCAAGGCGCTGCGCAAGAACGTATTGGCTAAGTGCTACGGCGGTGACGTCAGCCGTAAGCGCAAACTGCTTGAAAAGCAGAAAGCCGGTAAAAAACGGATGAAGCAGGTCGGCAACGTGGAAATTCCACAAGAAGCCTTCCTCGCAGTGCTCAGGTTGGATGGTTAATACCTATGTCGTTCAATTTTCCGCTGTTGTTGGTAATCGCTGTCGCTGTCTGCGGTGTGCTCGCTCTGTTCGACCTGGTGCTGTTGGCGCCTCGTCGCAATGCAGCGGTCGCCGCCTACCAAGGGCAGGTGGCCGAGCCCGATCAAGCCGTGCTTGATCAGCTCAATCGCGAGCCTTTGCTGGTGGAATATGGCAAATCGTTCTTTCCGGTTTTGGCGATCGTGCTGGTGCTTCGCTCGTTCCTGGTTGAACCGTTCCAGATTCCGTCTGGCTCGATGAAGCCAACGCTGGAAGTCGGCGATTTCATTCTGGTGAACAAATTCGCCTACGGCATTCGCTTACCGGTGCTTGATACCAAGGTCATCGAAGTGGGCGACCCGCAGCGCGGCGATGTCATGGTGTTTCGCTATCCTAGCGAGCCGACCATCAACTACATCAAACGGGTAGTGGGTTTGCCGGGCGACAAGGTGCGCTACACCGCCGATAAACAGCTGTTCGTAAACGGCGAGTCAGTGGCTAAAAAGCTGCTCGGCGAAGAGCCCGGTTCCCTTGGCAGCGCCACGCTGTATCAGGAAAAACTGGGCGAAGTGGAGCACTTGATCCGCATCGAAATGAACCGCTACCGCGCCGATCCGGGCAACGAGTGGACCGTGCCTGCCGGTCATTACTTCATGATGGGCGACAACCGCGATAACTCGAACGACAGCCGTTATTGGAACGATCCGAAAATTCCGAAAGAATTGCTCGGCATGGTTCCAGACAAGAACATCGTCGGCAAAGCCTTCGCCGTCTGGTTGAGCTGGGCCGACCCGAAATTGCGCAACGTGCCGACTCTGTCACGCGTAGGCCTGATTCACTGATCTGTCGGCGCTGCGAAAACCAGCGCCGCACGCTATATATAGTCAGGCCCGCAGAGGCTGTGGACTTTTAAAAAAATACTGACACTGAGGTCAAACATGGCGCTTGCGCGTTCGCAGAAGGGTATGTCGTTGTTGGGGTGGATGTGCACCTTGGCTTTTTTGGCGTTCGTCGCCACCGCCGTCTTCAAGATGGTTCCTCATTACATGGACAACGCCGCCCTTTCTAAAACAATCACCTCGATTGAAACCGACAAGGCCGCCGACATTCGCACCGTTCCCGAGGTGTATGGCTACGTCGAGAAAGCGATGCAGCTCAACTCCATCAATAATCTGGATCCTAAAGAAGCGATGGACGTGAAGCTGGAGAACGGTGAATTCCTTATCCATCTCAAGTACGAACGTCGCGAGGCGCTGATCAGTAACCTCGATCTCGTCGCTCGTTTCGACAAAGAATTCCGCGTGCGTATGCCGTGAGTGCTGCTCTGAGTCGTTTAGAGCGTCAGCTCGGTTATACCTTCAAAGACCAGGATCTGATGATCCTGGCCCTCACTCACCGCAGCTTTGCCGGGCGCAATAACGAGCGTCTGGAGTTCCTCGGTGATGCCATCCTCAACTTTGTTGCCGGCGAGGCCCTGTTCGAGCGCTTTCCTCAGGCGCGCGAAGGCCAGTTGTCGCGTTTGCGCGCACGCTTGGTAAAAGGCGAAACCCTGGCCGTTCTGGCCCGCGGTTTCGATTTGGGTGAATACCTGCGCCTTGGCTCCGGTGAGTTGAAGAGCGGTGGTTTTCGCCGTGAGTCGATTCTGGCGGATGCGCTGGAAGCTCTGATCGGCGCCATTTATTTGGACGCTGGCATGGAAGCGGCGCGCGAGCGCGTGTTGGCGTGGCTAAGCTCAGAGCTCGACGGTCTGACACTGGTCGACACCAACAAAGACCCGAAAACCCGCCTGCAGGAATTCCTGCAATCGCGTGGCTGCGATCTGCCGCGCTACGAGGTGGTGGATATCCAGGGCGACCCGCACTGCCGGACTTTTGTAGTCGAGTGCCAGATCACCTTATTGAATGACAAAACCATCGGGCAAGGCGCCAGCCGCCGTATTGCCGAACAAGTAGCCGCAGCGGCCGCTTTGATTGCCCTTGGTGTGGAGAATGGCCATGACTGATTCAACCGCAACACGCTGTGGCTATGTCGCCATCGTCGGCCGGCCCAACGTAGGCAAGTCGACGCTGCTCAACCACATTCTTGGCCAGAAACTGGCGATCACCTCGCGCAAGCCGCAAACCACTCGCCACAACATGCTCGGTATCAAAACGGAAGGGGCCGTGCAGGCCATCTACGTCGACACACCCGGCATGCACAAGAACGGTGAGAAAGCGCTGAACCGCTACATGAACAAAACCGCATCGGCGGCGTTGAAAGACGTCGACGTGGTGATCTTCGTGGTCGAGCGCACCCGCTGGACCGACGAAGACCAAATGGTTCTGGAGCGCGTGCAGTACGTAGAAGGTCCGGTGATTCTGGCGATCAACAAAACTGACCGCATTGAAGATAAATCCGAGCTGATGCCGCATCTGGAATGGCTACAAGGCCAGCTGCCGAACGCGCAGATTGTGCCGATTTCCGCGCAGCACGGGCATAACCTCGACGCGTTGGAAGGCCTGATCGAGAAATACCTGCCGGAAAACGAGCACTTTTTCCCCGAAGACCAGATCACCGACCGCAGCAGCCGCTTTCTCGCCGCTGAGCTGGTGCGCGAAAAAATCATGCGTCAGCTGGGCGCCGAGCTGCCGTACCAGATCACCGTCGAAATTGAAGAATTCAAGCAGCAGGGCAAGACCTTGCACATCCACGCCTTGATTCTGGTGGAGCGTGACGGCCAGAAGAAAATCATCATCGGCGACAAAGGCGAACGCATTAAACGCATCGGCATGGATGCGCGCAAAGACATGGAAGTGCTGTTCGACTCCAAAGTCATGCTCAACCTTTGGGTGAAGGTGAAAGGCGGCTGGTCCGACGATGAACGCGCCCTGCGTTCGCTGGGTTACGCCGACCTTTAAGCCCCGTCGCTGCGAGGCTTCTCATGTTCAACAGCGCGCAACCGGCGTTCATTCTGCACAGCCGGGCCTACCGCGAAAGCAGCGCGCTGGTTGATTTCCTCACGCCACAAGGTCGGCTGCGCGCCGTGCTTCGTGGTGCGCGGGGCAAAGCGGGCACGCTTGCTCGGCCGTTTGTGCCGGTGGAAGTAGAGTTTCGCGGGCGTGGCGAATTGAAAAACGTCGGCCGCCTCGAAGCGGCGGGTATTCCCCGCTGGCTGCATGGCGAGGCGCTGTTCAGCGGTTTGTACCTGAACGAGTTGATCCTGCGCCTGCTGCCCGCTGAAGATCCCCATCCCGTTCTGTTTGAGCATTACGCTGCAACGCTCGAAGCCTTGGCCGCCGGCCGCGCGCTTGAGCCGTTGCTGCGCGCGTTCGAATGGCGCCTGCTCGATGAGCTGGGGTATGGTTTTGCCCTTGGCGAAGACCTGAACGGCCAGCCGGTCGTAGCCGATCAGCTTTATCGCCTGCTGCCGGACGCCGGTCTGGAACCGGTTCAGCTGTTTCAACCGGGGCTGTTCCAAGGCGCTGAATTGCTTGCGATGGCCGAGGCTGACTGGACGGCCCCGGGCGCGCTGGCCGCCGCCAAACGCTTGATGCGCCAAGCCCTGGCACCCCATTTAGGTGGCCGACCGCTGGTCAGCCGCGAATTGTTCATGACGTTGAAGGAGCCACCCCGTGACTGACGCCAACCGCATTCTGTTGGGCGTGAACATTGACCACGTTGCCACCCTGCGCCAGGCCCGCGGCACCCGCTACCCGGACCCGGTAAAAGCCGCGCTCGACGCCGAAGAAGCCGGTGCCGATGGCATCACTGTGCACCTGCGTGAAGACCGTCGGCACATTCAGGAGCGCGACGTGCTGCTGCTCAAGGACGTGCTGCAAACGCGCATGAATTTCGAAATGGGCGTGACTGAAGAGATGCTCAGCTTTGCCGAGCGCATTCGCCCGGCGCATATCTGCCTGGTACCGGAAACGCGCCAGGAGCTGACCACCGAAGGCGGCCTCGACGTCGCTGGCCAGGAAGCGCGAATCAAGGCAGCGGTCGAGCGCCTGGCGCGGCTGGGGTGTGAGGTGTCGCTGTTTATCGACGCCGACGAGCGCCAGATTGAAGCCTCGCGACGCATCGGCGCGCCGGCCATCGAGCTGCACACCGGCCGCTACGCCGACGCCCACACGCTAAGCGAAACCGCCGATGAACTGAAACGAATTGCCGACGGCGTCGCTTTCGGCCTGGCCCAAGGGCTGATCGTCAACGCCGGCCATGGTTTGCACTACCACAACGTGGAAGCGGTGGCGGCGATCAAGGGTGTTAACGAGCTGAACATCGGCCACGCGCTGGTGGCGCATGCGCTGTTTGTGGGATTCAAAACGGCGGTGGCAGAGATGAAGCAATTGATCGTGGCGGCAGCCAATCGCTGAGTCGGGTGGTTATTTGCGCGCCGTAATCACGGCGCGCATCGGCGCTGGCAGGCCTTCCACGGTTTTGCTGTGGTCGCTGGGATCAAGGAAGTGACTCAGCGACTGATAGCGCATCCATTCTGTGCTGCGCTGTTCCTCGACGCTGGTCACGCTGACGTCCACGCACTTCACGTCGCTTAAGCCGGCACGGCGCAGCCACAGTTCCAAGGCCGGTACAGAGGGCAAAAACCACACGTTGCGCATCTGCGCGTAACGGTCTTCGGGCACCAACACTTGGTTGACGTCGCCCTCGATCACCAACGTTTCCAGCACCAACTCGCCACCTTTAACCAGGCAGTCTTTTAGCGCCAGCAAATGCTCGATGGGTGAGCGACGGTGGTAGAACACGCCCATGGAAAACACCGTGTCGAAGCCTTCCAACCCTGCGGGCAAGTCTTCCAGGGCGAACGGCAGATGCCAGGCGCGGCGGTCCGGCAGGTAGCGTTGTACGGCCTGGAATTGGCAGAAGAACAGCCAGTTGGGGTCGATGCCGATCACGCTGTCGGCACCGGCACCGAGCATTCGCCATTGGTAATAGCCGTTGCCGCAGCCCACATCGAGCACGCGCTTGCCGCGTAAATCCAAATGCGGCGACACCCGCGACCATTTCCAATCCGAGCGCCATTCGGTGTCGACGTGCACGCCGAACAAGTCGAACGGGCCCTTGCGCCACGGCGACAAGCCCATCAGTGCCTGCCGCATCTGCGCGCGCGTCGCTTCGTCGCAGTCGCAATCCAGGCGCAGGCCGCTTTCCAGATCAATCTGTGTGGGATGCAAAGCGGGAAGGGCGTCCAGCGCGCCTTGCCAGCGTTCCAGGTCGCCGTGACCTTTTTCCATTTTGCTGTCGAGTTGCGCTTGCAAGCCATTGGCCCAGGTAGCCAACGGTGTGCCCGCCAAGTGGCGGACCAAAGGGGATAAATCAATCATGGCAAGGCAATCAACGAAGCGAAGTTCAGGCACTGAAACCACGGCACCACTTTGCTGAACCCTGCGGCCAGCAGGCGCTCGCGGTGTTGCTCAAGGCTGTCGGGTTTCATCACGTTTTCAATGGCGTTGCGCTTCTGGGCAATTTCCAACTCGCTGTAGCCGTTGGCGCGCTTGAAGGCAACATGCAGCTCGGTCAGCAGATCGTGTTCCTGTTCATCATCGAAGCGCAGTTTCTCCGACAAAATCAGCGCACCGCCCGGCAGCAACGCCTGGCGGATCTGAGTCAGCAACTGCAAGCGTTGCTCGGGCTGGATGAATTGCAGGGTGAAATTCAGCGCCACCAGTGAGGTGGGTTGCAGTTGCAGGCCAAGAATATCGGCCTCGACCACCTCGACCGGCAGCAACTCCTGAAACATCGAGTCCTGGGCATGCAGGTACTCGGCGCAGCGCTCGACCATGGCGCTGGAGTTATCCACCGCAATCACCCGGCAATCGCCGCAGGTCACATGGCGGCGCAAGGCTTGGGTGACCGCGCCCAGCGACGAGCCCAGGTCGTAGAGCACGCTGTGCGGCTGAGCGAACTGGGCCGCCAGCACGCCGATGTTCTCGACGATGGTCGGGTAGCCCGGCACCGAGCGTTTAATCATGTCCGGGAACACGCGCGCCACGGCTTCATTGAAGGTGAAGTCCGGCACGGAAGGCAGCGGCACAGCAAAGAGACGGTCGGATTCCTGGCTCACGATGGTTACGCTTGGCTCAAAAGGGCGCCATTTTAACCAGCTGCACGAGCGCCGCCAGCCCCTTTGGTGGCAAACGGGCTCAGCGGCAATGCGGTGGCGGAATCGGGTTACTTAACGGTGATGGGGCAGTCGAACAGCTCGGCCGGCGCGACTTCTGGTTCCCATGGACGGTGATAGGCCATCAGCAACTCGCCGGTGCCTGCCGAGGTGGCCTGAAAACGCCAGGTCGACACGCCCGCGCTGCCGACGATGCCGGCGTCTTCCGGGTTGCTGTAAACCTCTGGGCCAAGGCTGCGCAGCACGTTGGCGGCGGCATCTTTGGTTTGCCAGCGAAAGCCGGTGGTGGGGTTGCTGCTCAGGGTCACGATCAATTGCTGGCCGGGACGCAAGGTCGCCGGGCAGTCGCTCGACTTATCCACCTGGACGGCAACATTTTTGCCAGGTTGTTGGGCGCAGGCAGCGAGCAGAGCGATGCCGATCGGGAGAAGCAGGCGTGCAGCGGTCATGAATTGATCCTGTCCAAGGGGCGATGAGTGGCGGCAAGCATAGCGCCAAATTATGGCGCTGCGATCCGCTCTTTGTAGGAGCTAGCTTGCTAGCGAACCGTGGAAACGCCGTTCGCCGCGGTTTCCTGGGTTCGCTAGCAAGCTAGCTCCTACAGGTGAGGTGTTGGTTAAAACAACACCTTCGCCACATCGGTAAAGCGCTTGGCGAAGTGCACGGTGATGCCTTCCTTTAAATACTCAGGCAATTCGGTGAAATCGCCCCGGTTGGCTTCCGGAAGAATCAGCTCGTAGATTTTCTGGCGCCGCGCGGCGATCACTTTTTCGCGTACGCCGCCGATGGGCAGTACATGGCCGGTCAGGGTCAGCTCGCCGGTCATGGCCACGCCTTTTTTCGGCGCCTGGTTGCGCGCGAGCGAGAGCAGGGCGCTGGCCATGGTCACGCCGGCGCTGGGGCCGTCTTTTGGCGTGGCGCCTTCCGGCACGTGCAGGTGAACGAAGGCTTGGTCGAAGAAGGTTGGGTCGCCACGAAATTCCTTCAGGTGCGAACTGACGTAGCTGTACGCAATCTCGGCCGACTCTTTCATCACTTCGCCCAGTTGGCCGGTCAGCTTGAAGCCGCGGTTGAGCGTGTGAATGCGCGTCGCTTCAATCGGCAGGGTGGCGCCGCCCATGCTGGTCCAGGCCAGGCCGGTAATAACGCCAACGCCCGCCAACAGTTGCTCGCGGCGAAACAACGGCATCCCCAAGTAGCCTTCCAAATCTTTCGGGCCGATTTTCAGCTTGCTGTCCGGGTCGCCGAGCAGTTTCACCACGGCCTTGCGCACCACTTTGCCCAGCTGTTTTTCCAGCTGCCGAACCCCGGCCTCGCGGGCATAGCCTTCAATCACGGCCTTGAGCGCGTTGTCGCTGATGCTCAGGCGGTGTTTCGGTACGCCTGCCTTTTCCAATTGCTTGGGCCACAAGTGGCGTTTGGCGATGGCAAATTTTTCTTCGGCGATATAGCCGGCCAGGCGAATGACTTCCATGCGGTCGAGCAACGGGCCGGGGATGGAATCCAAGGTGTTGGCGGTGCACACGAACAGCACCTTGGACAGGTCCAGGCGCAGGTCCAGGTAATGGTCGAGGAATTCGGCGTTCTGCTCCGGGTCCAGGGTTTCCAGCAGCGCCGAGGCCGGGTCGCCTTGGTGGCTGGCGCCGAGCTTGTCGATTTCGTCGAGCATGATCACCGGGTTCATCACTTCGACGTCTTTCAACGCCTGCACCAATTTGCCGGGCAGGGCGCCGATGTAGGTGCGGCGATGGCCTTTGATTTCTGCTTCGTCGCGCATGCCGCCGACGCTGAAACGGTAGAACGGACGCCCCAGGGTTTCGGCGATGGATTTGCCGATACTGGTTTTGCCCACGCCCGGCGGCCCGACGAGCAAGACGATGGAGCCGGAAATCTCGCCCTTGAACGCACCGACGGCGAGGAACTCGAGAATCCGCTCTTTGATGTCATCCAGCCCGGAGTGCTGGGCGTCGAGCACCTGCTTGGCGTGTTGCAGGTCGAGCTTGTCCTTGCCGTGTACGCCCCACGGAATGTTGGTCGCCCAGTCGAGGTAATTGCGCGTCACCGCATATTCCGGAGAGCCGGTTTCCAGAATCGACAGTTTGTTCAGCTCTTCCTCGATGCGCTTTTTCGCCTGCTCCGGCAGGGTTTTGCCTTCCAGGCGCTGCTCGAATTGTTCCAGGTCGGCGCTGCGGTCGTCTTTGGTCAGCCCCAGCTCCTGCTGAATCAGCTTGAGCTGCTCCTTGAGGAAGAACTCGCGCTGATGCTCGCCGATGGTGCGGTTCACCTCGGCCGACAGTTCGCTTTGCAGGCGCGCCACTTCCACTTCCTTGCGCAGCATGGGCAGCACTTTTTCCATGCGCTCCAGCACGGGCACGGTGTCGAGCACATCTTGCAGCTCTTTAGGCGTGGCGGTGGTAAGCGCGGCGGCAAAGTCGGTGAGCGGCGAAGGCTGGTTAGGGCTGAAGCGGTTCAGGTAGTTCTTCAACTCTTCGCTGTACAGCGGGTTGAGCGGCAGCAATTCCTTGATCGCGTTGATCAGCGCCATGCCGTAGGCCTTGACCTCATCGCGGCGGTCATCGGCACTTGGCGGGTATTCCACTTCCGCCAAGTAGGGCGGGCGGTGCCGTTTCAGCCAGCCGCGAATCTTCACCCGTTGCATGCCTTGGGCGACGAATTGCAGCTTGCCGTCGACGCGGCTGGCCTGGTGAATTTTCACCAGCGTGCCGTGCTCGGGGAGGCTGTCGGTATTGAAATGGCGCGGGTCGGTCACCGGTTCGTCGACGTAGAACAGCGCCAGGCTGTGGTGGTCGGTTTTGCCGACCAGCTCCAGGGTTTCGGTCCAGTGTTCTTCGTTGACGATCACCGGCAACACTTGGGCCGGGAAGAACGGGCGGTTATGAATAGGAATAACGTACAGCCGTTCAGGCGGGCGCACGTTGGGCAACGCCAGGGCGTGGGGAAGGTGCAGGCCCTCGGGCATTTGCGTTTCGTCGTCGTCGATATCAGTAACGTGGTCGTTCATGCGGCACCTGTGATCACTACATGACTAGGTAGATGGGTCGGACGGGTAACTAATTCAATGGCGCGCGTTCATTGACAAGCGAAGCGGCTCGATTTTGCGCCTGGGCAGCGCACCCATAAGTTGCTGCAGGCCCCGGGAAAAGCCAGCTTGCGTGGCATTCACCCGTCGGTTGCGGCTGGGAAAAAATGGCCCGTTCACGTACCATGCGCACCTCATTTCGACCCGCCTTGCGCCATGCTTGAAGCTCGCCTGCTCCGTCTCGACGACCAAACCCATGAACACGCTCACGACCACCATCAACTGGTGTTGTCGCTGGCTGGCCGTGCGGAATTCGAGGTGAACGGTCGTGGCGGTGAGGTGTGCCGCATGCGCGCCTGCCTGGTGCCAGGCGATGCCGAGCATCAGTTCGCCGGCGTCGGCGACAACCGCATGTTGATCATCGATCTGGATGAGCAGGATAGTTCTGCCGACGATCTTGACCTGCTTGCCCGCCTGTTCGACATGCCGCGCTACCCCGCGCTGGATGCAGACTTCCAGAACCTGCTCAGCTACGCCGGCGCCGAGCTGGCGCGCTATGGCAGCGACACCCAGTTGGCGCGCTCCCTCAGCGGCGTGCTGCTGCGTGCCTTGCATGTGCGGCTGTTTGGCGAGCGCAACGAGCGTGCGTCAGGCCCGCTGAACGTCGAGCGGCTCGACGCCTATATCGACCAACACCTGGCCAGGCGCATCAGCGTGGCGGAACTGGCCCACGTCGCGTGCTTGAGCCCCAGCCATTTCCATGCCCAATTCAAAGACAGCCTCGGCCTTACGCCGCACCAGTACCTGTTGAAAATTCGCCTGGATCGCGCCTCGCGTTTGCTGCGTGAAAGCAACCTGCCGCTGATTCGCATCGCCGAAGAGTGCGGTTTCTCCAGCCAGAGCGCGCTCACCACCGCCATGCGCCGCTATCTGGGCCTGACGCCGA
Organism: Pseudomonas sp. AC229; assembly: GCF_979254655.1. Taxonomy (NCBI): domain Bacteria; kingdom Pseudomonadati; phylum Pseudomonadota; class Gammaproteobacteria; order Pseudomonadales; family Pseudomonadaceae; genus Pseudomonas; species Pseudomonas sp. AC229. The sequence goes on from NZ_CEEDHK010000012.1 coordinate 148,153, forward strand.
AGCGTCTGCGCGGCGAGCCATAGCGCTGATTGCCAGCAATCCTGGGCCTCGCCCATTTCCCGTCTATATTTCCTACATGCGGCCGCCGGCTGGCGCTTTTCCGTGGTGGTGGCACATTGCCGCTTTTTGCAGGTGAAGTTCGCGTGTAACTCCGTTAGGCTGCTGGTCAGCGCGTTGATGGTGACGGGGTAAAGCGCTCTAAATCGCCGTTTCGCCTCACACTTCAAGGCCACACACTCAAGGTAGTAGCTATGCCCGAATCGCGTCGCTTGGCCCAGGTTGTTCGCAGGTGTTCGTCATGGCTGTCGCTGGCCGCAGTGTGTGTAGTGTTCACCAGTTGCTCGGTCGGAGCGGCGCCGTTTCAAGCCAGCCTTGTGGATGGGCAAGGCAAACCGCTCGAAGGCGCAGTGATCACGCTGCAAGGTCCTACCGATGCGGCATTGCCGGCCCAAACGGGGATCATGGACCAAGTGCAGAAACAGTTCGCGCCATCTGTGCTAGCGGTCCACACCAGCACCAAAGTCACCTTTCCCAACAGCGACAATATTCGCCACCACGTCTATTCCTTCTCGCCGGCCAAGCGTTTTGAGCTGCGCCTGTACGAGGGCACGCCGTCCGAGCCGATCACCTTCGACAAACCGGGCGTGGTGGTGCTGGGCTGCAATATTCACGACTGGATGGTCGGCTACATCTATGTCACCGATGACCCCTGGTTTGCCGCCAGCGACGCCAGCGGCAAGGTGCGCCTCGACCTGCCGGCCGGCCATTACAACGTCACGCTCTGGCATCCGAAAGCGCCCGATCTGTTACCGCAGAAGGGGGCTGAACTGACCCTCGGCGACGCCGGCAGCACTCAGCAATACGCAATAAACGTCGGCGTGGCGGCGGATACTTCGGTGGCCGCGCCAGCACCCAAGCCGTCGGCATTTGGCAACGCATTCAAGAAGGCCGCGAGTGAAACTCAGCAATAGCTTCCAATCGCGCATTGCCGGTGTCCTGATCCTGCTGTTGTTGGTGGTGATCGGCACGCTGTACTTCGCCGTAAAAGTGGCCACCGCCGAGGCGGTTAAAAAACAGGCCGGGGAACAGCTTGAGGTTGGCGTGCGCGTGTTCGAGCGCTTGATGGACATGCGCAGCCGGCAAATTCGCGACGCAGTGCAGGTGCTGTCCTCCGACTTCGGCTTCAAAGACGCAGTGGCCAGCGGCGATAACGCCACCATTCGCTCCGTGCTGGCCAATCATGGTGGGCGCATCGATGCCACTGAAGTGCTGCTGCTCGGCCTCGACGGCACCATCACGGCCACCGCCAGCAAGCCTGGCAGCGCCGGCCCAGACCCGTTTCCCGAAGGCGCGCTGTTTCGCTACGCCACTGAACTGGCCGAGGCGCGGCGTAACGGGCAGTCGGCGCTTATCGTGTCGATCAACCACGAGCCCCATCTGTTAGTTGAAACCCAGATTCTGGCGCCCATTCCTATCGCCCGGGTGGTCATGGGGTTTCGCATGGACGAAGCGCTGGCGGCTGAGCTGCGGGCGCTGACCAACCTCGACGTGTCGTTCCTGGCCATCGAAGACGGCTCCCCGGGCCGCCTGATCAGCACACTGAGTGCGGCGCAGGAAAGCGAAATGATGTCCTCGAACCTGCAGCTGGAGCGCAGCACCACGCTGAAGGAGTTCGAGTTTTCTGGTCAGCGTTACCTGAACGAGCAACTGGTGCTGGCCACCGGCAGCCGCTACCAGGTGCAAGCGTTTTTGCACAGTTCGCTGGATCAGGCGCTGGTGGCGTTCAAGCCGCTGGATCAGCGTGTCCTGCTGATTGCCGTGTGTGCGCTTATTGCCTCGCTGGCCGGCGCCTTGTTATTGGCGCGCAGCATTTCACGTCCGGTTCGTGAGCTGGCGCGGGTGGCCGAGCGCGTGGGGCAGGGGGATTATCAGGGCACCCTGGATTTGCACCGCAGCGATGAGCTGGGTGTGCTGGCCAAAACCTTTCAGCAAATGCAGACCGACCTCGCCGAGCGCGAACGGCAACTGGCTTACAACGCCCTGCACGATGGGCTGACCGGCTTGCCCAATCGCACCCTGGCGATCGAGCGGCTTGGCAGTTCGATTACCGCCGAGCGCCCGGTGGCACTGCTCAATCTGGGCATCGGCAATATCCGTTCGGTCAACGAAACCTGCGGTGCCGGCGGCAGCGACCTCGCCTTGCAACAAGTCAGCCGCCGTCTGCAAGCGGTGCTGCGCCCGGGCGACAGCCTGGCGCGGCTATTAGCGGATGAGTTCCTGTTGATGGTCGATGGCAGCGACCGCGACAGCGCCGTGGCCACCGCCGACCAGTTGCAGCAGTTGCTGATCAAACCGTTGCGGGTCGGCAGCCATGACGTTGCCCTCGATTGCGCCATTGGCATCGCCGTTTACCCGGACGATGGCGCCACGCCCGACGAATTGCTGCGCCGCGCCAACCTCGCGATGCGCGACGCGGCCAGCGCGCCGGGCCGCTTGCAGCTGTATCAGCACGGGCGCGAAGACGACCACGAGCGCCAGATCAGCCTGATCCGCGACCTGCGCCGAGCGGCCGAAGCCGGCGAGCTGGTGCTGCATTACCAGCCCAAGCTCAACATCAAAGAGGGCCATGTGCGCCAAGCCGAAGCGCTGTTGCGTTGGCAGCATCCGCAATACGGCATGGTTTCGCCAGGCGAGTTCATTCCGCTGGCCGAGCGCACCGGCAGTATTCAGGGCCTCACCGCGTGGGTGATTGAAGACGTGCTGCGGCAACTGCGGGAGTGGAATCAGCGCGGGCTGCGGGTGTTGATGTCGTTAAACATTTCCGCTGAAGACCTGCACGACATCGGCCTGGCCACCCGCGTCAGCCGCTTGCTGGCGCATTACGCGGTACCGGCTGAGCAGCTGATATTCGAGATCACCGAAAGCGCCGTCATGGCCAACCCCGACATCGCCCTCAAGGTGCTGCATAGCCTGCGCGCCTGCGGCATCAGCTTGTCGGTGGACGATTTCGGCACTGGCTATTCCTCGCTTGCCCAGCTCAAGCGCATGCCCGTACAGGAATTGAAGATCGATCAGTCGTTTGTGCGCGAGCTGGACGATGCCAGCGAAGACTCGGTGATCGTTCGTTCCACCATCGAAATGAGCCACAGCCTGGGCCTGAAAGTGGTGGCCGAAGGCGTGGAATTCGAGCGCAGCCTGCGCCTGCTGCAAAAATGGAAGTGCGACACCGCCCAGGGCTACCTGATCAGCCGGCCGCTCACGGCCAGCGCGTTCGAGGCCTGGATTGCACAGCCGTTACACGCCAACCTGGCGATGGCGCATTAGATCTGCACAGGGACGACCCAATGATTAAAACCGTGAGCGCGCTGACCTTGGGGCTCAGCCTGACATTCGGCGCCAGTCAGGCGCTGGCCGACAACGGCCGCCTGCTCGCCACCGGCGGCGCCAGCAGCATCGACGGCGCGGCCGGCGGCGGCATTACGCCCTGGGCGGTGCTGGCCGGATATGGCGAGCAGGGCGAGTGGGGCGGCAATGCATTCGTCACCCGCGTGGAAACCGGCGACTACCGGCTCGATGTAGCGGGCGGGGCGGTGTCTTACGGCAACCGCATCGAACTCTCGTACGCCCGCCAACGCTTTGATCTGGGCACCCTGGCGCGTGATTTGAACCTGCCGGAAAACACCTTGAGCCAGGACATCTTCGGCCTCAAGGTTCGCCTGTTTGGCGACTTGATCTACGACGCGTTGCCGCAAGTGTCCCTGGGCATTGAGCACAAACGGCAAAAAGACTTTCTGATTCCCAGCCTGGTGGGCGCCAGCCGTGACGAAGACACCGAAGGCTATATCACCGCCAGTCGCCTGTTCCTTGGCGGCGCGTTTGGCTACAACCTGCTGCTCAACGGCGGCCTGCGCTACAGCCGGGCGAACGAATTGGGCGTGCTCGGTTTCGGCGGCGACCGACGCGACGAGCGCAGCGTGTTGAAAGAAGGCTCGGTGGCCGTGCTGTTCAACCCCCGTTGGGCGGTCGGGGTGGAATACCGCGAAAAGCCCGACAATCTGTCCTTCGCCGGTGAAAGCGATTGGGCAGACGTGTTTATTGGTTACTTCCCCAACAAGTACGTGTCGGTAGTGCTGGCCTACGCGCGCTTGGGCGAGATCGCCACGCTGGACAACCAGGACGGTGCGTATTTGTCCATCCAAGGGAGCTTCTGAACATGCGCCTGCTACTCAGCCTGATGCTGGTGCTGCTGGCCGCGTGCGCCCAACAGCCGCCCCGCGATGACAGCCTTTACCGGGAGCTGGGTGAGCGCGAAGGCATCACCCGTATCGTCGAAGGCATGTTGCTCAACATCGCCAAAGACCCGCGCATCGTCGAACACTTCGCCAACGTGGACATCGAGCGCCTGCGTGACAAGTTGGTCGAGCAATTCTGCGTACAAGCCGGCGGACCGTGCACTTACACCGGCGACACCATGGAAGAGAGCCACAAAGGCCAGAACCTGACCCGCAGCGACTTCAACGCCCTGGTGGAAAACCTGCAAGACGCCATGGCCACCGAGGGCGTGCCGCAGCGGGCGCAGAATCGGTTGCTGGCGCGGCTGGCCGTGATGCGCGGGCAGGTGATTGAGCGGTAGGGGCTGGGTAGGCGTTGAAAACCCTCTCCCCTAGCCCCTCTCCCCTGTCCGGGCGACCGCAGCGGGCAGAGGGAAATGGAGCGCGTCACGCTTGCGTCCTACGCCAATCTGCCCCCTCTGCCCGCCTGCGGGAGAGGGCTGGGGAGAGGGTTTTGTAGGAGCGACCTTGGTCGCGAACCCTGGAAACGCTGGTCGCCGAGGTTTGCAGGGTTCGCTAGCAAGCTAGCTCCTACGGGCCATCGCATCACCGTTGGCCGAAGTTCCCGCCCTCAGAGTTTTCAATAAAAACTCCAGAGTTTTTAATAAGAACCCCGTAGCACTCAGCCACTACATTCCGTGCTCCGCTTTTCCGAAGCCAACGTCTGAATATTCTCGGCGGCCATGGCTTTGCGCTAAACCTTTTGAAGCGTCGAGCGTTTCCTACGGACGGATGCCGTACTGGTTTTCATCGCCGGGCCTGGCCCGTGCGTTGTTTGCGATAGGCGCCATAAGCGTCGTCGGGTTGCACCGCAATTGAAAAAACCAACGCCAAAGGCGGGCTATCCCCAGCCTTTGCATAACAACAAATAAGAGAGACCTTCTTATGACTGCCAGCACTCCCATGCTGATCACCTTTGTGGTGTACATCGCCGCCATGGTCATGATCGGCCTGTTCGCCTACCTGCGTACCAAAAACCTCTCCGACTACATTCTCGGCGGCCGTAGCCTCGGCAGTTTCGTTACGGCGTTGTCTGCCGGTGCGTCCGACATGTCCGGCTGGCTGCTCATGGGCCTGCCAGGCGCGGTGTACATGTCCGGCCTGTCGGAAAGCTGGATCGCCATCGGCCTGATCATCGGCGCCTACCTGAACTGGCTGTTTGTCGCCGGTCGTCTGCGCGTGCAAACCGAACACAACGGCAATGCCCTGACCCTGCCGGACTACTTCACCAACCGCTTCGAGGACACCAGCAAGGTGCTGCGCATTTTCTCGGCGCTGGTCATTCTGCTGTTCTTCACCATCTATTGCGCTTCGGGCGTGGTAGCCGGTGCGCGGCTGTTTGAAAGCACGTTTGGCATGAGCTACGAAACGGCGCTGTGGGCCGGTGCTGTGGCGACCATTGCTTACACCTTCATTGGTGGTTTCCTGGCGGTGAGCTGGACGGACACCGTGCAGGCGTCGCTGATGATCTTCGCCCTGATCCTCACGCCCATTGTGGTCATGCTGGCCACCGGCGGCATCGACCCCACCTTCGCCGCCATCGAGCTGAAAGACTCCACCAGCTTCGACATGCTCAAAGGCGCGAGCTTTATCGGCGTCATCTCGCTGATGGGCTGGGGCCTGGGCTATTTCGGTCAGCCGCACATTCTGGCGCGCTTTATGGCCGCTGACTCGGTGAAGTCGATTGCCACGGCCCGTCGTATTTCCATGACCTGGATGGTGCTGTGCCTGGGTGGCGCGGTGGCCGTGGGCTTCTTCGGTATCGCTTACTTCTCGGCGCACCCGGAAGTCGCCGGCGCCGTGACCGAGAACCCGGAGCGCGTGTTTATCGAACTGGCAAAAATCCTCTTCAACCCGTGGGTGGCCGGTGTGCTGCTGTCGGCCATTCTGGCTGCGGTGATGAGCACTTTGAGCTGCCAGTTGCTGGTGTGCTCCAGCGCCCTGACCGAAGACTTCTACAAATCCTTCCTGCGTAAAAACGCCTCGCAAGTGGAGCTGGTCTGGGTCGGCCGCGCCATGGTGCTGCTGGTTGCCATCGTGGCCATCGCCATCGCGGCCAACCCGGAAAGCAAAGTATTGGGCCTGGTTTCCTACGCTTGGGCCGGCTTCGGCGCGGCGTTCGGGCCAGTGGTGCTGATTTCCCTGACCTGGAAAAACATGACCCGCAACGGCGCGCTCGCCGGCATGTTGGTCGGTGCGCTGACCGTGATCCTGTGGAAAAACTTCCTTAACGATCTGGGCCTGTACGAAATCATTCCGGGCTTTATCTTCGCCTCCATCGCCATTCTGGTGTTCAGCAAGATTGGCCAAGGCCCGACGCCGACCATGTTGGCGCGCTTTGAAAAGGCCGAGCAGGAATATCAGGACGCCTGATCACGTTTTTAGTGCTTTTTGCCGGCTCCTCGTGAGCCGGTTTTTTTTGCCCGCGTTTTACGTGGACGCCTCCGCGAGTCGAGGCGCTGACCGGTGTAGGAGAGGCTTTAGCCTCGATTCTTTCAGGCGGCGTCGAAGCCTGCCTGGAGCCCCGTCGCCCCAAGCCCATCAGCAACTTAGAACACATTTATCTAAAACTCTCAGCCCCTAAGCCGGTCTGCTTCAGTAGCGCAGTGAAAGCGCGCCCCTTCATCCCCAACGGAAACCCGGTAAGGACTATGTGCGGAATATCTGGAGAGTTACGTTTCAACAATCGCCCCGCCGACCTCGCAGCGGTCGAGCGCATTACCCATCACCTCGCCCCGCGAGGCCCCGATGCCCACGGCTTTCATAGCCAGGGTTCGATCGCGTTGGGCCACCGGCGGTTGAAAATCATGGACCTGGAGGAAGCCTCCGGTCAGCCGATGATCGACAGCCAACTGGGCCTGTCGATGGTCTTCAACGGTGCCATTTACAACTACCCGGAGCTGCGCGCCGAGCTGCAAGCGCTGGGCTATCAGTTTTTCTCCGACGGCGACACCGAGGTGTTGCTCAAGGGCTACCATGCGTGGGGCGCTGATCTGCTGCCCAAACTCAACGGCATGTTTGCCTTCGCCATTTGGGAGCGTGACAAGCGCGAGCTGTTCATCGCCCGCGACCGCCTGGGCATCAAGCCGCTGTACCTGTCGCACACGGCCGAGCGCCTGCGTTTTGCTTCCACCTTGCCGGCCTTGCTGCAAGGCGGCGATATCGACAAAACCCTCGACCCGGTTGCCCTCAACCATTACCTGAACTTCCACGCCGTGGTGCCGGCGCCGCGCACGCTGCTGGCCAACGTCAGCAAGCTGCCGCCGGCGACCTGGCTGCGTATCGATGCCAACGGTAAAACCACCCAGCAAACCTGGTGGACCCTGAATTACGGCGCCGCCGCCGATGAGCAAGGCTATGGCCTGACGGAATGGCGCGACCTGACCCTCGATAGCCTGCGCGAAGCCGTGGCCATTCGCCAACGTGCGGCCGTGGATGTGGGCGTGCTGCTTTCGGGTGGCGTCGATTCCAGCTTGCTGGTGGGCCTGTTGCGGGAAGTGGGCGTGGAAAACCTGTCGACGTTCTCGATTGGTTTTCAAGATGCCGGCGGCGAGCGTGGCGACGAATTTCAATATTCCGACCTGATCGCCCAGCACTACGGCACCCGCCATCACCAGCTGCGCATTGACGAGCGCGAGATTATCGAGCAACTGCCGGCCGCCTTTCGCGCCATGAGCGAGCCGATGGTCAGCCATGACTGCATCGCCTTCTATCTGCTGTCCCGCGAAGTGGCCAAGCACTGCAAGGTGGTGCAGAGCGGGCAGGGCGCCGATGAGCTGTTTGCCGGTTATCACTGGTATCCGCTGGTGGACGGCGCGGCCGACCCGTATGCCGCTTATCGCGCGGCCTTTCTCGACCGCACGTACGACGAATACCGCGACACCGTGCAACCCGCCTGGCTGACCGGCGACTGTGCCGGCGATTACGTGCGCGAGCATTTCCAGCGTCCCGGCGCTGAGGCTGCCGTGGACAAAGCGCTGCGTCTGGACAGCACGGTGATGCTGGTCGACGACCCGGTCAAACGCGTGGACAACATGACCATGGCCTGGGGTTTGGAGGCGCGTACGCCGTTTCTGGATTACCGCCTGGTCGAGCTTTCGGCGCGCATTCCGGGGCGCTTCAAGCTGCCCGATGGCGGCAAGCAAGTGCTCAAGGAAGCCGCTCGCCTGGTCATTCCATCGGCCGTCATTGACCGACCGAAAGGCTATTTCCCGGTGCCGGGCCTCAAGCATCTGGAAGGCAACACGCTCGGTTGGGTGCGCGACCTGCTGCTAGACCCCAGCCAGGATCGTGGCCTGTTCAACCCCACCATGCTGGATCAATTACTCACCGACCCTCAAGGCCAACTCACCCCGTTGCGCGGCTCCAAGCTGTGGCAGTTGGCGGCCTTGAACCTGTGGTTAAGCGAGCAGGGCCTGTAACGGGCCCGTGTTTTCGATGGTTTTCAGACGGTCTGTTTTGCAAGGGAATTTTTGTTGATGAAAGGCTATGCCTACAGCCAGCGCCTGTTGCGCGGCCAACCGCCGTCCTATGAGCGCTTGCAGGCGCGTTTTGCCGAAGATGGTGTCCAGAACCCCCATCCGCCGCAGGCGCTGCATTGCGGCTGGGGAAGGATTCTGATCGGGCACACCTACCCGACGCCTGAACTGCTGGCCAGCGATCTGCTGAACGAAAAACCCGGCGAACGTGACATCGCGTTGTACGTGTCGGCGCCGCATCAAGTGTTGGCGCAGGCGCCGCAGGGTTTGTTCCTTGACCCCTCGGACACCTTGCGGCTGTGGTTCACCGACTACCGCCAGGCGCGCCGTGGTTTTCGCGGCTTCAACGTGCGTCGCGCGCAGAGCGTGGAAGACTGGCAAGCGCTGAACAATCTGTATCAGGAGCGCGGCATGTTGCCGGTCGACCCGGAGCGCCTGACCCCGCGCGAAGAGGGCGGGCCGGAATACTGGCTGGCCGAAGACGCCGACAGCGGCATGATTATCGGCGGCATGATGGGCCTCAACCATCGCAAAGCCTTCAATGACCCGGACAACGGTTGCAGCCTGTGGTGCCTGGCCGTGTCGCCGCGCTGCACGCGACCGGGCGTGGGCGAAGTGCTGGTGCGGCACCTGATCGAGCACTTTATGAGCCGAGGCCTGAGTTACCTCGACTTGTCGGTGCTGCACGATAACCATCAAGCCAAGCGCTTGTACGCCAAGCTAGGTTTCCGCGACCTGGCCACGTTCACGCTCAAGCGCAAGAACGGCATCAACGAAACCCTGTTCCTCGGTCCCGGTCCTGAAGCGGAGCTAAACCCTTACGCCAAGATCATCGTCGACGAAGCCCGTCGTCGCGGCATCGAGGTGCAGGTGGATGACGCCGAGGCCGGCTTGTTCACCCTCAGCCAGGGCGGGCGGCGCATCCGCTGCCGCGAGTCGCTCAGCGACCTGACCAGCGCCGTGAGCATGACCCTGTGCCAAGACAAAGTGCTTACCCACCGCGCCTTGCGCCGCGTCGGCCTGAACCTGCCCGCCCAGCAATTGGCCGGTGAGTCTGAAGAGAACGCCGACTTTCTTGCCGAACATGGCCGCGTGGTGGTCAAGCCCGTGGATGGCGAGCAGGGCAAGGGTGTGGCCATCGACCTGCGCAGCGAGGAAGACGTTGAGGCCGCCATCAAGCGCGCCAAGGCCTTCGATAACCGCGTGCTGCTGGAAAGTTTTCACGAAGGCGCCGACCTGCGCATTCTGGTGATCGGCTTTGAAGTGGTAGCGGCCGCCATTCGCCGTCCGGCTGAAGTGATTGGTGACGGGCGCCACAGCATCGGCGCCTTGATCGAAGCACAAAGCCGCCGTCGGCAAGCCGCCACGGGCGGTGAAAGCCGTATTCCGCTGGATGAGGAAACCCACCGCACCCTGCGCGCCGCCGGTTTCGACTACGACAGCGTGTTGCCCGCCGGCCAACGGTTGGCGGTGCGGCGCACCGCTAATCTGCATACGGGCGGCACGCTGGAAGACGTGACCGAGATTCTTCATCCGGTGCTCGCCGATGCCGCCGTACGCGCGGCGCGGGCGCTGGACATTCCCGTGGTCGGCCTCGACCTGCTGGTGCCGGGTGCCGATCAGCCCGAGTACGTGTTTATCGAAGCCAACGAACGCGCCGGCCTTGCCAACCACCAACCGCAGCCGACGGCAGAACGGTTTATCGACCTGCTGTTTCCGCTTAGCCAGACCGCTGGCTGATCCTCCGTCGTCCCCGCGAACGCGGGGATTTAGCCTGTGGCGTGGCGCGGCTTTCGCGTCACACCCCGCCATTCTGGATTCCCGCCTGCGCGGGAATGACGTCATTCATAGAAGGAGACCTGAATGAAAAAAGTCCCCGAACCCGACCTCGATTACCTGCGCCGCGTGCTGCTGGAAATGCTCGCCATTCCCAGCCCCACCGGTTTCACCGACACCATCGTGCGTTATGTGGCCGAACGCCTGGAAGAACTCGGCATTCCGTTCGAGCTGACCCGTCGAGGCACCATTCGCGCCACCATCAAGGGCAAGCAGAACAGCCCCGACCGCGCGGTATCGACTCACCTGGACACCATCGGCGCCATTGTTCGGCAAGTGCAAGACAACGGTCGTCTGGGCCTGGCACCAGTGGGCTGCTGGTCGAGCCGGTTCGCCGAAGGCAGCCGCGTCAGCGTATTTACTGAAACCGGCGTGTTCCGTGGCAGCGTGCTGCCGCTGATGGCGTCGGGGCATGCGTTCAACACCGCCATCGACCAGATGCCGATCAGTTGGGACCACGTTGAACTGCGCCTGGATGCTTACAGCAGCACCCGCGCGGACTGCGAGTCGCTGGGCATTAATGTGGGTGACTTCGTGGCATTCGATCCGCTGCCGGAGTTCACCGAGAGCGGCCACATCAGCGCCCGCCATCTGGATGACAAAGCCGGCACCGCCGCCTTGCTCACCGCGCTTAAAGGGTTGGTCGAAAGCGGCATCGAGCCGGCCATAGACTGCCACCCGCTGTTCACCATCACCGAGGAAGTTGGCTCGGGGGCGGCCGGGGCGTTGCATTGGGATGTGAGCGAGTTCGTCGGCATCGACATCGCGCCGGTAGCGCCGGGGCAACAATCCAGCGAGCACACCGTCAGCGTGGCCATGCAGGATTCTGGTGGGCCGTACGACTATCACTTGTCGCGCCACCTGCTGCGCCTGGCGGAAAAAAACGAAGTGCCGGTGCGCCGCGACCTGTTTCGCTACTACCACAGCGATGCGCAATCGGCCGTTGCGGCGGGCCACGATACTCGCACGGCTCTGCTAGCCTTTGGCTGTGACGCCACCCACGGCTACGAACGCACTCATATCGACAGCCTGGCGGGCCTCAGCCGTTTGCTCAGCGCCTACATCTTGAGCCCGCCGGTATTTGCCAGCGATGCCAAGCCGGGCGGCCAGTCGCTGGAGAATTTCAGCCACCAGATCGAGCACGACGCGCAGATGGAAAGCGACACCCGGGTGCCAACGGTAGAGAGCGTGTTGAACTCGCGTGAAAACGACACTTGAAGGGCGGCCGGCATAGAGGCAAAGTGCCAGACAAACAAGAGTGGAGCGAACTGACAGCTCTGCCGGATATTTATCAGAGGTTTACGGATGCCTCGTGTTTGTTTGGTCTTGCTGCTGTGCCTGTTCGCTGGAAGCTCCTGGGCCAGCGTACGTACGCTTGCCCCGCTTAATCAGGACGACCTGCGCCTGTCGCTGGCGCCGTACATTGGCTATTTCGAAGACCCCAACGGCATTCTTAGCCTTGAGCAGGTCATGGCGCTGCCCGACGAGGAATTCGCCGGGGCGCGCAGCGACCACGTCAACCTGGGCAAGAATGGCTCGGTGTGGTGGTTCAAGGTTCGACTGCTGAACAGCCGCCCGCACGATCTGGCGGGCTACCTGGAAATCAACTACCCGCTGCTCGACCACATTCAGCTGTACCTGCAAACCCCCGACGGCAAGCTCGAAGTACAAGAAAGCGGCGACCGCTTTGCCTTTTCCCAGCGCCCGGTGCAGGTGCGCAACTTCTGGTTTCCCATGGCGCTGCCGCAAGGGCAGAGCACGCTGATTCTGCGCATCGAAAGCACCAGTACGTTGTTCGTACCGATGTTTTTCAGCACCTACAGCGCCAGCGCCGCCGCTCAGGAAAACCTCATGGGCGTGAACGGCGCCTTCTACGGCGTGCTGTTCGCGATGTTCTGCTACAACCTGTTCCTGTTCTTTTCCCTGCGCGAACGGGCGTACTTCTGGTACTTGGTTTACAACCTCAACATTGGCCTGTTCGCCGCCAGTTTCGACGGCATGTTGTTCAAGCTGATGCACAACCTGATCGAGCTGCAATCGGTGAGCATCTATGTGCTGATGTTCCTGCACAGCTTCAGCGCCACGCAGTTCAGCCGCCACTTCCTGCACACCGCGCAGTTCTCGCCCCGGCTGGACCGTGGCCTGCAATACCTGATGGCCTTGATTCTGTGTTGCATGGCCTCGGTGGCGGTGATTGGCCTGCAAGCCTGGAACATTCTCGCCAGCCTCACGGTGCTGTCGGTGTCGTTTATTTTGCTGGTCAGCGGCGTGTACATCTGGCGCCAGGGCCTGCGTTACGGCTCGTATTACATCCTGGCGTGGGGCATTTTGCTGACCTCGTTTATCGTTGCCACCAGCGGCTCGCTGGGCATCGAAATCTTCGGTATTTACGGCGGCACGATGGTCAAGGTCGGCGTTACCATCGAGTTGATCACGCTCTCCATCGGTCTGGCCGACCGCATCAACCTGCTCAAAGAAGAAGGCTTCCGCTCGCGCCAGGCGGCGGCCAAGTCGGAAATCGAAAACCAGGCCAAGAGCCGTTTCCTGGCCAAGATGAGCCATGAAATTCGCACGCCGCTCAACGGCGTTCTGGGCATGTTGCAACTGCTCAAGGGCACCTCGCTGGACCGCAGCCAGCGTTTTTATGTGGACACCATCGCCAGCTCCGGCAGCTCGCTGATGGCGGTGATCAACGACATCCTCGACTACGCCCGGATCGAGTCCGGCAAGCTGAGCCTGGAGAACATCGAGTTCGACCTCGAAGTGCTGATTTCGGACACCCTGACCCTGTTCACCGCCCAGGCGCTGGAGAAAAACCTGCGCCTATACGTGAGCCTGGAAACCGGCGTGCCGCAGCGCATCAAAGGCGACCCCACGCGGCTGAAACAGGTGTTGATGAACCTGCTGAGCAATGCCCTGAAATTCACCGCGCAAGGGCACGTGGCCGTCAGCGTGTGCCGGCGCAATAACAGCCTGGGCGATCCGCACCTGATCTTCGCCGTGAGCGACAGCGGCATAGGTATTTCCGGCGATGCACAAACGCAATTGTTCGAATCGTTCTCCCAAGGCGACTCCAGCACCACGCGCCGTTACGGCGGCAGCGGCCTGGGCCTGGCCATCAGCAAAGAGCTGGTGGAAATGATGGGCGGCACGATTGAAGTGCAAAGCACGCCGGGGCAGGGCACGCGGTTGGCGTTCGATATCGCCCTTCAGGAAGGTGAGCGCAGCGACGACCGACTGCGCCAACTGCTCAAAGGCAAAACCGCGCTGATTACTTCCCTGGACGGCCTCGGCCTCGACGCCCTGAGCCGCTTGCTGGAGCGCTGGGGCATGCGCACCGAACGCTGCCAGAACCCGGAAAAACTGCAGGCTTATCTCGACGACTTTGCCGTCACGCCCTTGCTCATTCTGATGGCGCCGTGGCCCGGCAGCGTTGTGCATTGGCTTGACGCCCTGCGCCCGCGCCTGGAAAAGGGCCAACGCATTCTGCTGCTGTGCCCGCCCGAACAATGCCAGCTGTTGCCGCCGAGCAAAGGCCTGCGCTTGCTCAACCTCGCCCAACCGTTGGCCATTACGCCGCTGCGCGAAGCGCTGCTGGAGTTCTACCAGGAACGGCGCAGCGAACATCGCCCGCCGCGTGACGAGCAAACGGGCAATAGCGCCTGCATTCTGGTGGTGGAAGACAACCCGGTGAACCAACTGGTGGTGCAGGGCTTGCTGAAAAAGCGCGGCTACGTCGTGCGCGTGGTCGCCAATGGGGTTGAAGCCGTCAAAGACTACAGCCGCGACCCCAGCGCCGTTGATTTGGTGTTGATGGACTGTGAAATGCCGGAAATGGACGGCTTCGAAGCCACGCAGCAAATCCGTCGGCTGGAGAAACAACAGCAGCTGCGCGCGGTGCCCATCGTGGCGCTCACCGCGCATATCCTCGACGAGCACCGCGAGCATGGCGCCCAGGTGGGCATGGACGATTTCTTGAGCAAACCGCTGGACTGCCAGGTGCTGTACGACACCCTGGATCGTTTTCTGGTAGCCCGAAAAGAAACCCCAGCCAGCGAAGAAATTTCGTCGTCTTAATGGGACGGCGTGGAGTGGGTTAACATCGCCGGGCTTTCTGGAGAAGTGCCATGTTGATCCCGCAAGAAATGCTCGAACCCGAAACCCTCACGCGCCTGATCGAAGACTTCGTCACCCGTGACGGCACGGACAATGGCGACGAAACTCCGCTCGATACCCGCGTCGCCCGTGTGCGACGCGCGCTGGATAAAGGCGAGGCGGTGATCGTTTTTGATGCCGAGAGCGAACAGTGCCAATTGGCAATGAAGCGCGACGTGCCGAAGCAATGGCTGGAAGAGTGAGCAGAACTACATTCAGCTTTTTGTAGGAGCCAGCTTGCTGGCGAAGCTTCGGAATTTTAAGCGCTTGGCCAGCAAGCTGGCTCCTACAGACGGTATTTCATGAGGGAATCGCGCGGGGCCCTAGCAAGATAATCAACGCGCCCACCACGCAAAACGCCGCGCCGATCCAATCGGTGCTCAGCGGCCGCGCCCGTTCCACCACGCCCAACCAGAACAACGACGCCACCACGTAGATGCCGCCATACGCGGCATAGGCGCGCCCGGCGTACGCCGCTTCCACGCGGGTGAGCAGCAACGCAAACAGCACCAGGCTGATAAGCCCCGGCGCAATCCACCAGGCACTTTTGCCCATGCGCAGCCACGACCAAAACGCGTAGCAGCCGGCAATTTCAAACAGCGCGGCGAGGAAGAACCACAGGTAATTGAGCATGCAAATGCGGCCTTGGCGAGGTTAGCTGTGCAACGCGCCTTCGCGTTCCCAGGCGCAGCGAACCAGTAGGCCGCCGCTGTCTTGCGGACTATGAAAACCCTGTTCCGATTCCCAGCGAAAGGTGTGGCTGCCGCTCAGCTCGGTTTCCAGGTGCACCACTGCGCTGCCCCAGTACAAGCGCTTGAGCAGCGCTTCGAACTGCTCGACCCACAAACTCCATTCGTATTCGATGGCCCGGTAGCTGGCGCCGAAATGGATGACTTGCGTCTGGTACAAGCCTTCGCCGAGCTGTGGGCAAAACGAAAACATGTCGCGCCCAATAAAAGGCCAGGCATCGCCGCTGGGCAGGGCTCGCAGTTCACGCCTGTTGATCGCACGACGCACACGCGCCTGCTCTGGATCTGTCGACGGCCAGTCGCGGATGCAGCCATAGACGATGGATTCAGACTCCAAGCGGGTACTCCAGACAGCAGGGAAATAGGGCGCCGCAGATATTACCAGCGGGTAGGTGTCAGGGGCAGCGGCAAATGCTTGGGGCTAGCGCCCAGCTCAGAGCCGCCCGTAGGAGCTAGCTTGCTAGCGAACCCTGCAAACGCACATTTCAGCATCATCGTTTGCAGGGTTCGCCACCAAGGTGGCTCCTACAAGGTGGTGGTCACCGGCTGTGGAATGGCCACACACTGCGTGCCCGCGCGCAAATACGGTTGCAGCGTCGGCGCCATGCCTTTGAGCACTTGCACCGGCAACGCCGAGGTAAAGCGGAAGCCTTCCGCCGCCCGCCCGGGCACGAAGGCGGTGAGGGTGCCGAAGTGGTTGTCGCCCAGGTAAAACACAAACGTGGCGGTGCGGTTCAGCGAGCGCGAACTGAGAATGCGCCCGCCCGCGCCGACGCTTTCGATGCGGTTGTCGCCCGTGCCGGTTTTGCCGCCCAGGGTCATGGCGCTGCCGTCGTCCAGGGTAAAGCTGCCGTTCAAGCGCCGTGCGGTGCCCTTGGCCACCACCTGCGCCAGGGCGCCGCGCAAGGCCGTCGCCACCTCGCTGGAGAGCACGCGCTTGCCTTGATCGGGGTTGGTACTTAGCTGCGTTTCGTAAGGCGTACCGGCGGCAAAGTGCAGCCCGTCGATGCGCACGGTGGGCTGGCGAATGCCGTCGTTGAGGATGATGCCCATCAGCTCCGCCAACGCCGCCGGGCGATCACCCGAGCTGCCGATGGCCGTGGCAAGCGAGGGCACCAAATGATCGAAGGGGTAACCCACGCGCTGCCAGCGCTGGTGGATGTCCAGAAACGCTTCAACCTCCAACATGATGCGAATGCGGCTGTCGCGCGCGCTTTTGTGCCGACTCTTGAACAGCCAGCCATACACTTCCTGGCGCTGGCTGTTACTGGCGGTCACCGCTTCGTTAAAGCTGGCCTGCGGGTGTTGCAGCAGGTAGCCGAGCAGCCACAATTCCAGCGGGTGCACGCGGGCGATATAGCCTTGGTCGGGCAGGCTGTAAGCGCCGGGGCCGTATTTTTCATACAACTCGTGGACGCGTACCGGCCCGACTTTTTCGGCCACCAGGTGCGCGTTGATAAACGTGCCAAAGGTGGCTTCGTCGACATCCGGCATCAGGTAACGGTGCACCGCCGCCAGGCGCGAAGCGGTGGGGTGCATGCCGTCGAGAAACGTGTCGAGCCGTTCAGTGGCGTTCTTGCCTTGGTACTTGCGCCAGAAACGCAGCAAAAACACCGTGCCTTCGTGGTCGGCAAAACGCTGCAGATAGTCCTTGCGCCGGGGGTCGTGATCATCTTTGAGCAATTGCGCGCTGCTGTTGCTGGCTTGGTAAGTGCTGTAGCGCACCACGTCGCGCATCAGGCGAATGAACGGCAGGTTGATCGACTCTTGCAGCGACTCGCGCATGGTCGGAATACGGCCGTTGTCTTCGCGGCGGAAGTTGTTGAAGTGGTGCAGGCCGCCGCCGGTGAAAAACCGTTCGCCGGGGTTTGCCGAATAACGCCGCTCCAGGGCGGCGTCGAGCATGGCGCTCAGGCTGGGATCGTTGCCGGCGGCCAGGTAATCGACGGCCCAGCGCGTGAGGTAATCCTGCTCCGGCACCTCGACCTTGCGCAGCTGCGCCGGGGTTTGGCCGACGAAGCGGCGGTGCAGTTCATCGATGATTTCCAAATAGGTGGTCAGTACCCGCAGCTTGGCCGTGGAGCCCAATTCCAGCTTGCTGCCCTCGTTAATATCGAACGGCTGGTCGGTGCTGTCGGTTTGCACCCGTACCCGTGAGCCGTCCGGCGTGCGCTCGAACAGGGTGAAGCTGTAGCGCACCGCTTGCGTGGTTTGCGCGGTCAGCAAGTGGTCGCCGAGCAGCCCAGCCTGGGCGGCGAAAGCGGGGTCGGCCAGGCGCTGCAAGTAATCGCTGGCGGCTTGCTGCAATTGGCCGTTGAGAGTGGTGGTGGCGGCGAGGTCGAGGCGGTCGAGGTCGTACAGCGGTTTATTCAGCAGGCTCGACAAGCGGCTGCGCGCCACGCTGATGCCTTTGTTGCTTTCCACCATTTGTACGCCGGGCTGGGCGCTGAGATCGCGCCAGGTGGCGGTGCTGGCCAAGGCGGCATCGCGCAGCGCCGGGTCGATCACGCCACCGCTGGCCAAAATGCGGATGTGGCTGTCGGTCAGGGTCGCCAACTGGCTGTGGCCCTGAGCCAGGTAATAAGAAGGGCGGCGCTGAGCGATCATCAGCGACAGCACCTGGCGCAGGGCCAGACCGCGTTGCGCCACGTCGGCCTTGGCATCGCTCAGCAGGCGGTTCACTTCACCGAAGTCGGCGCCATACCAAACCCGCAGGCCATCGGCCATGCCATGCACCTCGCCATACCCCGGCGCCGCCGACAGCGGCACGCTGTTGAGGTAGTCACGCACAATGTTTTGCCGGGCGGGCAGGGTCTGCGGCCCGTTCTGGTAGGCGCGCACGCTGGCCGAGGCCATTTGCTTGAGTTTGTCGACGCCCGAGAGGGTCAGGCCATCGGGAGAATGGCGGTACTTTTCCAACTGCGTGGCCAAGGTGCTGCCGCCGGCCGATTGGCCTTGAACGTCGAGTTTTTTGCCGACCTGGGTGATGGCTGCCATCACGAACCGAGGCCAGTCGACAGCCGGATTGCTCAGCGGCTGCTGCGGGTCGAGCAGGTAGCGGTTTTCGATGAACAGCAGGCTATTGACCACCAAGGGCGGAATGTCGCTGAAGTGGGCGTACAGCTGCTGCGGGTACGTGAAGCTGTACAGCGGCGCGCCTCGGCAGTCGGCGATGGCCAGGCCGCTTTGCAGTTTTTCCGGGTAGGGAATAAACAGGCCGTGGCGGCTGTATTCCATCAAGGCGGGCGAAAAGCGCGTTTGCTGCTGGATGAGGTAATCGCGTTTTTGCAGGCGCTCCAGCATGTCTGGCAAATAGGCGTAGCCCAGGCGTTTGTCGAACGGGCCGTATTCGGGGTAGCGGATGGCGTTGCTCGGGCCTTCAGCCAATTCATAGGTGAGCGTGGCGGCGTAGCGGCTCAGTTCGCGGGATTGAAACCGGGCGGTGGTGGTTTCTTCGTAGACCAGCCAGGCGCCAGCGACCACCAGAAACAACAGCGTTAACCAGAAGGTTCGCCGCACCGCCCGGCGCCAAGGGGAGCGGGGTGGCGGGCGTTTTGCGTTGGGCAAAGGAGAGGAAGTCAGGCCGGGCACCGTTTGCTCAGCCGAATTACTGTTCGATTGCCACAATGCGCCCATATCAATATTGGCCTTGGCTCTGCGTTGCTCTGCATGGGTTAAAGCGTAGACGCTGTTGTCGGCGGCAAAATGCGGTTAACGTCTTCGCGCGTGTTTTTTCTCTTTTCTTCGAGCGCCACCATGCAACGCGATCATCGAGAACAGCTCAATTTCAGCTGGCAGGCCAACGCCGACGCCTGGACCGCCGCCGTGCGCGAACAACGCATTGAAAGCCGACGGCTGGTTACCGACGCCGCCATCGTGCGCGCCATTCTGGCCTGCGAACCCAAGCGCGTGCTGGACATCGGCTGCGGCGAAGGCTGGTTGTGTCGCGGCTTGATGGCCCATGGCATCGAAGCCGTGGGCGTGGATGCCTCGGTGCCGCTGATCGAAACGGCGCGGGCCATTTGTTCCGGGCAATACCGCGTGTGCGGTTACGCCGATCTTGAAGCGCAGGCGCCGCTGCTGGGCAAGTTCGATGTGCTGGTGTGCAACTTCGCCTTGCTCGACGAACCGCTGGCGCCGGTGCTGAATGCCTTGCACAGCCTGATCGCACCGGGCGGCGTGTTGCTGATTCAAACCATCCACCCGTGGAGCTCGCGGGGCGAAGGGCAGTATCAGGACGGTTGGCGCGTCGAGCATTTCGAAGGGTTTGGCGAGGGCTTTGCCGAACCCATGCCGTGGTTCTTCCGCACCCTGGAATCGTGGCTGACGCTGCTGGCCGAAACAGACTGGCGCTTGCAGTGGCTGCAAGAGCCGCTGCATCCGGAAAGTGAACAACCGGTGTCGCTGCTGCTCTTACTGAAATCCGGGCTCCGTTCTGAGCCCAGATAAGTCGAGCCCACGTCAACCGAGCCAGCCACGGATGCCTCCATGAATCTACTGCTTAACATCGACGTTCCCGACCTCGAAGCGGGTATCGCCTTTTACACCCAAGCGTTCGGCGTGCACCTCAAGCGCTACCTGTTCGACGGCCAGGTGGCGGAGCTGCTGGGTGGCCCCGTGCCGATCTACCTGCTCGCCAACCCTACCGGCAGCCAACCGTGCAAAGGCGCCGCGCGCCAGTACCAGCGGCACTGGACGCCGGTGCACGTCGACATCGTGGTCGATGACCTGGCCGCCGCCTGCGAACGCGCCATTGCCGCCGGGGCGAAAAACGAAACGCCGATCCGCCACGAAGCCTGGTGCAGCATCGCCACCTTTGCCGACCCGTTCGGCCATGGCTTCTGCCTGATGCAATGGAACGGCGACGGTTATGCCGAAGTGGAAAGTGCCGCGCCATCGCACTGCGCCTTGTAGGAGCCAGCTTGCTGGCGAAGCTGTTGGTTTCCAAGATTCGCCAGCACGCTGGCTCCTACGAAAAAACAGAACAAAAAATTGGATAAGGAACGCCCCATGCACACCGTTCAACTCGCCAACCAAACCCTTCCGGCCATTGGCCAAGGCACCTGGCGCATGGGCGAGCGCGCCAGCGAACACCGAGCCGAAGTAGACGCCCTGCGCCTGGGCGTGGAATTGGGCATGCGCCTGATCGACACCGCTGAAATGTACGGCGAAGGTGGCGCGGAAAATGTGGTGGGCGATGCCCTGCAAGGCATTCGCGATCAGGTGTATCTGGTCAGCAAGGTGTACCCGCATAACGCCAGCCGCCGAGGCGCCATCGAAGCCTGCGAGCGCAGCCTCAAACGCCTGCGCACCGATACCCTGGACCTGTACTTGTTGCACTGGCGCGGTCAGTACCCGCTGGACGAAACCGTCGAGGCGTTCGAGCGCTTGCGTGAGCAAGGCAAAATCCGCGACTGGGGCGTGTCCAATTTCGACCTCGACGACATGCTCGAACTGAACAACCGCGCCTGCGCCGCCAACCAAGTGCTTTACAGCCTGGAGCAGCGTGGTGTCGGCTTTGATTTGCTGCCTTGGTGTCAGCAGCAGCACATGCCGCTCATGGCCTATTGCCCGATTGGGCAGGGCGGTCGGATGCTGGCCGATGTCACGCTGAACCAGATCGCCGAGCGCCGTGGTGTCGGCGCGGCGCAGGTGGCCCTGGCCTGGCTGGTGCAGCAAGGCGGCGTGATCGCCATTCCCAAAGCGGTGACGCCCAGCCACGTGCGCGCCAACGCCGCTGCCCTTGAGTTGACCCTGGACGCCGCCGACCTGCGCCTGCTCGACGGCGTATTCCCGCCGCCGACGCGCAAGCAACCGCTGGCCATGGTGTAACGCCCAATGCTCAAGCGCCGTGGTGTGACGCTCAGCCTATTTAGTTGCGCAATTGCCGTAGCGCTCAGCGCGGCGGTGCTGGTGACGGCGCCGTTGCCTGTGCAAAAGCTGCACAACGCCGTGTTCGACCAATACCAGCGCTGGCAGCCGCGCGCCTATAACAACGCGCCCGTGCGCATTATTGATATCGACGAAGCCAGCCTGGCGCGCCTTGGCCAATGGCCGTGGCCACGCACGCGGGTGGCCGAGTTGGTGACCAAGCTGCATGAGGCGGGCACGGCGGCGATTGTCTTCGACGTGCTGTTTGCCGAGCCGGACCGCACCTCGCCCGCGTCGCTGTTGAAAGACCAGGGGCTGGACGATGGGCTGATCAGCCAACTGCAAGCCTTGCCCGATCACGATGCGCAACTAGCCAACGCGCTGACCGCGCGCAACGTGGTGCTCGGCTTTGCTACCGAGCGGCGCGGTGCGGGCGGTGAATTACCCCTGAGCCGCTTTGGCCTGGTGACTGCCGGACAACCGCCGCTGGCGTTTCTGCCCAGTTACGCCTCGGCCGTGCGCGCCTTGCCGGCACTGGAACAAGCGGCGGCCGGTACGGGCGCGCTTACGTTCGAGCCCGACACCGACGGCGTGGTGCGCAAAGTGCCGTTGTTACTGGCGCTGGGCGAGCAAGTGCGCCCATCGCTGGTGGCCGAAGCCTTGCGCGTCGCGCAGCGGGCCGGTATGTACCGGGTGCGCAGCGGCGAGGCAGGCGTGGAGCAAATCGACATCGGCCGCGTGCAAATTCCTACCAACCGTCGCGGCGAGTTCTGGGTGCATTTCACCGAGCCGCAAGCGGCGCGGACCATTCCCGTCTGGCAGGTGCTGGCCGGGCAGGCGCCGGACGGCCTGGCCGGTAGCATTGCTCTGATCGGCACCTCGGCGCAGGGCCTGCAAGACCTGCGCTTCAGTCCATCGGGCGGCATCATTCCCGGCGTGGAAGTCCATGCGCAGGCGCTGGAGCAAATTCTCAGCGGCGAGTTTTTACAGCGGCCGGGCTGGGCGGTGGCGGTCGAAGCGCTGGTGCTGGTGCTCGGCAGCTTGCTGGTGGCGCTGCTGGCGCTGCGCCTGCCTGCGCTGGTGGCGGCCGTGCTGACGGCGCTGCTGATCGGCGCGGCAAACGGCGCCAGTTGGTACGCCTTCAGCGAGCACCGCTTGCTGCTTGATCTATTCACTCCCGGCATCGGTCTGGCACTGGTTTACAGCGTGGCGAGCATCAGTCACCACGTCGCCAGTGAGCGGGAACAGCGCTGGGTGCGCGAGGCGTTCTCGCGTTACGTGTCGCCCAACTTGGTCAAACACCTAGTGGATAACCCCGGCCAACTGACCCTCGGCGGCAAACGTCAGGTGTGCAGTTTTGTGTTCACCGACCTCACCGGCTTTACCGAAATGATGGAGCGGCAAAGCCCTGAAGCCGTGGTCAGCCTGCTGAACGATTACCTGGAAGAAGTGATCGGCATCGCCTTCCGCCACGACGGCACGCTCGACCGTATTGTTGGCGATGCCGTGGCCATTATGTTTTCAGCGCCGCTGCCACAGGCCGACCATGCGCAGCGCGCGCTGAACTGCGCGCTGGAAATTGACCGCTTTGCGCAAGGTTATGTCTCGCAGTTGCAAGCGTGCGGCACCGCCTTCGGCCAAACCCGTATCGGCGTGCACAGCGGGGAAGTGGTGGTGGGCAATTTCGGTGGCTCGACCATTTTCGACTACCGCGCCTTGGGCGACCCGGTGAACACCACCTCGCGCCTGGAAAGTTTGAATCAACACCTCGGCACGCGCGTGTGTGTGTCGGCGGCTATTGCGCGCAGCAACCCGCACGTGCCGATGCGCCCGGTGGGCAAGGTGCAGCTCAAGGGTAAGTCGGCGGCGGTGGAAGTGTTCGAGCCGTTAGGCACGGCGGACGAGGCGTATGACGCCGCTTACCTATTGTTGATGGCCGGTGATGCCGGCGCGTTGGCGGCATTCGCAGCGCTGCATGAGCAGCGCCCGAACGATGGCTTGGTGCAGTTTCACTGGCAGCGGTTGTTGGCGGGAGAGCAGGGCGATGCGTTTGCCATGAACCGCAAGTGAGCTAGCGGACGATGATTTCCACGCGCCGATTGCGCGGTTCGGGGGTGTCGTCCGGCGTTTTGATCAGCAAATTGCTTTCGCCGTGGGACGTCACCACCAACTCGATGACCTCGATGCGTTCCTTCTTGAACATCTCGGCGATGGCCGTGGCGCGCTTGAGGCCGATTTGCTCATTCCACTTGCTCTTGCCTTCGGTGTCGGTATGGCCGATTACCGACACCGCCGACGGCCCGCGCTCGCGCAAGGTGACGAGCACGTTCTGGAAGTCGGCTTTCGAGGCTTTGGTGAGGTTCGCCGTGCCGGTGTCGAAATACAGACGGAAGGTCACCGGCAGTGCCGGTTGCGCGCCGAGTGCGGCGGAGAAGTCTTGCTGCACGCGTGGCGGCTCGACGGCAAAGGTGTTGACGGTTTTGCCGTCGAGCGCCACGGCGTTGAGCTTTTTATCGACACGGGTGCTGCCGTTCGCCGTTTGCACGACGATGGCGCCGGTGGTGCCGTCGGGGCTTTCCATCAACACCACATAAGACTTCGACGTGGCACAGCCCGTGGCGCACAGGGCCAACAGCAGAACGGCTAGGCCGCGAATCAGATACCCAGGCATGAACAGGCTCAGTCCACCTTCACCAGAAAATGGGTGCCGCGCACGCCGATGGTGCCGGTGGGGGTATTGATCTCCACGGCTTCGGGTTTGAGCTTGGCGATCACACCCGAAATGTAATTGAGCGTGCCGTGGGTGATCTTCGCGCTGAGCTTGAGGTCTTGCTCACTGGGCTCGTACTGGAACGCATCGAAACTCAGCTGGCTGTTCGGGCCGAACGACATCAACGTGTTGTCTTCCAGCGTCACGCCCAACGAGCCGTTGGCGCCGGTTTTGATCGAGCTGCCGACAAAAACTGGCATTCCGACCTTGGCGGGCTGCGGCTTACCGTCGACAATAACGGCCGCTTCACCCTCGGTTTTCATTACATAGCCAATGGCTTTGCTAGCGACAGGTTGCGTCGACGGCTCGTCGGCGGCATGCAGCCATGACGAAAAAAACAGTGGCGCAAGCAAACCGCATAACCATAGGCTGGTTTTTTTTGGCACAAACATACTAGTCTCCCTGATGACCCGAATTCTTGGGCTCAACACCCTCTGAGCAAGCTGGGTAGAACGGTGCGAAACGTGTGACGCCGTATTGTCGCTACTTATAAAAGCTGCGATCAACGTGATTTGCCAGTATTACGGCAAAAAGGAAATTTTAATAACGGGTTGCAGTATGACAACAGGATTTATCAAGTTCAGATTTAAGAACTGGTCAGTTGTTCTAACCGCGTTTTTTCTTCTGCAGTTGCTGCCGATTCTGGCACTGACTTTTGGCCTCGCGCCGACCACTGTGCTGTGCCTATCGGTGCTGGTGCTTTTGTGCACCTTGCCGTTGGCGCTCAACGGCATGGACAGCATCAACCGCACCATCGAACGCCTGGCCGAAGACACGCGCCTGATCCGCAATCTGGACTTCTCCGGCGAGCAGCCCAAAGCCTCGATGTTCCATGAGGTCGACAGCCTCAACCGCAACCATTCAAGCATGAAGGCCGCGTTGCAGCTGCAAACCCAAACCTTGCAGGAAACCCAAGCCAAGCTCGCCAGCCTGGTGGAAAACGGTTTGCTGTTGTCCTCCGAACGCGACCGCGATGCGCTGCTCAAGCACATCCTGATGCAGGGCAAACTCATCTGTAACGCGCAAGCCGCGACCATGTACCTGAAAACCGAGAACGACACCCTGCGCTTTGCGTTGCGCTCGATGGACGACGACCTGCCGGCCAGCGAAATCGTGCTGCACGACCCCGTTAGCGGCCTGCCCAACGAGCGTCATGTGTCCACCTACACCGCGTTGCACAACAAGGCCGTGGTGATCGACGACGTGTACGCCGAAACCCGTTTCGACCTCAGCGGCACCCGCCATTTCGATGCCGAGTCGGGCTACCACACCGTGTCGATGCTCAGCGTGCCGTTGGCGCCGCGTCAGGGCGAAGTGATTGGCGTGCTGCAGTTTATGAACGCGCTCGACCCGCTCACCGGCGAGGTGGTGGCGTTCTCGCCGCAAGTGCTCTCGTTTGTCGGCGCCCTGGCTTCGCAAGCCGCCATCGCCCTGGACAACCACAACCTGATCGACGCGCAGAAAGCGCTGATCGACGCCATGATCGAAATTCTCGCCGGCGCCATCGACGCCAAAAGCGCCTACACCGGCGCCCACTGCGAACGCGTGCCGGAGCTGGCGCTGATGCTGGCCGAAGAAGCCTGCAAGGTCAGCGAAGGGCCATTGGCCGATTTCAGCTTCAACTCGGCAGACGAATGGCGCGAATTCCGCATCGGCGCCTGGCTGCACGATTGCGGCAAAATCACCACGCCCGAACACGTGGTCGACAAAGCCACCAAGCTGGAAACCATCTACAACCGCATCCACGAAGTACGCATGCGCTTTGAAGTGCTGCTGCGCGACGCCCATATCGCTTGCCTGGAAGCCATTCGCGATGGTGTTGACGAAGACCTCGCGCGCGCCGACTACCAGCGCGCCATGGCGCAGTTGCAAGACGACTTCGCCTACGTGGCTGAATGCAACATTGGCAGCGAGCTGATGGAGCCTGAGCGCATCGAGCGCTTGAATCAGATAGGCAAGCGGCTCTGGCTGCGCCATTTCGATGATCGACTGGGGTTGTCCGAAGGTGAATTGCACCGCGTCGAGCACCTTGCAGTGGTGGAATTGCCGGCGCAGGAAGCGCTGCTGGCCGACAAGCCGCAGCACATCTTCCCGCGCCTGGCGAGCCGCGAGTACGACCCCAAATACGGCTTCAAGGTCACGGTGCCCGAGCACCTGTACAACTACGGCGAGCTCTACAACCTCAGTGTCAGCCGCGGCACGCTCACCGCCGAAGAGCGTTACAAGATCAACGAGCACATCATCCAGACCATCATGATGCTGGAAAACCTGCCGCTGCCCGCCAACCTCAAGCGCGTACCCGAATACGCCGGCACCCACCACGAAACGCTGATGGGCACCGGATATCCACGGCAATTGGATAAAGACAAACTGTCGATTCCGGCGCGCATCATGGCCATCGCCGACGTGTTCGAAGCGCTGACTGCCTCTGACCGCCCGTATAAGAAAGCCAAGACCTTGTCCGAATCGGTGCGCATCTTGGCCAACCTGCGCGACAAGGGGCATATCGATGCCGACCTGTTCGCCCTGTTCCTGCGCAGCGGCATGCCGCAGCGTTACGCCAAGCGCTACTTGCAGCCGGAACAGATCGACGAAATCGACATCGCGGTTTTCCTCCCCGCCTGATCAGTCAGCCTTCACCACCCGCGACTCCCCCGTCAGATAAAACTGCCCGCCTGCCACATAGTGCAGGCTGCGCAGTTCGGGGTCGGCGTGTTCGAACTGCCAATGGCCATTGGCAAAGGCGCGAGTGTCAGCCCAGGCGCCGACCACCTCGGCAATGAACAGGTCATAGGTCTCCTCGTTATGTGGTTCGGGAATTCGCCGGCAGGCCAGCCAGGCGGAGCAACCCGCCACGAACGGCAAGTCGTAGCCGGCAAACTCCAACACCTGCACGCCGGCATGGGCGAGCTTGTCGGCGTCGTCCGCCAGGCTGTGGTTGCCCACCGTGTGGGTCAGTTGGGCTTGGGCCGCCGTGGGCACTTGAATTACAAATTCGCCGCTGCCTTCCACCAAGGCGCGGGTGCGTGTGGCTTTGTCGATGACCACAGTGAGCTTGGGCGGCGAAAAGTCCAACGCGCAGGCCCAGGCCGCCGCCATCACGTTGGTCACGCCGGCATGGCGCGCCGACACCAAAACGGTGGGGCCGTG
This sequence comes from Pseudomonas sp. AC229, assembly GCF_979254655.1. Taxonomy (NCBI): domain Bacteria; kingdom Pseudomonadati; phylum Pseudomonadota; class Gammaproteobacteria; order Pseudomonadales; family Pseudomonadaceae; genus Pseudomonas; species Pseudomonas sp. AC229. The sequence continues at coordinate 175,493 of NZ_CEEDHK010000012.1, forward strand.
GTTGAGCAGGCGATAGGCTTTGGACAATTCCACCGGGGCAATACTGGGGCTCATGGCGATACTCGTGGCTGAGAGTTAGGCGGAAATAGTAACGGGGAGGGCGTCTCGATGCGAAAGCTCGCTTTCGCGGCAAGCGTCCTACCGGATGTTCAGCTGGGCATTCTGTGCTGTCGGGTGTACAGTCATTTGCATTATCTGTGTCAGTCAAATGACTGAAGGAGTAGCCCCATGGCTTCCCGTAAAAAACCCGCAAACGCCCGAGCAAAAGACTACGACAGCGCCGAAAAGCCGGAGTGCGCGCCTGCCGGCGTTGCTGAAATGCCGGCCCATTACCACCACGCCGCGCCAGCCGCGATTTGGAATGTGCCGGCGGGCATCGTCTGGCCGGATGAGCCCACTGACTTCCCCGCCATCACCCGCAGCCTCCAAACCATGAGCGACGAGGTTCAGGTGGGCGTCATTCGCCACGGGCTGAGTGCGAATCTGGCTCGCAGCCTGGGGCAAACATTTGATATCTCGGTGGGCGAGTTATCGAAGGTGTTGCTGGTCTCCGAGTCCACTCTTACTCGCAAGAGCCGCGACAACGCCTTGCTCGACCCGTCCACCACCGAGCGCGTGTTGCGCATCGCCGCCATTACGGCGCTGGCAATCGAGGTGTTCGAAGACGAAGCCAAAGCCACCGCCTGGATGAAGCGCGACAACGTGGCCCTGGGCGGCCAGGCGCCGCTGTCGTTATGCGACAACGACATCAGCGCCGCCCAGGTGCGCCGGGTATTGCGCGCGATTGAATACGGTGGCGTGGTCTGATGCGGGCGTGGCGACTGTGCACTGCGAAATGGGCACACAACTTTGACGGCATGGGCGCCGCCAAGGAAGGCGGGCGCTGGAACGAGCAAGACGTGCCGGCCATTTATCTGGCCCTGGATTCGTCCACCTGCGTATTGGAAACCTTCGTTCACCAAAGCGGCCCACCGCAGATGCCGCTGGTGATGGTGGAGTTAGCGCTGCCCGACGACGCCAGTCTTTACATTCAGCCGGCCCTCAGCGACCTGCCGCCAGGCTGGGACCGGCTGCCTGCCGATGTACCGAGCCGCGCCTTCGGCACCGAGTTTCTGCAACGGTCCGGCAAGTTCGGCTTGATCATTCCCTCGGTGGTTAACCCCTTGGCTAACAACCTCGTGCTGACCCCCAACCACCGCGCGCGCTTCGACATTGCGGTGGTCAGCACCCATGCGTTTATCTACGACGCGCGGATGTTTAGCCTTCAGTAGCCTGTTCAGCGCACGGGAAATAGTCCTTCGTCTCGCGGAAAAACAGGTCCATCGCACAAACCGGCAGCCTCAGCCGAGGCAGCGCTTGGCAAGCCAGCAACCGCTGACTACAGTGCGCCGAGCGCAGCCCTGCGCCATGGCGTTATGGTGTGTTCCGGTGCATTGAACAACGCGTTGAAGTAGCGCGCACAGCCATAAATGGAGGCAGGACAATGTCCACGCAAAACGATATTCGCTTCACCAACGCCATTCCTATCTTGCGCATTTTCGACGAAGCGAAAGCGCGGGAGTTTTATCTGAGTTTCCTCGGTTTCAACGTGGAGTTCGAACATCGCTTCGAACCTTCATTACCGTTGTACATGCGCATTGAGCGCGCCGGTTTAAGCCTGCACCTATCCGAACACCACGGCGATGCGTGCCCCGGCTCAACGGTCTACGTGCCGATGGAAAACATCGAGGCTTATCAGGCCGAGCTGTTGGCCAAGCAATACGGCTACGGCCGCCCGGGAATCGAAACCATGCCGTGGGGAAAAGTCATGGAAGTGCATGACCCGTTCGGAAACCGCATCCGGTTTAATCAGGCTTGATCGAAATCGACGTTGCGCACAGGCTGGCTGCGTTTCGCCATGAACGGTATGGCCGTATATCCACTCTACAAAGCGGCCCAGACTGAAAAGGACTTTCCCCATGCAAGACTCCACACCGCCCCCTATGGTCGTCACCCTACCGAACAGCACCTTCGCCGAACGCTTCACGCCGCTGCGCGCCACCTTGCTCGACCCCGAGGGCGTTTTCAGCGGTTCGCAAATGCATGCCGACCTCACCGCACTCATTTCGCTAGCCAAAGCCCAGGGCGAAAATTCCGCCGAGCTCGCTGAGCTCTATGCCTCGCTGGCGCTGCTACAGGGCAAGCGCGATGAGTGGGAAGAGCAGCGCAGCTTCGGCCTGCAAGCGTTGGCGATTCAGCAGCGCAACCCCGTGCTGCCGCCCGACGAGGTGCTGGCGCTGCATTACAGCTTGTCGATGGGCGCTGCCGAGCTGGAGCTGACTGAAGAAGTGATCGAACACCTTCACGCCGCCATTGCCCTGATTCCACAAGACCGCACCCTGGACGTGCGTCAGCAGTTCGGCTTACGTCAGGAGCTGGGTTACTGGCTGCACATTCATGGCGAGTACGCTGCGGCGCTGGCCTATAACCAGCAACTGTTGGCCGATGCTGAAGCCACGTTCGGTGCCGACGAAGCCGAGCTCACCGGCATGCTCACCAACCTGGCGCAAAACGCGTACGAGCTAAAAGACATAGCGCAGAGCGAGGCGTACCTGCGACGCGTGGTGAGCCTGTCGCGCCAGCACGACAAGCTCGATATCGAGCTCGATGGGCTGTTTCAACTCGGCGTGCTGGCCCATGAGCAGGGCGACAACGCTCAGGCCCTGGCCTATTTCCAGCAACGCGTAGAACTGGCTAAAACGGCAGACGACCACTACCTGCTCGAACGCGCCGAGGAAGACCTCGCCGAGTTTCACCAGCGCGCGAAGCAGTAAAAAGCGTGAGCGAAACCCTCGAGCTCCCCGACATCGCGAACACCTCCGGCAACCCCATGCGCACCGTGCCGCCGCAAGCGCGAGGCGGCAGCTGGGGCGCGTTCGTGTTCGGCGGCGTATGGGCGTTGAGCAACGGCGTGTGGTTTGGCGCGCTGAGCTTTCTGGCCTTTATGGCGCCGTTCATGGTGCAGCGCTACACCGCGCTCAACACTCTGGCCACACTGCTGGGCATGGGCGTTTGGCTATACATAAGCGCACGCGGCCGCACCTTGGCGTGGCGGCATAAACGCTGGGCCAGCTACGCGCATTTTCATGCCGTACAGCGTCGATGGTCGAAGGTCGCCAAGGTTGTGTTTGCGCTGACGCTGGTGCTCAGCACTGCGTTTGCCGTGGCGTTTTGGCTGATGCTGAGCGCGGGGCTCAGCGCAATGAAGGGGTAAGCAGTCTGCATGGTCGCGTGTTTCGGCGGCGCCGCTGACGCCGCCTTTCGCTGATCAGGTTTCTCTCGCAGCGCTCGCCGAAATGGGTTGAACAGTCAGCTCGACGCCGAGTGCGTTCATCAGCTTCTTGACGGTTACGAAGCGAGTTTTTTCTCCGCCTTTGAGCGATTTATACAAGCTCTCACGGTTAACGCCCGCAGCCTGCGCCACATTGTTTACGCCCTTGGCTTTGGCAACTTCGGCGAGTGCTTTCATAAGAAGCTGCGGATCTTGCGCCTTCAGCGTTTCAGCGAGGTAGGCGCTGATTGTTTCCGGACTGTCCAAAAAACGTGAGGCTTCATAAGGCGTGGTTTTGGAAAGATCCACTTCCAGTATCGGCATATTGGCCGGGTCGAATTTTTGCTCGCTCATTTTCAGTTTCCTCGCAAAGCAATGAGAATTTCTCTAGCCCGCTTAATGCCTCGACGCTGGTCCGACTTATCGCTGCCCCAAAGCAGCAGATAAGCCGTTTGGCCGACGCGCACGAAATACACGCGGTAACCTGGACCCACAAACACGCGCATCTCGCTCATGCCTTCACCGACCGACTCGCAGTCCCCGAAATTGCCGAGCTCCGCTCGATCCATTCGACTTAGTACGGCTGCTTTCCCTGAACGGTCATCGAGGCTATCTAGCCAAGTATCAAACTCACGCGTCCTGCTGAGTACGTTAATCATAGTCTCGCCTGTAGCCTGCTGGCTACTTTTCATATTCGTCATAGGTACAGACGGTCACGCAAGCGTGTCCAACTGCGCGTTTTAGGACGAATTCGTTAATAGATGACCCGTGCTTGATGCAATTGGCCGAGAGCGAGAAGTCTTAACGCGCGCCAAAGGCCGCGCTAGCGTACCGTTCCGTTTACGTTCAGTTGCTTTCGTTTCCCAGGTGAGGGCTTTTCTATGAAATGCGCGATTTGGCGCGTGCGGCATGTAGTGATGGTTGCTGTCATTGCCGCAGCACCCGGCTGCGCCACCGTGAGCGAAACATTCAATGAGAACGCGCAATGCGGCGCCCATCCCTATTGTGGAACGGCCACTGAAATTGAGTATTTGAAGGGGCTGACCGATGGCAACGCCGGGCCGCTGGCTGCGTTCATTCCGCTGGTGGTTATCGACATCCCGTTGTGCCTGGTAGCCGACACGCTGTTTCTGCCCTACACCGTGTTCAATGGTCCCGCGCCGCCGCGCCCATAGAGGGAGCGCGTTTTGTGCGGGTGATGTGCTGGAGGCTTACACAGATTTGAACAGTCCCTCGTCCGCAAGCGGGAGAGGGGCTTTGCTTGCAGGCGAAACGAATCAGTCGTCCATCTTGAGAACAGCTTTGACCTTGTCGATGACTTTCAGAATATCGAAGGGCTTTTCCAACACGTCGATAAACAAGTCCGGGCGACCGACGCCCAAATGAGCCTGCGCGCCGCTCATTAGAATCATCGGCGTATTGGCATGGGTTTCCCGTTTGCGTACCGCTTCGGCGAATTCGATGCCGGTCATGCCCGGCATCATAAAGTCGGTGATGATCAGGTCCGGGCGTTCGCGGTCGAGAATTTCCAGGGCTTTCTGACCACGACCTGCTGTCACGGTGAGGATGCCCTCGTCTTCGAGCGCGTAGCTCAAAATGTCCGCGATCAAATATTCGTCGTCGAGAATCAACACCGTCTTCATAGCGCCCCTGCTGTTTTGCAGAGCACTTGGAAAACAGGCAGGAACGTCGTTGTTCCCGTCGTTGATTGTGTCGCCCAGCGCATGCTTCAGACCTTCTTCACTGATATACCAGGAGTTCCGATGACAACTTCCATCAAAGACGGGTCATAAGCGCTATCTCTTATTTTCAGAATCGATAGTTGGCGTTGAAGTTCAGAACCATTTTGCTCAAACCGGACGAGGAGCAGGTTGTCGACGATGCTTGAGAGATCTGGCGCCGGGGCGTCGATCTGGCTGCCGAGCAAACTCTGGATTTCCCAGGTGGCCAGCACGGTCACGCCGCGGGAGCGAAGTTCGGCCATTAAGGCCGAATAGAAATCTTGCACCCGTGAACGGTCGGCCGATACGCGCGCCATGCCGCCCAGGCTGTCGATGAATACGCGCTTGATCCCGTACTTCTCGACGGTATCGAGCAAGGCGTAACCCAAGCGATCGATCAGGCCGGCGGTGGTCGAGTTCCACATCACATGGAGTGCGCCACTGGCTTCCATGGCTTTGAAATCATGACCCAAAGCCGCAGCTTTAAGGCGCAGACGCTGTGGCGACTCGTAGAAGCCGAAGTACAGGCCAGGTTCCTGCTCCGTGCACTCGCCAATGAACTCGATGCCAATGGAGGTTTTGCCCGCGCCTGCAGGGCCGGCCACCAGGGTTACGGAGGAGCCTGCCAGACCGCCGCCGATGACCTCGTCGAGCGAGTCGATGCCGCTACTAATGCGCACCAAGTAATCGCTGTCGGGGCGCGAGGGACGATTGAAAAAGCTTTCAAAGCGCGGGTATACGATAAGGCCGTCGTCGGTAATTTCGAATTCATGCACACCCGCCAACGCGCCGCTGCCCCGGGTTTTTCGCAGCTTGATGCGTCGCACGGTTCGCGGCCCGATGGCTTCTTCGCCAATCTCAATCACGCCATCGACCATGGTGTGTTCGGGGCTGCCGTCTTCCAACTGTGAACTGGTCAAAAACAAAACGGTGCAGCCGGCAAATGCGGCGTGCCCTTGGAGTTCGGAAATAAACTTTTTCGTGTCGATAGGCGATTCGGCGCGCGAGCGAGCGTTAAGCAGCCCGTCGAGAATCATGACGGTGGCTTTCTGCCGACTGATCTCACGGCGCAACAGCTTCACCACTTCTTCCAGCCCTTCGTTTTCCAGGGTGTCGAAAGCGCTGACAAATTGGATGTTTTCGCCGATCTGGGTCTTGTCGAAAAAGCTCAGGGTCGACAAGAAATGAAACAGCCGGTCATGCGGCTCTGCGAGCAGGGTGGCGAACAGTACGCGGCCGCCATTGTTCACATGATTAAAGCCAAGCTGGTTCGCCAGAATCGTTTTGCCCGACCCTGGCCGCCCTTGAATAATGTACGACGCGCCCGCAACAAAGCCGCCCTTCAACAGCGTATCCAGGCCGGCGATTCCACTTTTGAGGCGTTTTAACTGATCCAAACCTAAGCCCTCTGCTGATCTCAACCAGCTTCGAAAGATGCGCGTGCAACGTGGTTGTATGTGGCGCGCATTGTTGCCGGTTTGAGCGCGTATTCCTAGCCGTGCCGTTGATGCATCAGCCGCAGGCCAGCTTGCGCGTCATGAGCCATTCGGTAGAGATGGGAACTGCAAGATCGTTCAATGCCAATAACTTGAAGATTGGAAAAATGCGATGGCCCGACCATTCCCACTGAAGTGGACGCTTACGCTTCGGGTTTCTGGCTGTAGCCATAGAAAGCCAGCGATGCCAGATTCTTGTTTTTGGCTTCCAGCATGATATCGAAGCGGTCGAGAAACTGCAGGGCGTAATCGTTGGTCCAGCGGTTCCACATCATGTCGCTGTGGGCATACAGGTCGCGCTTGGACACAACCTTCAGCAGCTCCGCCATTTCCAGTTTCTGCTCGGCATCGAACCCGAGCGCCTGCAGGCTTTCAGGCGGCTGCGAGTAGTGCATGGTGGGGCGCAGCCCGCGCCAGCTGTCGATCACGCGCTGCACCCTGGGGTCGCCAGGGGCGATGTAGTCGTTCTCGTGAATCCAGCAATGGTGGATGTCCAGCACCACGGGCGCCAGGTCGGCCATTTTCAGGCAGTCATCCAGCCCATAGGTTTTCTCGTCGTTTTCAAACGTGATGCAATGGCGCGCCACCTCCGACAGCCGCGCCCACACCGCGCGCGTGCCCTCCACACCCAAGCGCCCGGCGATATGCACATTGCACTTGAGGTCTTGGAAGCGCTGGCCGTAGCCCATCATGCGAATCATGTCAGCGTGGTACTCGAACTCCGCCACGCTGTTTTCCACCACACCGGGATTCTCCGAACCCAACACGCAGTACTGGCCGGGATGAAACGACAAGCGAATATTCGCCGCCCGTGCTGCCGTGCCGATGGCGGCGAAGCCGTCGACAAGCTGCTGCGCAATGGCCGGGTCCTGATAAAACCCGTGCACTTTCGGGTGGCTATAAAACGGCAGCAAGTCGCTGCTCAACCGCAGCATGCGCAAGGGCAGCGGCAACTCGGCCACATACGCCAGCAAACGCAGCTGCGCGGCCAGGTTATGCAGCACCACCTCCAATAATTTTTCCCTCGCCACCTGCGGCTCTACGCTTTCCATCCAGCGCAGGGTGGTGGTGCGTGGGTTGAAAGGGGTTTCCACCAGTTTTAGCGCCGAGGGCGACAGCTCACGGTCTGGGTGTTTGTACTGGCAGGCGAAACCGATTCGAGGGTGGGTCATAGCGAGGCCTGGCGATAATGGGGTGTGAGGGCGCGCAGCTTATACAACCTTAGGTTTCTGGCGTGGCTGGGGTTCACTAATTGTGTGAGTGCTTGGTGCGTATTTATGTGTATTGGGTATGACTGCATTGTGCGGGCTGCGATTTATTGAATAACTCTCGCGCGCTACCGTGGCCGCTCGCTTACGTTTGGAGGCAGCGCCTTATGAACAGAACGCTATTAGGTTTGGCCGTGTGTGTGGCCAGCCCGTTTGTAGAAACTGCGGCAGGCGCGGGCGAGATTAGCGCCGCGCAGCACATCAGCCGGGCCGGCGAGCAAGCCGCCGTCAAAGGCCCGGATGACTTCTTCACCGGTCCCGTGCGCGTCGAGCCCTTGTTTGCCGCCGACAAAGACATTGAAGTGTCCGGCGCCTACGTCACCTTCGAGCCCGGCTCACGCTCGGCCTGGCATACCCATCCGGCTGGGCAACGCTTGGTGGTGACGTCAGGCATTGGCTTGACGCAGGAATGGGGCAAGCCCGTGCAGGAAATTCACCCCGGCGATGTCGTGGTGTGTCCGCCTGGCGTCAAGCATTGGCACGGTGCAGCGCCATCCTCGCCAATGACCCATCTGGCACTCACCGGCACGGTGGATGGCAAGGCCGTCGACTGGATGGAAAAGGTTTCCGACGAGCAATACCAAGCCGGCCAAGCCCACGCGCCTCGACCCGAGGCAACTCCTGCAGCCGCCTCGCAAACGCTGTCGGCTAAACAGCAAGCCATTCCGTTAATGGCGGCGGCCGTGGCGGCGAGCGACCTGCCCGCACTCGACGCTGCACTGAACCAAGGCCTGGATGCTGGATTGACCGTCAGCGAAGCCAAGGAAATTCTGGTGCAGCTCTACGCCTACAGCGGCTTCCCGCGCAGCCTCAACGCCCTGGGGCAACTGATGAAAGTGCTTGAGGCCCGCAAGCAGCGGGGCATCACCGACGTTCCGGGCCGTGAACCGAGTCGAGCAGCGCCCACCGGCAATGCCTTGCTCGCCGCCGGTACGGCAAACCAGACACACATTGCCGGCGCGCCCGTGCAGGGTCCTCTGTTCGATTTCGCCCCGGCGATCAATCAGTTCCTGCAAACGCATTTGTTCGGCGACCTGTTCGAGCGCGACAACCTCGACTGGCAAAGCCGTGAGCTGGCAACCGTCGGCGCACTCGCCGCCACGCCTGGGGCCGAGTCGCAACTGCGCGCGCACATGGCCGCAAGCCTTCGGGTTGGCTTGACCGTTGCGCAGCTGGAACAGGTGGCGCAGGTGTTGGCCGACCACTACGCCGCCGAAGCGGCGCAACGCGCTCGCGATGCCTTGGCCGCAACGCGCTAGGCGTTACGCCGAATAACGCAGGGCCTCGCGCAGCAGCGTAAACGCGGTCGAGGCCTGGCGGCGGCTGGGGTAATAAAGGTGATAGCCGGAGTAGGGCGTGCACCAGTCGGCCAGCACCTGAACCAGGCGGCCGGCTTCGATATGCGGCCGCAGAATGTCTTCGGGCATAAACGTCAGGCCCAGCCCCTGCAGCGCCGCGTCCAGGCGCAAGGCGATGGTGTTGAACACCAGTTGCCCTTCAACCCGCACTTTCAGTTCCTGACCCTTCTTCGAAAACTCCCATGGGAAGATCCCGCCGTAAGTCGGCAGGCGCATGTTGATGCAGTTGTGCTGCATCAGATCGCGCGGCACTTTCGGCCGAGGGTGGCGGTTGAAATAGTCAGGGGAGCCGACAACCGCAAAGCGAAAATCAGGGCCGATGCGCATCGCAATCATGTCTTTGGCCACCTGCTCACCGAGGCGCACGCCCGCGTCGTAGCCTTCGGCGACGATGTCGGTCAGGCCGTAGTCGACGATGATCTCGACGTTTAGATCCGGGTGTTCTGGCAGCAGCTTGGCCAGCATCGGTTGCAGCACCGTGTTGGCCGAGTGTTCGCCCGCCGTAATGCGTAAGGTGCCGGCCGGCTTGTCGCGGAACTCGCTGAGCAGCGCAAGCTCCTCCTTGATCTCCTCAAACCTTGGCGCGACCACGCGCAACAAATGCTCACCCGCTTCAGTGGGCGAAACACTGCGCGTGGTGCGCGCCAACAAGCGCACGCCCAAGCGCTCTTCCAACTGGCGCATGGCCCGACTCAGCGCCGGCTGCGACATACCCAGCTGGGCCGCCGCGCGGGTAAAACTGCGCTCCTGCGCCACCACCGCAAACAGCGCGATTTGGTCGTAGCTCTCAGTGGCCATTTATATATTCCCGCTATGAGTTGCCGCCGATTATGCCAGCTGTGCGCAACAGAGCTGCCCGGATGTCGTTTGTGGGAATGGCCGGCGTCGCGTACTGCGCGACCATAGGCAAAGGCACGACCAACGAGGCACCTGGCATGCAACGTCGAACCTTCAGTGACGTGATGAAAAACAAAAACTACCGCTATCTCGACGACGAAAAAACGCCGGCGAGCAAACAAACCCGCGTCGGCTTCCTGCTACTCGAACACTTCTCCCTGCCGGCCTTCACCCAAGCCCTCGACAGCCTGGTGACCGCCAATTTGCTGCAAAGCGGCCTGTTCGCCGTGCGCCACTTCAGCCTCGACGGCAATGAAGTGATCAGCGACCTGGGCCTTGTCATTCGCCCAGACGCCATCTTCAACCACGCCTGCCTGGGCACCCTCGACTTGCTGGTGGTGTGCGGCGGCTACCGCACCGCCTTGCACGCCAGCGCCGACTTGAACCGCCTATTAAAAGACGCCGCCGCCCTGAACATTCCCCTTGGCGGCCTATGGAACGGCGCCTGGTTTCTCGGCAATGCCGGCTTGCTCAACGGCTACCGCTGCGCCATTCACCCCGAACACCGCTCCGCCCTGGCCGAAGTGGCGAAACGCGCCGAAGTCACCAGCGAGCCCTACGTCATCGACCGCGACCGCCTGACCGCCTCGTCCGCCTCGGGCGCGCCAACGTTGATTCTTGAATGGATCAAACAACTGCACACCCGCGCGCTGGTCGACGGCATCGAAGACATCCTCGCCTTCGAAGCCTCCCGCTATCGTCGGGTCAACCCCAAATCCCTGCTGAAAATCAGCGACCCCACCCGCGAAGTGGTGCAGCTAATGGAAGCCAACCTGGAAGAATTGCTCGAACTCGACCAACTCGCCGACTACGTCGGCCGCTCCCGCCGCCAAGTCGAACGCCTCTTCCGCGAACAACTCGGCACCACGCCACAGCGCTACTACCTTGAACTGCGCATCACCGAAGCACGGCGGCTGTTGCAACACACCAAGCTGTCGGTGGCCGAGGTGGCGCTGGCGTGCGGGTTTGTGACGGGGAGTCATTTCAGCCGCTGTTACAGCTCGTATTACGGGTATCGGCCTTCTAAGGAGAGGCGGTTGGTGTGAAGCGGCTGGGAATGTGAAAAGCAGAAACAAAAAGCCCCGCATCAGCGGGGCTTTTTGTATTTCGAATTTTGGAGCGGGTGAAGGGAATCGAACCCTTTTATTTTCAATGCTTTATGAAGCAAAGCCCCGCTTTGTCGGGCGTGAGCTTCGGATGTTTTGCGCTTCATCTGACATTACATGGCTTTGTTTTCGACACATTTTCGACATATCCGCTAACGACCAAAAGCGGCTATCCAAGGACGATAACTAATTACGAGGCCTGGATACTCTGCCATTTGGGACAGATTTTTTAATCGAATCTAAAATAGAGCAATTAAATATATCCATCCCCTCCCCACGGCAACTTCAGCTTTTTATGAGTTTCAAATCAAAATCAGGCTCAGAAAAGTGCATAACTTCACCATTATCCATCTCAACCAAAACGCCGACCTTTAAAAATAACCAATCCTGAGGGGGGAACCCGGAAGAAAAAGTACCATCATCCAGAGATGCCACCACAATTCCGTTCGTTCCTGACCACAACTCCACCCGGTCGCCAACGTTAATTTTTTCGCCAGAGATATAGTTCATAAACTTATCATTCCAAAGGAGACATATTAGGAGGAGGCGGCAACTCCGTTGTTCCAACAGGATGCCAAAAGCACTTACAAGCTGGGGCCGGGCTTTGATGCCGCTCATAAAGGTGGACATGTGAACCCGCATGCGGATAGTGCGGTTTGCTTGGAGGAACCAAATCTACTCGGTAGCGAACAGTTCCAACTGGCGGTTCACAAGGCGGGCAACTATTGTTCCCTTTTGGGCAGCTAGTTTGTTCCTGTTCCTTAGTTTCCGACCGTGGAGGATCTCCAATCATGGAAATTCCCCAGGCTCCCACTCCGATGGCTGCGGAGTACGTAATGGCTGTGCCCATTCCGGCGCCGGCTCCAGCTCCGGCACCCATTCCAAGCGCAGGAAGGCCAAGAAGAAAAAAGAACTGCCCATCCGGATCCACATTCATCACAGGATTCTGACCGGCATATCCGTATGTGTTCAACCCACCCTCAAGCCCAATCGGATCACTCTCCACATACCGCCCCGTATCCGAGTCGTGATCTCTAAAGTAATTGTAAACTTACCGGCCATTGCACTTTTTAGGCCGGCGCTACAAACCCGAGGTGAGTCTGTAGCGAAGGCTCGACTCAGCTTGCTATCGATGTACCATTAGTACTTTTCTAAAAAATTACTAATCTGCGCAGTGCAGATAAAATCCAAGCTTTGAATTTTTTGAAAAATGTATTTTCCCTGCTCCAGATGGTGACATAGAAAATCCGTTTTCATTGGGATCCTCTGCGACTGCCATTAACAGCTTTGCGAGCATTATTAGAGCGGTTTTTGAACCTTCTATTAATACCGTCGACTCATCACTCTCGGAGTCGTCACTTTCTAACAATTTAAAATTTAGTCCAACTGGACTACTAGAATAACTTTCACATATTTCATTTGTTTTCATCTGAAAAATCCGAGTTTTTAAAAGGTACGTTTAGGCCGACCATCCGCCCAAACATCTCTGTCACGTATGCCCTTGTCGTAATTCTTTTTATTTTTATAAACCTCATAATGATCGTTGTGAAGTTTATCTTTCTCCCAGGTTTCACCGGTATCTGTATTTTTCTTTCCAGAGGCACCTCGAACGTTTTCGAAATCCTCAGGATTAGTGGCAGGTGTTTTTTCTTTATCTACCGGACTGGAGTTCGGTTCTCCGTTCTCGTTCGAATTATTTTGGAAAACACCGCCGATAGCATTAGCACATCGTTCCCCGGGATCACTGAGGTTTTTACAGTATGGAAGGTTTGGAGATATGGAGCACAGAAATGCGGCCGCGCCTCCAACTACTGCGGTACCGAACACTATTTCCCCGGCAATTGCTGCTTGTCCGCTCGGGTCTATGTAATTAAGCGGATTCCCCTCTACATACCCATACGTATTCAACCCACCCTCAAGCCCAATCGGATCACTCTCCACATACCGCCCCGTTAATCCCTGAAGTAGTTGTAAACTAATCGGCTATAACATCTCAGGCGCCGTCGCTAGAGAACCACATCAGAGCCTGTAGCCTCGGGGAACGAGGCCCTTGAGTCGAAGGGGGCATCTTGCCGCCCCCCTTGCCGCGTGACGATTGCACTCTCAAGAAGTTTAATTTTCAAAACATACATCTACGGATATGCACTTAAAAATCAATGAGCCGCTAGGGCTTATATTAATAGTCACAATTAAATCTTCACCTGAAGCGCCTCCATTAATTTCCAGCGCGAAAATTGAAGCCGGGGCTTTTAAATCGTCAACACTGTTACAGCTATAGACGCCATCAAATTTTATCTTTGCAGGCTGCTTGCCTCGATATTCAGGAAGCCCGAGAAAATTCTTATTCAAATCATCTACAGCAATAGCTAATTGTCTTTTATCTTCCGCATAATGAATATCCATTATTTTTGAGTCATGCAAGTCGCCAAGGCTGTCAAAATACTTCGATGCATTTTCAATGTTCATATATATTCTCAAGGGATCGCTGCGTTTGCTGGAATGGTCGGCCAAAGCGGAGGAAATAGGGACGGAATCATTCGTAGACATCTGTAAGCAACGTATGCACCACCAGCACTGAACACTACCACAGCTGTTTTCTGGCAGTTGTCGCCACATTTTTCTTCCGCTTCAGGGTCAGGGATATCTCCGCCGGGAGAAAGATGTTCTTCGCCGCCATTGTGATGCCAATGATCTTTACCTCTCCAACCGGGCTTGCCTTCCCGGCCCTTATGGAAATCCAATTGGTCACCGCTAGGATGCTTCCAACGCTCACCATTGGGATCTCTGTGAGTCTCATCTCTCGACCAGTCGGGAGGTAGTTTGCTTGGATCAGACGGCAGCTCCATGAGCCCCAATGGGTCAACGCTGGTAATCGGATTTGCATTCACATACCCATACGTATTCAACCCACCCTCAAGCCCAATCGGGTCACTCTCCACATACCGCCCCGTATCCGGGTCGTAATCCCTAAAGTAGTTGTAATGCAGCCCCGTCTCCTGATCAAAGTACTGCCCCGGAAACCGTAAATTCATTTCAAGCGACCCGGTCGCCGCCCCAACCCCAAACGCATCCGACGGCCACTTCCACACGATTTGCTGTGCTGCGTTTGTTGCCATGCGTGGGGTGTTGAGGTGGTCGCTGTGGAGGTAAAACGGGGTGCTGCTGGTGACCACGCCTGAGCTGTAGGTCAGGGTTACGCCGCCCAGAGGCATGCTGTCGAGCCAGATGTAGTACTGGCCTTTTTGTTTGATGCCTTGGGCGTCGAATTGTTGTTCGCCGAACAGTTGGCCATTGGGGCCGTAGATGAAGGTGGTGGTGCCTTGCGGGGTGATTTTATGGGTGCGTTGGCCGAGGGCGTTGTAGCGGAATTCGGCTAGCAGCACGGTGCCGTTGTAGGCGCTGAGCAGGCGGTTTTGTTGGTCGTAATTGTAGAGGCGGGTGCCAACCTTTGTGAGGTTGCCGGCCGCGTCGTGCTGGAGGAGGTCGTTCCCTTTTTGGGCAAGGCGATTACTGCTGGTTTGATACGTCAGCGTTTGCGTACTGAGGGTCTGCTCGGTGCCGTTGATGGTTGTGTAGTGCACGCGTTTCTGGCGGTTGCTTTCAGCGTCGTAGCTGTAGGTCTTGCGCAAGCTGGCGTTCTTTTCTTCGGTCAGCCTGTCGAGTCCGTCGTAGTTGTAGTTCATGCCGCCCAACAGGCTGCTTTGATATTGGGCGATGTTGCTGTTGGCATCGTAACCGTAGGCACTGGTTAAGCTGCCGGCGGTTTGGTTGGTAAGGCGATAGTCCTGGTCGTAGCTGCGGCTCAAGGTAAGCCCGTTACCCCAGGCGAGGCTTTGCACGGGGCCGAATGGCAGGTAGCTGAGGTTGCTTACCAGCGTGCTGGGTGTGCCGCTCCCGACTTGCAGTGAGACCGCGCTCACTTGGCCGGCGATGTTGCGCTGGTAGCTGACGTGGATACCGGCAAGGTAGCCGATGCCTGTGAGTTGTTTGGCGCCGTCGTAGGTAAAGGTGAGGCTGTCGTATTGGTCCACACCATTAACCGCGACTGAGCGAAGTTGCTCGATCAGATTGCCTTGCTCGTCGTACGAATAGCCGAGGATGCCGCTGGAATCCTGAACGCCGGTAAGTCTGCCGATGCCTTTATTGCCGTTGGCGGTGAAGTCGTAATAGTAGTTGACGTTCAATTCGGGCTTGGCCGGGTAACTGCGCGCGGTCAGGCGGTTGAGGGCGTCATACGTGTAGGTGATGACTACGTTGCGGGCGTCTGTTGCTTTTGTGAGGTTGCCGGCGTTGTCGTAGATGAACGCGGTAGTGCCGGTATCGTAACTGACGATGGCGGTACGGTCCCCAAAACCGTTGTAGCGATAGGTCGTGTATACGGGGCGTGGACTTACTACCTGAGTGGGGTTGTCCTGGGCGTTGTAGGTGATGGAGGTAACACCGTTGAGGGCGTCGGTATTTTTCACCAAGCGGTCGAGTAGATCGTAAGCCTGGGTATTGCTGAAGGCGCGTGGGTTAGTGGTGATCGTGGGATTGTCATTTAAGTCGTACTGCTGGCTGGTAGTTTGGCCTTGCGCACCAACAGACCGCATGACACGGCCCAGTTCGTCGTGAACCCATTGGCGCTGCAAGGTCAGCGAGCTGCTGCTGTCGGTGCGGCGCAAGGTGGTGCGATTGCCCATGGCGTCGAGGTCGTATTCCTCGCGTTCGCCGAGGTTATTGCTGATTGCTGTTAGACGTCGTGCATCGTCCCAAGTGTAGGTCAGCGAGCTACCGTCGCCACGCGTGGTCTTGGTGATATCGCCGACGGCGTTGTATTCGAATGACGTGACGCTACTGCCGGTCGCCATGCTAGAAAGCCAGCCCTGGGGTGTGTAACTCAGGATGGTGGCAGTGCCATTGGCGTCAGTAAGCGTCTGTGGACGGCCTTCAAGGGTGAAGTTACTAAGCGTCGTGACGTGACCGAGAGCGTTTCTGACTGTAGTGAGATGGCCTTCCGCGTCGTACGCGTAGGTGGTTATATCAGCTACATCGGTGCGCGGGCCGTCGGCGGTTTCTAGAAGACCCAACGCGTTGTAGGCGTAGTTCCACACGCGTTCGGTGCCCGCTACAGGAGGGTTAGCACTGTCGGTTTGGCGGGTGATGCGACCTTTGTCGTCGTAGACGTAGGTACGCACAAGCGTTGGCGTTGTGATGGTGAGTGGCAGTGGTTTGCTGGTGTGCCAGGTGGTGGTCGTGGTGCGTGCAATTGAAGAGCCGCTGGCCTCGGTGCGGGAGGTTTGCAGCCCCCGGTCGTTGTAAGCGAAGGTTGTTAGCGCACCGTTCTTATCCAACTGGCGGATACGTAGCCCTCGATAGTCATAAGTAAACGCCGCATTACTCAGTGGACAGTTTGCAGACGCCTCTCCTTCTATCGTGCGAATCCGTTTGACACCGCCCGCCATTAAGATGGTGTAGCGAGTACTTTTACCCAACTCGTTGGTGAGCGTGCGTGACCCATCCGCGTTGTAGGCGATGTCAGAATGCGCAGCACCGCCAGCATGTTCACTTGAGGTGGCACGGCCTAATTCATCGTAAGTCCAAGTGGCATACCGGACACCGCGCTCATCGGTAATGCCAGTAAGTAGTTTGCTATTGCGAGTGTCTTCGTAATGAAATTGGCGCTGTTCAGTTACCCCTGCGCGGCTACGGGTAAGTTGCACCAACCGTGAGCTAGCGTTGTAGTTAAATTGAATTTCGGTACCCGTGGCACTCAGCGTTAGCGGTTGGTGTGTGGCGTCCTCCGTAAAGCTTAGGGTTCGACCGAACCCATCCGTAACAGTCGTAGTCGCGGCGTAGTGCGCAAAGCTCAACACATCGGAATTTGCAGTGATTTGCTGAAGTAGTCGACCTGTCTGATCAAAAACAAATGTTTCACCCGTAGCGGCAGTGTAATTCCAACCCGTCGAGAGTTTCGACATCTTCCCAAGTTCAGAGGCCTCTCCCGTCACGGTTGTGTCGGCTGCAACAAAATAGGACTCGTGGCCGTCGGCAGACACTAGTGTTAAATCAGTGCCCGAAATATTCACTCGGGTTGAGTAGTTGTGGCGCCATACACCGTCACTACTGTTGTAGAAGCGCGAAAACGACAATGGAGATGGGGACGTAGCGACGTAATCTTGCTCCGACTGAATTTTGCCTCCGCTCATAACATTAACGGGATTGGCGACGCACGAGTCTTGAGGAGCCTTGCCATTATCTCTGGGGGTAGGCGAGCATTGGCCGTCGGCGTTTGAACATGGATTTGTGGGAGTGACGCAAGCGCCGGTGTTTGCATCCTCTAAGCTCCCGGCAGCGCAAGGCGGGGGGCCACCGAACTTTATTGGGGCAGTGTATGTGACCCAGGAACTAGTGGTACCAACTGTTTGAAGATTCTCATAAGTACAGGTCCCTGTAGAATCAGGAACCGTGATAGTGGCAACCCAATTTCGCGAAACATTAGTAACGGGCGGGCTAATAGATCTACAAGCAAGCTGGGCAGTGGCGAATGAGCCGCCCACTGCTATATGCCACCAAGCAGCTTGGGCTCCGCCAGAGAAAATAACAGTAATAATAACAACTGCCGGCAAAATAGCTTTTTGCCGCCACAAAAAAATCCTAGAAAATTTCTTATAAATATCCATCATGAAAAATTAATGCTCCTATCTTCCAAAATGCGTCAAAACGATAATAAAAACGCGGCTTCAAAACTCACTAACAGAAGAGCCTGCGGATTTAATTCATTTAACCGCCTCCGTTCCGCATAGGTGAACATCATCCCTGATGCCGCTACTAGTATCTTCACGATGAAACTCCTTTTCTTGCAAACCACCGCCGGGCCGCTACTTCAGTTATCTGCTGCCCGCGTCTCGATCTTCCAATTTTGAGTTAGCTTCGTCGTACTCGGGACTGGTCTGGCCGCTCTCTGGGATCACTAATCCGCTGGCAATCCAAAAAGCATACTCTGGGGCAATTTTCACAAAAGCCTCGATATCGTCTTCGTTCGCCCTTCTTCTGCCATTTCTCAGCGCATACCACTTCTCGCGGTCGATACCGGTCTCTGCCTCAAGCTTCTTAGCTGTGAAGCCTTTGTACTCCCAAACGGCTATAAGACGTTCTCGAATCATGCGAATTTGTTCTATATAATTTGTACATAATGCTAGCGCATGTATGCAAGGGGGCTTATATTCGCTCTATGAAATTTGTATTAGATACAAATAACTCAGTGCTTAGTTATAGCTGAACATAGTGGAGTAAAGCGCATGCAACCGGAAGGACCCGACGTTCAAAAATTCACCGTTGCCCCGCCTGTAATGCCTTGGGATCAGTTCTGTGACTGGATCGGGATGGGAGATCAAACGGGCATCGTTCAAGCGTGGCTTGCACGTGGCTACATCCCAACTGTGAAGATCGGCAAATACCTCATGGTCAATGTCGCCCTCTACCACAAACAGCTTTTAGAGCGGGACGACTGACCATGAATGCCTTCGCCCAGCGCACTCCTGAATTGCAAAGCGCGTTGCTCCAGCTCGTACCCGCTCAAGATTTCTACGACCTATGCGTCCTTGAACCTGAAAGCCGCGAAACCGGCGCACTGCGTGACGCCAAGGTACAGCTCCGCGAAGCCGCCTACGACGTTGTAGCCATCCTGCGAGGTGAGCAATGACGAATGCACAAGTATCTGCATCTGCCGCACTCCGTGGATTGTGGCTGCTCTGTCTGCTGGTCAAAGGCCGCGATGGTGAGCGTCGTTTCCTCCCCATCCACACGATGCGAGCACTGCCGCCCCGCGTCTGCACGCCCGATACGCCCCTTAAAGATGGGCCGGGTAGCTGGCGTCTGGAAAGTCTTGCTGTCGGAGTGGGAAGTAACGCCGGCCTTTATCTGCGAGAAACATTCGCCATCGCGCCGGCCCCCGAAGTATTGGAACGTTGTGTACGACACCGGCAAGCCAACGCCCTACGTTCCCCGGTACGACCTGTTCGAGCTGGAGAGTTGATCTGATGGCTATCAACCAATGGGCGCTTCTCGGAGCGGTTCTGAATTTCCCACTGCTGGCCTATGTGCTGATTCGGTGGTGGTTCATCAAGCGCTTTCGGTATGTACCAATCGAAAACACCGGGCAAACCAAATCGCCGCCCGTGTCCGGGGCTGGTTTACCAGACGCGGGCACGGGTGGCGAAACGGGATAACAAGGGCATGGCCCTTGGTTTAAAGCTTCAAGCGGCCACGTAGGCCGGTAACCAAAACCCCAGCAATCCGATTCACCCCAGCGGCTTTGAAATTTCAAAGTTCATCCGCTCGGGATCGCTCGGCCTGCTGAAAGGCAAAACCGCGCAATAACGCGCAACTAAGCGAGGAAACAAAGATGGCTCGTTCGACTATGGAAGTGGCATTTCTCGGCACTCAGCGCTTCGACGGCGAGGGCGGCACCAAGTACATCAAGGTTTTCTACGGCGATGAGCCGGACGGCAAAACCGAACACGGTCTGTCGATTATCGGCATGGCTGCTGACGATGACGCCGCCGAAGAAATCTTCGCTGCCGGTGCTCACTTCTCGCCGCTGGAAACTGTGCGCATCACCTTTGACGTTGCCCGTGGCGGCCAGAACAAAGGTAAAAATCTCGCCCTGCACATCGAGTCGGTTAAGCCTCGCGCTGCCACTCAATCGCCCCAACAAACCCCAAGCAAACCCACTGCCGAAGCGCCCAAGGCGTAACGACTAGCCGGGAGGGTTTGCCATGCATCGCTATTTGTTCATCGCCGCTTTAGCCGGTATTGGCGGCTACCTATGGGGCCTTTCTGACGGCCTCGCCATTGCCGATTCGGTGGTAGCGCAGGTGCAAGCGTTCGGCGGCCTCCCTCTGGTGGGTAACTACTGATGGTCGTTGCTGTTCAGGTTTGCATGGAGTGGGTCACTAACGCTGATGCGTCTATCAGCTGCTCCCAACTTGGATGGCAACAGGCCTATCTGATTCCGCCTGAGGCCGCTGGCTATGTAGACATTTTGGTCTCAGGTGGTTTTTCACCAAAAGCCTTCGCCGTTGGTTTTGGCGGTGTGCTGCTGGTGTTCGTAATCGGGCTATCTGGTGGATGGATAGCCTCAATCCTTCGACGTATGAGGTAACAACCAATGAAAAAACTGCAACTGAGCAACACCGTTCGCAACCTGGGTATCGCTACTGGCGTAGCTCTTTTTTCCGCTGGTCAGGCCATGGCTGCTGCCATCCCAATCAGCACTGATGGCATCGAAGAGCAAATCACTGCCGGCGCAACTTCCGCTGGCACCGTGGCTGGTTATGTCGCTCTCGCACTGGCCGTTCTGGCTTGCGCTGGCGTCATTTTCGGCATGCTGCGTAAGTCGTAACAGATGCTCTGGTCAGTGTGGCTCGGCGCATTCGTGGCCGGGGCCTTCATCACCGGTTACCGCTGCGGCGAGTTCTTCTGATCTGGAGGGAAAAGGGGCCGAAAGGCTCCTTTTTTATTGCATGAGAAAACAGCTGTCTTTGATTTTAGTTTTTGCTCTCTGGGGCGTGTTGCCGTCAGCATTTGCTGCCGATTACGTTTGGACGGGGCCCGGCGCTTCTTCTTCAAGCCCCGCTGCTGTTTGCTCCATCCTGTTATCCCAAGCAAACGCCGCAACTTCTGTTTATACATACACGACGACAGGCGTTGTTAGGCTTTCAGAAACAAGCTTTAGGTGCCCTTATAAGCAGGTCAAAATAAATGACCCGACCGATGTTCGTGATTCTTGGTGGACACTAACTCGCTCGGGTACTGGTTGCCCCGTTAACACAACATACAACGGTGAGACCGGGGAGTGCGTTGTCCCCTACAACCCCTGTACCGAAAAAACCGGCAGGGCTTCCAACATTGCCGCATCGGTGCCGCTCCCCGGCTCGGCTTGCATCAACGGCTGCTCCGTCGCTTACCATACGAACTCCAACCCGCTAACTACTGGTGGCCGGACCACGTACTACTACGACGGCAACTACACCGGCAATCAATGCACGGCAGCTAACCCAGCGGGCTACACCGAATGCAATCTTGAGTCCGACTGCACCAAGGCTGATACCGCCCCTCAAGTCGAAACCTCGAACAAGTGCGAAGCCGGTCCAGACAGCACAACCGCTGATGGCAAGCCGGTAAAGGTCTACAACTGCACCGAGACCAAAGAGGTTAAGCAAGACGGCGACGAAAACTGCAAATGGGGCACGGTCAATGGCAATTGGACCTGCGTCATCACACAGCCCAAATCGACCAAGACAAAGACCGACACCGAAACCAAAACGACCTCCAACCCGGATGGCTCGAAAGACACGCAGACCACGACCACCAGAACCGAAACCAAGTGCACCGGCGTAAACAGCTGCACCACGACGACTACGACCACTACCAACAACAACCACACCAACGCGGACGGATCGCCCGGCGACTCTAGCTCTAGCTGTAAGGGTGCCAAGTGCACGCCCGGTAGTGGTGAGGGTGAAGGCGAAGTTGAGGAAGAAGAAGGCGACGACGAAATCGCCGGCCCCTCCAAGCAACTCGTGGGTAACGCATCCGAAGGCTTCGGGGAAGAGGAAGCGGCATGGCAGGCCAAGATAGACGCAGGCCGCCAGCAACTGGATAGCTTGATTAACCAGTACTCAACTCTGTTTTCCGGTGTCTTCGACCTGAACATCGGCACGGGTGGCGCAAAGCTGCCCTGTTACGACATCCCCATCCGTAGCCCGTACATCAACACCAATCTCGATTTCTGCCCTGCCGATTTCGAAGACCAGCTCATTTACCTGAAATACATCCTGCTCGCCTGCGCAACGATCTTGGCCGGCTTCATCATCTTGAGGGACTAACCGTGGAATGGATCAGCAGCACCATTGACCAGATTTTTCTCTTTTTCCAATACGTGTGGGACTTCCTCACGACTGGTATTTACGACCTGCTCAAAACCTTGATGGCGATCGCCACCAAGGCCGCGCTGTACTCGTATATCCAAATGCAAATCTTCGCCCTGGAAGTGGCTTATGAAGCCGCCCAAGACGTGGTGAACAGCATCGGCGTTACCCAGCAAATCCGGCAGATGTACTCCGGTCTGCCGGGTGAGGTATTGAGCGGGCTTTCCTTCTTCGGTATCCCGCAGGCGCTGAACATTCTGTTCTCCGCCTTATCCACCCGCTTCATGCTCCGCTTCGTGCCGTTCATGGGGCGCTGACCATGGCTATCAAAATTCACCATGGCCCAAACGGATCGTACAAAACCTCCGGCGCCATTCAAGACGATGCGGTACGCGCGCTAAAAGCCGGCCGCGTAATCATCACCAACATTCGTGGCTTCACCTTGGAAAGAGTCCTGCAGGTGATGCCTGAGGTGCCCCAGTCTGTCGACATCATCAACCTCGACTTAGAAGTCCGGGCTGATATGGAAAAGATGCGCTCCTGGTTCCAATGGGCTCCGCGGGGCGCATTCATCATCTTTGATGAAACCCAGCTGGTTTTCCCCAAAGCGTGGCGCGAAAAGGACCTGGCCCAATTCGACTATCCGGGTGGTAGTGAGGCGGCGGCCGCTGCTGATCGCCCCATGGATTGGCTCGACGGCTGGACCCGCCACCGGCATTGGAACTGGGACGTTGTTCTAACGACACCGAACATCAGCTACATCCGCGACGACATTCGGATGACTAGCGAGATGGCCTACAAGCACTCAAACCTTGCCGTGATCGGCATATCTGGCCGCTACAAGGAGGCCCAGCATGACGCCCAGCTCAACCGCGCCCCAGCCGAAGGCACCATCGTTGAATACAAGCGAATCAAGCCCGACACCTTTCGGCTCTACCAATCAACCGCCACCGGAGTTTCCCAAGACACCACGGCTGGTAAGAGCCTTTTCCGCTCACCTAAACTACTTTTTCTCTTGGCATTTATTGCCAGCGTTTTTGTCGCTGTATTTTCTCTCGGCGGAATTGATTTCGGCCCTGCTGGAGCCAGCAAAGAAACTGCTGCTCCCGCCGCTGAAAAAGCTGCTCCGGCTGCTGCTGCGCCTGCTCAAAATATTAGTAACGTGGCTGCTGATGTACTGCCTGTTTCTCTGGGTGGCCGGTCAGGTGCTCCACTGGATCCTGTCTTAGCCCATCCCTTCGATGGTCGGCATATCTATGTTGAAGCTGTAGTCGAAGGCAAACGTGATGGGCAGTTCACCCGCAAGGTGATGTTCCGCGTTGAGGATGAAGAAGGCCGCGTATTTAGGCAGACCGGAACTGAACTGGCCGACATTGGCTACAAGCTTGGCTATCGCGGCCCCTGCTATGTGGTCATCAAGTACAAGGAATGGGAAGGCCAAGCCGTATGCAAGGGCGCAATGCCTGCGCAACAGCTCGCGCGCGGTCAATCCAGCCAATCCGCAACACCCCAAGCGAACCCCTACCAAACAAACGCTAACGCTCCTGCAAGCGAGATTTCGGGCACCCGTGTGATTGCCATCCCGGACAACAGCCGGTTGCCCAGAACGCTCCTGAATTGAGGAGCAAGGCGGCGAGCGCGCGGCTCGGTACAGAGCAAGCGAGCCGCCGCGTGACGTCCCTGTAGCACGTCAGATAAACCAAGAATGAATTCCGCTATATACGGCATTAGGGAAGAAAAATGGCAAAGCCAATTGATCAAACTCGGTTGAACATTGAAACGGCAGTTGAAGACAAACGCGGTCGTTTGTTCGTTGATCCTTCAACCTTGGCAATGACCGACCTATCCGGCGTGCGCCTGCTCCGTTGTGGCGTCGATACCGTGCGCCAGTTGTACAAGGGCATGATCCGCCCGGAAATCATGGCGCTGTTTGAGACCCCCGGCGTTCTGGTCGACTTCGCTGGCCAGCGTTGGCATTCGGGGAGGGTAGGGAAGGACTCCGGGTATCAGTACAAGCTGCAAAACGCTGACCTTGGCCTGATTCTGCTGGTCAAGAACTTCAACGCCAAAATCGACTGCATTGGCCCGCACCTCAAAATCGAAGTATCGCCCCACGCCATCGACAACCTGTCGCCAGAGCGTCTACAAGCCCGCCTAGATTTTTACGCTGAACAGATCCTCTCGCACCTCGAAATCAACCAATGCGCTGTTCACTTGGCGCTTGATGTTCAAGGCTGGAAACCGCCTGTTGATCTGGTCGCGCGTATGCACTGCCGCTCCCGTATCTCTCGTGATATCTCCGGCATCAAGGAAATTCAGTGGACTCTGGAATCTGCCACCTATGGGAAGGGCCAATCGTTCATTTTTGGATCTGTAGCCGGCGTCCAACTCGGCATATACAACAAGACCCTGCAGGCCCGAGCTACAGACAAGCTCGACTACTGGGAAAGTGTTTGGCGTCGCCGGAACTCCTTCGATCAAGACGACCCGTGCAATTACAACCCGGACGAAGATGTGTGGCGCATCGAGCTGCGTTACCACCACTCAATCATTCAGCAATTCGCTAGCGGGTCTGTCGATGTGGCGTCCGGTGCAATCCTAGACACCCGTTCGTTTGAGGCGTTTTCGGCCCATCTGGACGGTCTGTGGCGGTACGGCCTAGGTCAGTTCAAGTTGCTGGTTCGCCCTGGCTGCTTCGATGCCATTTGGACCCTTATTCGTGATGACGTGAAGGTCGAGATCGAAGCAGATTCGCTCCTCGATGACACCGACTACAAGCGCTACTACAAGACCAGTCGAGGCTTTAGCGGTAAGAACGTTGAGCTGTTCTTGGGCAACTTCGTCAGCTTGCTGGCAAGGGAAAAGGTGGGTGCAAAAAAGGCTTTCGCCACGCTTCAGCAATGGGACTGCTGGGTCGTTATCCGCGATCACTACGCCGCTAAGGACATGACAGAGCACGACCTCTACAAACACATCAAAGCGCTGCTTGAGGAACGAAACGTTCGTTGGGGGAGGGCGGTTTAGTGTCTATTAAACAGCTCCCCAACGGTCGTTGGAAGGTCGACGTCGAACCGATCAAAGGTACCCGTTTCCGCAAGACTTTCAAGGCAAAGGCCGATGCATTGAGGTATGAGGCGTCCTGCCGTGCAAATACAGCTGTTTCTCCTGCGGGTGGTGCGCCCAAAAAGGACAAGCGGCGGTTATCCGAACTAGTCCAGCTTTGGTTTGAACTGCACGGCGTATCGCTCACCGATGGCGTTCGCCGTTTCGCCATCTTGAAGGCAACAGCAAAGGCTATGGGTGATCCGCAAGCACGTTTGATTGATGGGGCAAAGATTGCAGGTGCTCGCGCTGCATGGATGGCCGATGGCATCACAGGGAAGACCGCTAACAATCGTCTTGGCTACTTGAAAGCTGTGTACAACGAGCTGCATAAGCTCGATGTGATCGACTACCCGTGCCCGTTTACGCGTCTTCGGCCGGTCCGCTTGCAGGAACGAGCGTTGGCCTATCTGACGAAGCCTCAGATATCGGAGCTGCTACAGGCAATGCGTGAGAAAACGACTTCGCCGCATATCTCGATGGTTGCGTACATTTGCCTTTCGACCGGGTGTCGGTGGGGTGAGGCTCAATCGCTGCGGCCAGAGCACATCCGGGGTAACTCGTTGGTGTTCGCCAGGACTAAATCAAAACGCGTTCGTATGGTGCCTGTCACACCGGAGCTGGTAACCGCGTTGCGGAATCATTGGGGCGTGTATGGCTACTTCACTAACTGCATCGGCGTATTTCGCCAAGTGCTTTTGTCGACGTCGATCAACCCGCCACGGGGCCAATCAAGCCATATCCTGCGTCACACCTTCGCAGCTCACTTCATCATGGGAGGTGGTCACATCGTGACGCTAAAGGAAATCTTGGGGCATGCCTCTCTCAGCATGACTATGCGATATGCGCATCTAGCTCCCGAACACTTGAACGATGCAATAAGATTGGGGCCTTTGCAGGGACTTAGCGTTTAGCGGTTTCGCCAACTACAGGGAAGTTTTCGCATGGCAAAAGATCTAAGGCTTGTGGACCCACTCTCAGAGGTCACCCGTAAGGAGCGAAGGATGCTACTGGGGTTGAGCGTTCTTAGTATTTTCATTATGAAAACAGGCGCGGTACCAACCAAGATAAGCGCGCTGGGCATCGAGTTCGGAAACTCTGATCAGCAAATATTCCTGTGGTTGTTGGCTTCGATTCTTTTCTATTTCTGTGTGGCGTTTTCCGTCTACGCCTTCTCTGATTTTGTAGCATGGAAAAAAGAAATTTTTGCGCATGACGTTGATGCAACTAGAGAAGGGTGGGATGCGTTCGACCGGAATGATAGGGACGCCGTCGCTATCGAGGAGCTCATACAAGAGGCCTTTAAGAAGAACCAAAAATGGTTCTCGCTGACCAGCCCGGTTTCCTTTTGCAGAGCGCTCTTCGAGTTTCTGGTCCCGCTATTCGTAGGATTCTTCGCCTTCTGCCAGGTCGCTTCCGCAGCTTATTTCTCGGTCTAGCGCCTCTATCTTCGACACTTTTTCGACACCCTAAACCCCAGAAACGAAAAAGCCCTGAATAATCAGGGCTTTAGCTTGTTCAATTTGGAGCGGGTGAAGGGAATCGAACCCTCGTTATCAGCTTGGGAAGCTGGAGTAATGCCATTATACGACACCCGCTTTTGCGGGGGCCTTTGTACCAGAAGCCGCCTAGGAAATGAAGCCCGCCGCGATAAACAGGGCGATGTTTTTCGCGGTGGGCGGGCTTTTCCTACGTGGTTTACACGGCGATGGCGGTCGTGACCTCGTACGTTGGGACGCGGCGTTGTTGGCCGGTTTGCAGGAAGCCGAGCATGGCGGTTTGGGTTTGTTGCCAGGCGCCTTTGTGTTCCATGTCGAGGAAATGACCGGCGTTGGTCACGGTGGTGAATTGGCAGTCGTTGAGGTGATTGCCGAACAGGCGCGCATCGGCGGCGGTGGTGTATTCGTCGCGCTCGCCGTTGATGAACAGCAGCGGCGTGTCGATGCTGTGCAGGCAGGCCATTTGGCAGTGCGTGTCCAGGTGCAGCACTTTGTGGATGTGTGCGTACATCTGCCGGTATTCGTGGTCGTGCAGGTTGCTGATGTGCCGATGGTTGTAGCGTTTGAACAGCGAGGGCAGGTGTTTGCCGATGGTGTCGTTGACCAGTTGCCCCATGTTCTCGCGGTCCATGGTGTGCAGGTAGAACAGGCCTTTTTCCAGGTAGTCGAGCATCGGCTCGTTGAGCAGCGGCGAGAAGGAGTTGATCACCGCTTTCTCGATACGTTTGGGCCGTTGCGCCAGGGCGAGCAGCGCGGCCACGCCACCCCACGAGAAGGACGACACGTAGTCGGCGTCGAAATGCTCAATCAGCTCAAGCAGAATTTCCGCTTCGTCTTCTTTGCTGATGGGGTGCACGTGGGCGTTGTGCGCTTTCGATTGGCCGGCATACGGCTGGTCGTAGCAGACGACGTTGAACTGCGGCGTCAGGTATTTGAGCGTGTGCGCGAATGAGGCGGTGGTGGCCAACGAGCCATTAACCAGGATGACGGTTTTACGCGCCGCCGGGTTGGCGTAGTACTCGGTGTGTACGTTGTGGCTGTTTG
Source organism: Pseudomonas sp. AC229 (assembly GCF_979254655.1). Taxonomy (NCBI): domain Bacteria; kingdom Pseudomonadati; phylum Pseudomonadota; class Gammaproteobacteria; order Pseudomonadales; family Pseudomonadaceae; genus Pseudomonas; species Pseudomonas sp. AC229. Next base: position 203,207 of record NZ_CEEDHK010000012.1, read on the forward strand.
CATGAACGACGGCGGTTTCTGGCCTCATGTCGTTTTCCTCCTTGGCGCAAGGTGGTGCTCCGGTAAGCGGGGTAGCCGCTAAAAAGAGCCGTGTTGGGCAGACAGCAAAACGCCTGGACATGACAACTGAATGTCAGCCATGAAAATAAGTAAGTTATTGTTTTTCAAGCGGTTAGGATCGAACAACACAGCTGCTGCACGGCGCGGGGAGCGCCTGCGAGAAGGCGGGGTGAACCAGGCAGGAATCCAATTGACGCAGGGCGTCAGTAACCGGGGACGTGCTTAGATGGTCGCGGTGACTGATAAGTCACGCTCTGACCTTGTGCCTCGATTTAAGCAGCCGCCGTTTACCACTGCAAGCGCACGGCGGGGCTTTTTTGGAAATTAAACGGCTCTGCCACGGGCTGTCCGATGAGTGACCGGTTTCGCCTGCCGGCCACACGTATTCACTTTTGCACGACGGCCAGGGTTTCGCCGGTGCTGGGGCAGCTTTGCGCGCCGAGGTAGCGCGAGGTGTCGAGCCATTTTTTTTGCGGGTAGTAGGCGAATACGTAGCTGCCGGTTTTCAGGGTGTCGATCAGTTTGCCGGCAATGGCTGGGCGCACCGCGGGGCAGCCCTGGCTGCGACCGAGACGGCCCAGACCGGGCACCACTTTCGGGTCGGCGTAGGCAGCGGCATGCATGACGATGGCGCGCGATTGGCTGTTGTCGTTGAAGCCCGGTTCCAGGCCGACCAGGCGCAACGAGCGGCCGTGTTTGCCGCTGTAGGTGACGCCGGTTTGATACAGGCCGATGGAGCTTTGGTAGCTGTTGGGCACGTTGGAGAACGAGGTAGCCAGGTCGGCGCCGCTGTTTTTGCCGTGGGCTACCCACTCTTCGAACAGCAGCTTTTTATGCTTCAGGTCGAATACCCACAGGCGTTTGTCGCGTGAGGGTTTGGAGTAGTCGATGACGGTCAACAGTTTGTCCGGATCGGTCTGGCTGGCGCACTGGTAGGCGGTGAGTGCGAGCTTTAGCGCGGTCAGGCTGGCGCTGGGCGCGAGGCGTTGCAGGTCGGTGGCGCTGGGCAAGGTTTGCGCCTGAGCAGCGAAACCGCTGGTGAAGGCGAGCAGGCCGATAACGCCCGCGCAGCGCTGAATAGCGCGTCCCCAAAGAAGTCGAGTGAACAATCAAATGGCCCTGTTTGAGTTCGAGTGCGGGCGCATTGTGCACAATTGGTCGAACGCTTCCGATCATTTTTTGACCAGCGGTTACGGGCTTTTTTCGGCGTCGGTGGTGATCACGGTGAAGTTGCCGTTGTTGCGCGTTTGCGAGGTGGAGGCCAGGTCGGTGATCACCAGCGTGCTGCCGATGTCCATGGCGGCGTGCAGGTTTTTGAGGAACTGCGGGTCGACGCTGAGCGAGCCCAGTTGGTCGCGCGGGGAGTTGCCGTATTCCGGATTGGTCACTTGCACCGCCGACCAATGCAGCGGTTGCGGCGGCAGCAGTTCGTTGGTGGAAGGCTTTTCCAGCAGCGAGAAAACCGCCATGCCACGGTGTTGCTCGTTGCTGTCCAGCGACAACACCGGCGCGCTGCCTACCAACTGGCCGCCGCGAAATACATAAGCGCGCAGGTCGGCGCGGCTGATCAATACCGACAGCGGCCCGGCGCTGGCGCCTGGGTCATTCCAGAACGTGTCGTCGCTCAACACGGCGGTCGCCACCGGTTTGCCGGCGCTCACGGTCGGCGCCAGCAAGCCGGGGTGATAGACCTCGACCGGCGCGCTGTGGGCGTCGGAAACGATCACCGTGGTGGAGCTGAAACCGGTGGTCTCGAACAGCTTTTTGGCGAACTCCATGGGCAAGCGCACGCAGCCGTGGGAGGCCGGGTAGCCCGGCAAATGGCCGGCGTGCAACGCCACGCCGTCCCACGTTAGGCGCTGCATATAAGGCATGGGCGCCTCGTTGTAGAGGTCGGATTTATGCTCCACGCTTTTTTGCAGAATGCTGAACACACCGGTGGGGGTTTCGCGGCCCTTCTTGCCGCTGCTGACGGTGCTGACGCCGATGGCGATGCCGTTGCGGTACACGTACGCACGCTGTTCGGTGAGGCTGACCACCACCGTCACCGGCCCTTGCGGTGATACCTGCGGATACCAGAGAAACTGGCCCGGCTTGAGATCTTGCAGCTGCTGGCGCAGGTCTTGCGCGGACGGCAACGGGGCCAAGGTGGCCGGCGGGGTAACGGCGCCGGTAAGCGAAATGACAACGAGCGAACCCACGAGCAACTTCAGCGCCTTCATCACGGCCCTCCAGAACGACTGCATGGGTTTTGAGCGAGTAGTAGCGACTTTAGTCCCGAAATTTTTTGGCTGCTTGGGTGGGGGGAGGTAGATGAGGACGGTTGGTGGGAGTGGTTTGCTGGTCCGGTGAGCGCCTGTGGATCGGTATTCCTTTTCGAGATTCTGGATTCCCGCCTTCGCGGGAATGACGGAGGTTTTGCTTAGGTTCATCGTCATTCCCTTGCAGGAATCGAGGCTAAAGCCTCTCCTACAGTCAGCCGCGATTCGATATGGCAGCGGCTGTTCTTCCCTCAAAACGCCGCAATCTCATCCGCACTCAGCGCGCGGTATTCGCCCGGCCCCAGCGCCGCATCGAGCACCAGCGGCCCGACGCTTTCGCGGTGCAGGCGCAGCACTTTGTTTTGGAAGTGGCCGAACATGCGCTTCACCTGGTGATAACGGCCTTCATACAGCGTCAGCCGAGCGCTGTGCGAGCTAAGAATCTCGAGCTGAGCGGGCAGGGTGGTGAGGTTTTCATAGGCGAAGTACAAGCCTTCGGCGAATACGGCGTGGTAGGCGTCGGTGATCGCCTGCTCGGTCTCGACGTAGTAAACCTTCGGCTGTTTGCTCGTCGGTTGCGTCACCCGGCGCGACCATTGACCGTCGTTGGTCAGCAGCAGCAAACCGGTGGTGGTCAGGTCCAGACGGCCGGCCAGGTGCAAGGGGTGCTCGGCGGCTTCGGGCAGCAGGTCGAGCACGGTGGGATGCTCGTCGTGCTCGGTGGCGCTCACGTAGCCGGCGGGTTTGTGCAGCATGAAATACAGCGCCGGTTTGCCAGGCTGCACCACTTGATTGTCGAGTTCGACACGATGGAATTCGCGAATATCCAGCAAACCGTCACGCGTCACCACGCCGTCCACCGTCACCCGTCCGGCAGCCAGCTGGGCGCGGGCATCAAAGCGCGTGGCGGCGGGGAGGTTGGACAGAAAACGGTCGAGGCGCATCGGTTGCTCGCGCTGGAAAAAAAGGCCGTGTGGGAGCGGCTTTAGCCGCGATGCGTTGCTGGCCGCACCGGCAGAGCTGGCCCAGCCGCTTGCGCACAACGCGGACACAAGCAGCTTTTATCGATCTGCTCGTCGCTCAACCACGCCAACGCTTCGGGGGAAATCTGTGTGCTGAAACACCAGCAATCGCCGCTCGCCACGGTGCACTGGTTCGCCTGCCCGCATAACGGGCAGCGGTCGGTTTGGGCAGTGGTTTGGGAGGAAGGAGGTAACGGCATGGGGCCAGCAGCTCGCACGGAATGCGACATGCTAGCCCGCTATCGGGCCGCCGTCAGCTAGCGGCTTTTGAGGTACGCGCGCCAGCCGCCGAAATGGCTGATGTCGCTGGCTCCGTCCAAGCCATAGGGCTCGCAGATAAACCCGTTCTCCCAGCTGCCATCGGCCAGTTGCACTTTGCCCAGACCGAGCGGCGCGGGAATGCCGGTGAGGAACGAGCCCAGCTCGCTGCTCGGCAATTCCCACACTTCCACCTCGATGGCGACGCCGCCCTCGGCGACACGCACCATGCCCGGTCGGAACGGTGGGCCGCCGGCCAGCGCCCAGAGTTGGTAGTCAGGTGAGCTGTGGGTGGCTGTTAATAGTCGGCCGCCGCGTTGTTTGAGTTGCCAGTTCAGTGGCAGTCCGTCCAGGTGCGCGCCACACACCACCACGCGTGCCAGGTCGTTGCGCGCGATGGCGCCCGGTGCGCTGAGGCTCAAGCTGCGTTCGCCCGCTAGCGGCAAACCGTGTTGACGCTGCAACCCATCGGCGAGGCCGAGCAGGTACTGGTCAGTGAACGGCCGCCCAAACAGCGTCACGCCCCAGGGCAAGCCATTGGCCATAAAACCCGCCGGCACGGCGATGGCGGCGTAGTCGAGCATGTTCATAAAGTTGGTGTAATAGCCCAGGTCGGAATTGCGTTTCACCGGCTCGGCGTCCAGTTCGGCCAGCGTCACAGGGCGCGGGTAGGCCGGGGTGAGCACGCAGTCCAGCTCGGCCATGGCGCGGTCGCACACGGCTTTGAGCTGCTGCAAACGGTACTGCGCGCGGAACAATTCGACCGCCGTGGTGCCCGGTGCTTTCGACAGCACGGCATGAATCACCGGCAACACGGCGTCGGGCTGCGCCTCGATCAGTTCGCCGGCCACGCTATAGCGTTCGGCCACCCACGGGCCTTCATAGAGCAGGCGCGCGGCTTCGGCGAAGGGTTCGAAATCCAGCTCCACGGCCACGCCGCCCAGCGCTTCGAGTTGCTTCACGGTAGCCGCGAACAGCGCCGGGCTTTCCGGGCAGCCGAGGAGCTCAAGCTGCTTCGGCACGCCGAAACGGAAGCCTTGGCGCGGTACGCCGAACGCGCTGCCATCGTTCCACAACGGATTCTTGCGGCTGTATTCATCGGCCGGATCGAGCGTCGCGGTGAGCGCCAACAGTTGGCTGGCTTCGCGCGCGGTGGCGGTGAAGTAAGTGACGCAATCCAGGGTGCGGCAGGCTGGCACGACGCCTGCGGTCGACAGCAGGCCTTTGGTGGCCTTCAGCCCAACCAGATTATTCAGCGCCGCCGGCACGCGGCCTGAGCCGGCGGTGTCGGTGCCCAGCGAAAAGCTCGCGACACCGAGCGCCACGGCCAAGGAGGAACCCGCGCTCGAACCGCCTGACGGATAGTCCGGGTGCACGCTGTTGCGGCACGGGCCGTAGGGCGAACGCGTGCCGTTGAGGCCGGTGGCGAATTGGTCGAGATTGGTCTTGCCCAGCGGCACGGCGCCGAGCGCCAACAGTTGCTTGACCAGGGTCGACGATTCGCTCGGCGTATAGGCAAACGCCGGGCAAGCGGCGGTGGTGGGAATGCCGGCCAGATCAATGTTGTCCTTGATCGCGAATGGCACGCCGAACAGCGGCAGGCTGTCGGCGCTTTTGCCGTCGAGGGCGGCGAGGTAGGGCTCCAGCTCTTCGGCCGTAAGCAAATGAATGAACAGATTGAATTCTGGATTCAGTGCTGCAGCGTGCTCACGCAGCGCGCCGATTAACTGACGCGGCGTAGTGGTGCCGGCCAGGTAGGCGGCTTTGACGGCGCTCAGGCGCAGGTCGAATGGGTGGGTCATGGTTGGCTCCAAACGTAGATAGCGAGCGAAACGCGATTTGTCCCCTCTGCCCGTTTACGGGAGAGGGTTAGGGAGAGGGTTTTAAAATTGCGTCGGACGCAGCCCTCTCCCCCGGCCCCTCTCCCGCAAGCGGGAGAGGGGAGCAAAGCCGTTGAGATTGTTTCGACCTCAGATTTCTTCCAGCACAACAACCCGCTGCCCAGCCCTGACCGCTGAGCCCGGTTGCACGCGCACTTCCTTGACCACCCCGTCACGCGGCGCCAACAGCGGAATTTCCATTTTCATCGACTCCAATATCACCAACACATCGCCGGCCTTGACGCTTTGCCCGGCCTCGACCTGCACCTGCCAAAGGTTGCCGGCAATATGGCTTTCAATGCTGTGTTGGCCCACGGCGAGTGGGGCGTCTTCGCCGAGTTCGGCCACCGCTTCTTCGCTGTCAAAATGGGCCTGGCCACTGGCGATCCAGCGCTCGCGCTCGGCGTTGAAGGCGCCTTGTTGCTGACGGCGGAAGGCACCGATGGTGTCGGCTTCCTTGGCGAGGAAATCCTGGTAGTCGGCGAGGTTGAGCACGCTGTGTTCGATCCGCAGCGGGTAACGGCCGAGGGGGAAGTCTTTGCGAATTTGCAGCAGTTCTTCCGCGCTCACCGGGTAGAAGCGAATCTGGTCGAAAAAGCGCAGCAGCCACGGTTTGCCGTCGAACGCTTCGACTTCGCGGTAGCGGTTCCACATCTGCAACGTGCGACCCACGAATTGATAGCCGCCGGGGCCTTCCATGCCGTACACGCACATGTACGCGCCGCCGATGCCCACCGAGTTTTCCGCCGTCCAGGTACGCGCCGGGTTGTACTTGGTGGTCACCAGCCGGTGACGCGGGTCCAGCGGCGTGGCCACCGGTGCGCCGAGGTAAACGTCGCCCAGGCCCATCACCAGATAGCTGGCCTCGAACACGGTTCGGTACACCTCGTCGAGATTGGGCAGGTCGTTGATGCGGCGGATGAATTCCAGGTTGCTCGGGCACCAGGGCGCGTCTTTGCGCACGGTGGTCATGTATTTTTCGATGGCCAACTGGCACGCCGGGTCGTCCCACGACAGCGGCAAATGCACGATGCGCGACGGCACTTCCAAGTTCTGCGCGGCGCACACCGCGTCCCACTCGCCGGCGATGATGCCGAGCAAATCGGTGAGGCTGAGGGTTTCCGGCTGGTAGTGCACTTGCAGCGAACGGATGCCCGGCGTCAGGTCGATCACGCCGTTCAAATGCTTGGCTTCCAGCGCCTGCATCAGCGCGTGGCCACGGAAGCGCAGCACCAGGTCCAACTCTGGCGCGCCGATTTCCACCAGCAAATGGGTGTCGCCGGAAAGGCGGGCGACGAGGCGGGTGTCGTTGTCGCCGAGGTCGAGCACGATGGGGGAAATTAACTCGGGAGAGGGCAGGCGAGAGGGGCTTTGGATTGTGGGATCAATGTTGGAACCGGCCCTCTCCCCCAGCCCCTCTCCCGCGAGCGGGCGAGGGGAGCAAAGCGGCGTCGCTGCAAGCAAACGTGCTTCGCTAATGCTGACGGCCGTGAACTGCACCTTATCCCCAGCCTTCAACTGCCCCAGTTGCCAAAGGTCTGCCTCAATAATCGTCACTGGGCACACAAAGCCGCCCAGGCTCGGGCCGTCCGGACCGAGGATTACCGGCATGTCGCCGGTAAAGTCCACGGCGCCGATGGCGTACGGGTTGTCGTGGATGTTCGAGGGATGCAGGCCGGCCTCGCCGCCACTCTCGCGCACCCATTGCGGTTTCGGGCCGATCAGGCGCACGCCGGTGCGGCTGGAGTTGAAGTGCACTTCCCAATGCGTGGCGAAGAAGGTGTCGATGTACTCGGGCGTGAAATATTCCGGCGCGCCATGGGGACCGTAAATCACACGAATGCTGCGCACGGCGGGCAGCGGCGGGCACAGTTCGCCGCCCAGTGCGGCGCCGTGGCTGTCATCGCTGAGCGCAGGAATATGCAGCACGTCGCCGGCACGCAGGGCGCGGCCGCCATGGCCGCCGAACTGGCCGAGGGTGAAGGTGCTTTTGCTGCCCAGATAATCCGGCACTTGCACACCGCCGCGCAGGCACAGGTAACTGCGCGCGCCGGCCCCGGCGATGGTGCCGACGCTTAGGGTGCTGCCGGCTTTTACCAGTAAGGCGGTATTCATCGGCTGAGCCGCGCCGTCGAGGCTCAGGGGAATGTCGGCGCCGGTTATCGCCACCACGGCGTCGGTGTTAAAGCGCAGCGTCGGGCCGCTCATGGTGATTTCCAGCGCGGCGGCGCCTTCTTCATTGCCGAGCAAACGGTTGCCCAGGCGCAGCGCCAGGCTGTCCATCGGGCCTGAAGGCGGTACGCCAACGGCCCAGTAGCCGAGGCGGCCGGGGTAGTCCTGCACGGTGGTTTGCGTGCCGGCGCCGAGCACTTCGAAGGTGTCGGCCTTGTAGACCAATTGTTCGAGGCAGCGGGTCCAGGGGTGGCCGCTGGCGAACGGTGCGTCTTTGATGATTTGGCGCAGGTAGTCGCGGTTGCTTTCCACGCCGTACAGCACGCTGTCGCCCAAGGCGTTGTAAAGCCCGGCGCTGGCTTCTTCGCGGGTCGGCGCCCAGGCGATGAGCTTGGCGATCATGGGGTCGAAGTACGGCGGAATTTCGCAGCCGGCCTCTACCCACGTGTCGATGCGCAGGGTTTTGCCATCGGCCGGCGGAAATTGCACGGCGGTCAGCAGGCCCGGGCTCGGCTGGAAGTCGCGGCCCGGATCTTCCGCATACAAACGCGCTTGAATGGCATGGCCGTTGGGGCGCAAGTGCTCGCTCAGTTCGCTCAGCGGCGGCAGGTCGCCAGCGGCCAGTTGAATCATCCAGCTGACCAGATCGACGCCCCACACTTGCTCGGTCACGCCGTGTTCGACCTGCAAGCGGGTGTTCACTTCGAGGAAATAAAACTGGCTGGCTTCGCTGTCGTAGACGAACTCGACGGTGCCGGCGCTGCGGTAGTTCACCGCCTTGGCCAGCTTGATGGCGGCGGCGCAGAGCTCGTCGACCATGCCAGCGGGCAGGTTGGTGGCCGGGGTTTCCTCCAGCACTTTCTGATTGCGCCGCTGCACGGAACAGTCGCGCACGCCGAGGGCGATCACCTCACCGGCGCCGTCGCCGAACACCTGTACTTCCAGGTGGCGGGCGCGCTGGATGTATTTCTCGATAAACACGCCGGCATCGCTGAAGTTGTTCTGGCCCAGACGTTTGACCGCGTCGAACGCCTCGCTCAATTCCTCGGCCGAACGGCACACGCGCATGCCGATGCCGCCGCCGCCCGCGGTACTTTTCAGCATCACCGGATAACCCACCTGCTCGCCCGCCAGCAGCGCGGCGTCGAGGTTTTCCAGCAGTTCGGTGCCTTCAAGCATGGCCACGCCGTGCTGTTTGGCCAGGGCGCGCGCCGTGTGCTTGAGGCCGAACACGCGCAGTTGCTCTGGCGTTGGGCCGACGAAGGCGATGCCGGCGGCTTCGCAGGCTTCGGCAAAAGCGGCGTTTTCCGAGAGAAAGCCGTAGCCCGGGTGAATGGCTTGGGCGCCGGTTTGTTGGGCGACGGCGAGAATTTTCTGCACCTGCAAATACGTGCCCGCCGCCGCGCCTTCGCCGAGGCTGAAGGCTTCGTCGGCTTGCTGAATATGCAAGCTGGCGGCGTCGGCCTCGGAATACACGGCCACGCCCTGCACCTCAAGCGCGCGCAGGGTGCGCAAAATGCGGCAGGCAATGGCGCCACGGTTGGCGATCAGCAGTTTGGTGAACATGGCGTTAAGCCCTCGAAAGGGGAGGCGGGCCGTCCCGCTGTATTTGGGTGTGCACCGGCGGTCGTCCGCGGTGTAAATGCTTTACTCGGTCGGTCCCCTCTGCCCGCTGCGGTCGCCCGGACAGGGGAGAGGGTTAGGGAGAGGGTTTTGAATCTGCGTCAGACGCAGCCCTCTCCCCCAGCCCCTCTCCCGCAGGCGGGAGAGGGGGGCTCACCTGCAAAACCTGCCCACTGCGGCTCTGGCACAGCGCAAACAACCACCGCCGAATCAGTCCCATACCAAGAACTCCGCCGGTGTCGGGTTGTAGCCGTTGCAGGGGTTGTTCAATTGCGGGCAGTTGGAAATCAGCACGATGACGTCCATGTGCGCCACCAACTCGACGTATTTGCCGGCAGCGGAAATGCCGTCTTCAAACGTCAGCCCACCTTCAGGCGTAACCGGCACGTTCATGAAGAAGTTGATGTTGGCGCTGATGTCGGCTTTGTTCAGGCGGCCGTCGTGCAGGCTGGCGCGCAGGAAGTTGTCGCGGCAGCTGTGCATGTAGCGTTTGTCGAGGGCGTAGCGCACGGTGTTGCTCTCTTGCGCGCAGGCGCCGCCGAGGGTGTCGTGGCGCCCGCAGGTGTCGGCGGTGATGGTCAGCAGCGGGTTGCCGAGGTTGGAATACAACACGGTGCCGGTGGTGAGGTACACGCGGTTCTGTTTGCGCAGGGTGCGTTGCACGTCGTAGCGCTCGCGCGGGTTGCGGGCGCTGTAGAACAAGGTGTCGACGGCCTGGTTTCCTTCCAGGTCGAGCAGGCGCAGGGTTTGCCCGGCTTTCACTTCTTTCAGGAACGGCTCACCGGCAGCAATGGTGGCGCGGTAAACGGCGGCTTCTTCATGGAAAGGGCTGTGGGTAAGCGACATGGTTAAAGCCCTCAGATGTACAGACGTTCGGTGTTGTGGAAGCCACGGTCGTTTTCCGGACGCGAGGTGCGGCACAGCACGCTGATGCCGTCTTCAGCCACTTTGCTGAAGCTCAGTTGCACCGGCTTTGGCGCGTAATCGGGGTTGGGATCCATGGGGTGTTGCAGGGCGGTGAGCACCACCAAGGTGTCCATCGGCGCGTACAGCTCGACGTAGTCGCCGGCCTTGGAATTGCCCTCGGCAAACTGGAAGCAGCCGTCGCTGTCGACCGTCACTTTGCTGAACAGATTGAGGGTCATGAGCAGGTCTTGCAGGTTGAGGTTCCACTTGCCCATTTCCACCAACAGGTTGTCGACGCCGTTGCGGAAGAAGCCGTTGCGCAGTTCCTGATAGCGGCCGGCGCCGTATTTTTCCTGTACCTCGGCGGCATTCAACACGCCGCCGAAACTGTCGTGCCAGCCGCAGGTGTCGGCGGTTATGGCGGCCAGAACACGGCCCATGTCTGAGTACAGGCAATGGCCGACGGTGAGCTTGGCGGTGTGCTGGCCCTTGAGGCTGTCGGGCAGGTTCAGGCGCTCACTTTTCTCGGCGGCATTGAGCAGCATGAGGCTGACGT